>DDSR01000174.1 GCA_002343455.1 Deltaproteobacteria bacterium UBA2385 | reverse complement strand
GTCGAACCAGGTGGTGCCGTTCAGGCCGGTGGCGCCGGCGGCGTTCATGGCCTGGATGTGGCTCTGCGGGGAGTTCTCCGAGCCGCCGAACATCAGGTGTTCGAACAGGTGGGCGAAGCCGGTGGAGCCGGCGGGCTCGTCCTTGGAGCCGACATTGTACCAGATGGACACGGCGACCACCGGGGCCTTGCGGTCCTCGTGGACGATGACGGTCAGGCCGTTGTCGAGCTGGAACCGCGACCAGGGGATGTCGACACGGGCGACCAGGTCGGCGACGGGCGCGCCCTGCAGCGGGGCGGCCTGCGGCAGGGCGGGGGCGGAGATGACCGCGACCGGCGCCGCCGTATCGTGAGACCAGGCCAGGACCGGGGCGGCCGGGGCGATGGCCGCCAGAAGGGCGGCGAACGATACGAGACGGTAGCGCATGAGTCACAATCCTGTTGCTCGGGATGACGCGACCATAGCCGGGGCGTGCAGACACGCAATGCCCGGCACGCCCGCCCCGGCGCGGCGCGACCGTTTGTCCGGGTGTCGTCAGTCCTCGAGCGGCGGCAGGCCGGCTTCCTTGCGGGCGGCGGCGGCGGCTTTCTTTTCGGCTTTGGCGGCGGCCTTTTCGGCGGCCTTTTTGGCATCCGCGCGATCGCGTTCCTGACGCTCGAAACTGTAGTTGGGCTTTCGGGCCATGGGCGGCTCTTTCTCTTTTCGTTGCGCTACCGCGCTTCGCGCTACTTGAGCGCAGGAGGCGCTACGCCAGCGCCGTCTGCCCACAGGGTGGGGCAAGCGGGGAGCCGGGGCAACCATTGACGATCAATCGACGGCGATGATCTCGACGGCCTGGCCGGCGACGACGGCTTCGTCCCCGACCTGTTTGTTCATCAGGGCGACGGCGAGGGGCGAGACGTGGCTGACCGAACCGGCGGCGGGGTCGGCCTCGTCCTCGCCGGTGATCCGCCAGGTCTGGGTGCGGCCGTCGGCGCGTTCGAGGGTGACAGAGCCGCCGAAGCGGACCCGGCCCTCCGGCTCGGTCTCGACCAGCTGCGCCGTGGCGCGGCGGGCCGACCAGTAGCGCAGGTCGCGGGTGGCGCGGGCCATGGCGGTGCGGTCGGCCTCGATGTCGCCCTTCGCCTGGGCGGCGGCATAGGCCGCGCGGGCCGAGGCCAGGGCGGCCTCGATCAACGCCAGGCCCGCCCTCGTGACCAGGTTCGGATGGGGCGAAATCGGACGGTCGGGAAGATCGGCGGCCGTGGCCTCCAGATCTTCCTCGCGGGTGAAGGCGACGCTCATGGGGGATGAGCGTATGCGGGTTTCGGGGGTTCCCGGAGCGGTTTCTTTCGCCCTGCGGCATGGAGGTTCATCACAACGGGCACAACGGGGTCACAACGGACACGACGGGACCGGGTGTGTGCCGACGTCCGTGACTTGATCCGTTTGCCGGGGATTGAGGCGTTCGCCGCATTGATCCGATCGAGGCCCTGGCCTCGATCATCATTCGTCTCAATTCATCGACGGCGGGTCCAGGGCCTTCCTCATCCCGGGACCCATTGTGTCCTTTGTGACCCCGTTGTGCCCGTTGTGAAGAACCCGCTTTCGCCGGACGTTCGCCTCGGAACAGGGTAGTGGGTCGGCCATGAGCGACACAAACAGGACCGTACACATCATCGGGGCCGGGCCGGCCGGGCTGATGGCCGCCGAGCGGCTGGCGCGGGCGGGTGTGGCCGTGACGGTGCATGAGGCCATGCCGTCCGTGGCGCGGAAATTCCTCATGGCGGGGCGCGGCGGGCTGAACCTGACCCATTCGGAGGACATCGCGCCGTTCACCGGCCGCTATGGCGATGCGGCGGGCGTGGTCGGGCCCTGGCTGGAGATGTTTTCGCCGACCCATCTGATCGGCTGGGCCGAGGGACTGGGGCAGGCGACGTTCACGGGCTCGTCGGGGCGGGTGTTTCCACGGGCGATGAAGGCGTCGCCGCTGCTGCGGGCCTGGCTGGGGCGGCTGAACGCGCTGGGGGTGGAGGTACGGACGCGGTCGCGCCTCATCGGTCGTCGCGACGGCGGCTGGGTGTTCGACACCCCGGACGGCGAGCGGGTCGAGACGCCGGATGCGGTAATGCTGGCCCTGGGCGGGGCGAGCTGGCCGCGGCTGGGGTCGGACGGGAGCTGGCGTGACTGGCTGGAGGCGGAAGGCGTGGCGGTCGCGCCGTTCCGGCCGTCGAATGTCGGCTTCGACGTGGCCTGGTCCGAGGTGTTCGCGGACCGGTTCGCGGGCCAGCCTCTGAAGCCCGTCGCCCTGACGCACGGCGACCGGACCGTGCGCGGCGAGGCGATGGTGACCCGCTACGGGCTGGAAGGCGGGGCGGTCTATGCGCTGTCGGCGCCGCTGCGCGAGGCGGTGGCGCGGGACGGATTGGCGAGCCTGACCGTCGACCTGCGGCCCGATCTGACCGTCGAGGCTCTGGCGGGGCGGCTGGCGAAGCCGCGCGGCAAGGACAGCGCGACCAACTGGTTGCGGAAGGTGGCGGGCCTGTCGCCGGTCGCGGTCGGGCTGTTGCGGGAAATCCCCGGAGAGCTGCCGGCGGGGGCCGACAAGCTGGCCAAGCGGATCAAGGCGGTGCGGCTGACGCTGACGGGGGTGCAGGGCCTGGCGCGGGCGATCTCCTCGGCGGGCGGGGTGCGGCTGGACCAGATGAATCAGGGGTTGATGCTGACGGCGATGCCCGGCGTGTTCGTCGCGGGCGAGATGCTGGACTGGGAGGCGCCGACGGGGGGTTATCTGCTGCAGGCGTCGATGGCCTCAGGCGTGGTGGCGGCGGACGGGGTGCTGGGCTGGCTGGAGGGGCGGTAGCGCTCGACAGGGGTGTCGGTGCAAGAGGTCTGCGCTCGACCCGTAGCGGACGTCTCCCACGATGCTGGACGTTGGCTCAGTCGGACGGTGCGACGGAGCAACCATGCGCTTGCCAAATCTGAAAATCACGATATCTTGCATTACAAGATGTCATTGAAACACAACCCCGCACTTGAACACGACTCGGTCCAGCGAACCCAGATGCTGAAGGGCCTGGCTGAGCTGGCGCTGCTGAGCCTGCTCGACGAAGAAGCCTGTTACGGGCTCGAAATCCTGGAGCGCCTCCGCAGCGACGCAGGTCTTCAGCTTGCCGAAGGGGCGGTCTACCCCCTGCTCCACAGGCTCGAGAAGTCGGGCTGGACCGCAGCCGAGTGGCGACTCGACCCGCAGAACGGCCGCCCCAGAAAATACTATGCGATCACCGATGCCGGGCGCGAAGAGCTACGGGCCCAGCGCGCCAGCTGGTCGGAGATGTCTTCCCGGCTGACCCATTTTCTTGAAAGGAGAGTCCGGCCATGACCGATCAGGCCGAGCTTGAACGCTGGCTAAGCCGTCTGGGCTGGGCGCTGGGCCACCTGCCGGTGCGCGAACGCGACGATATTGTCCGCGAGACCCGGTCGCACATCGAGGACCGGATGGCGTCGGGCGGATCCGTTCAGCAGGTCCTGAGCGAATTCGGTCCGGCCGAGCGCCATGCCCGCCGCTTCGTCGACGAGATCGAGGCCTACGAAGCCTTGGGATCCCAGCGCGCCGGCGACCTCGCCCGGTTCGTGGCCAATCGCGCACACCGAAGCGTCGGCGCCGCCATCGCCCTGCTGGCCCTGATCCTGCTGGCCATCCTCGCGGGCGTCATTGTCCTGGTGGTGGCGCTGAAGATCTTCGACCCCGTCCATGCGGGCCTTTGGGTCGGCCCCGGGACCGCGTTCATCGGAGTCATCGATGACCCGGCCTCAGCCCGCGAGCTTCTTGGTCTCTGGCTGTTTCCGTCGGCCGCCGTGGTTCTTACGCTGATCTTCATCGCGGGCAGACTGCTTCTGTCTTCGGTCGTCCCTTGGATGGCACCGCGACGGGGTCGGCCCCCGACGGGACCCGGGTGACTGCCCGCCGACCCGGCGCCTCCGCGTCATTGATCCCGGACGTCCTGGCGCCTGTCTGATCCCGGTGCCGGCGGCAGCGCCCGTCCGGACCAGCCGGGCAACGGGACCCCTGCCTCATGTGTCGCCACCGGTACCTGCCGCGAACAGCGTGGTTCGGGGCGGGGTCCGCTGCGCAATGCCTTTTCCCAGCCCCTCCGCGGCGTGCGCCGCCTTTCTTCGAGGAACGGTCTCATGCCTGAATCTCTGTCGCCAGCCGCCTCCCCCCGTACGGCCCTCACCATGGGGTGGCGATCGATCGCCCTGTTCACGGGACTGGCCCTGGCGGTCTCCTGGACCCTGCAGATCGTCGCCGTTCAGCGCTGGGGCCTGGACAGTCCGCAGACCGTCATAATGCTCATGGCCGTTATGTGGTCGCCCAGCGTGATTGCCCTGGCGTTCATCTTCTTCAACCCCGCCGCGCGTGCGGGCCTGCTCTGGAAAGTCGGCCGCGTCGCCTATCTGCCTCTGGGTGTCTTCATCCCGACCATTATCGCTTTCGTGATCCTGGCCATTCTGGTCGGCAGCGGGTTGGCGACGTCGGGATGGTTCGCCTTCGAAGGGCGCGGAGTCACAACAACCGGAGGCCCCTGGGTTCTGGGCGATGGCTTCCAGGCATGGCCTCTCTTTCTGGGCAACGTCGCCGCGACGGCCGTCGTCTTCTCCGTGATCACCCTCGGGGTCACGGCCGGCGAGGAGTTCGCCTGGCGCGGCTTCCTGCAAGGACATCTGATCCGCCGTATCGGCGTGACCCGGGGGCTCCTGCTCCTGGCCGCCATCTGGTGGGCCTACCATCTGCCCGTGCTGCTCGCCGGCTACAACTATCCCGACTATCCGATCCTGGGGACCTTCGTCCTTTTTCCACTGCAGACCCTCAGCCTGTCCTTCCTTTTCGGCTGGCTGACCATCCGGTCCGGAAGCTTCTGGCCGGCCGCCCTTGGGCACGCGGCTTTGAACTCCATCCAGGAGGGCATCATCGGTAATCTGCAGCTCGAGGTGCCGAGACTGTATCTCGACATCCTTCGCATCGCCCTCGGTCTCGTCGTCGCGCTCGCCTGCTGGGCCAGCCTGCGGCGTGATGCGGGGTCGTCGGTCGGCGGTAAATGAGAAAGCGCTGACGCGTGATCAACTCCATTCGGATGATTGAGAAGGCGGCAGGTCCCCTGAAGGTCGCGATCGTGGACCCGGACGACGCCGCCAGGTCTCGCTTGAACCAGTTGTTGAGCCGGACGGTCACGCCGCGCACGTCGGTGGTCCTCGAATGCCCGACGGCGAACACTTTCGTCCTGGAAAGCCCCGCCCTGGCGCTCGACGCTGTTTTCGTCGACATAACGATGCCGGAGAGCAGGCGTCTGGCCGAGCGGGACGGTCCTTCAGTGTATCGGCAGGGACTGGTCTTCGTTGCAGCGGGCCCCGAATACGCATCGATGGCGTTCGACCTGGAGGCGGCTGATTTTCTGACCAAGCCCTATTCAGAAGACCGACTGCTCCAGACGGTGCGTCGGCTCTGGCGTCACTGCAGGTCGCCCGGTGTGCCGAACGCGTCTGACGCGCTGACTGAGCGCCAGATCCGGATCCTCGGTCTGCTTGGACAGGGGCTGTCAAACAAGGAGATCGCCAGAGCACTGGGCTTGTCGCATTTCACGGTGCGCAATCACATCTCGCTGCTGTTCCGGTGGTTCGAGGTCTCCCGTCGGGTGGATCTCGCTACGGTCGCGCGGAAGCAGGGGCTGCCGTTGCCTGAATCGAGTTAGGGCAGCGCGGTGGTGGTCATTGGTTCGTGGACGAACGTCGCTGAGGTCCATAACGGAAACTGGAGGCTGCTGGGGCACGCGCACGTAGCTTCCGGCATTTTCACCGAGCCGTAATCCACGGTGCTTCGAGACGGTCAGCAATGGGTGCATTCGTTTTATGGAACACGGTGGCGGTGCAAGGGTCTGTCCCCTTGGCTGGCTGGAAAGGGAAGGGCGCGAACAGGGAGCGTGATTTCTTCGGATTGTGACGGGTAACGAGCGTCAGGCGACAGTCCGCTTCCGACGGTGGGCTCAACAGACATTCCGCATGACCGCTTCGGCGCGCCACTGGTCTCTGTCACGTCGGGGATGACAAGGGGCAGGCCAGCGCCGCGGTTCCGAGGGTGACGGCCTTTGACGGATGGGTCTAGAACGGTCGCATGACCCAGCACAGTATCCTCCTCGCCGCCGTCGCCGCCGTCGTCCTGACGGCCTCCCCCGCCCTTGCCCAGCAGGCCGACGCGGCGCGGCTGAATGAGCATGTGCGGGTGCTGGCGTCGGATGAGTTCGAGGGGCGCGGGGTGGCGACGCCGGGGGAGCAGCTGACGGTCGACTATCTGGTCGGCCAGTTCCAGGCCCTGGGGCTGGAGCCGGGCGGGCCGGATGGGTCGTGGGTGCAGACGGCGCAGCTGGGGCGGACGCGGCAGGCCGGGTCGGCGACGATCACGGTCAGCAGCGGCGGCGCGAGCCGGGCGCTGGCGCGGGGACCGGACCTGCTGGTGTCGAGCGACCGGCCGGTGGACCGGATCACGGTCACGGACGCGGCGGTGGTGTTCGCCGGCTATGGCGTCAGCGCGCCGGAGCGGGGCTGGGACGACTTCAAGGGCATGGACCTGCGGGGCAAGATCCTGCTGGTCATCGTCAACGACCCCGACTTCGGCGCGCCCGAGGGGCATCCGGTGGCGGGGCGGTTCGACGGCAATGCGATGACCTTCTACGGCCGCTGGACCTACAAATTCCAGGAGGCGGCGCGGCGCGGGGCGGCGGGTGTGCTGGTGATCCACGACACGGCCGGCGCCGGCTATCCGTGGAGCGTGCTGGAGGGGTCGTCGACGGCCCCGAAATTCGACATCGTGCGGGCCGATCCGGAGGCCGAGCGGGTCCCGGCCCAGGGCTGGATCCAGGGGCCGGTCGCCGAGCAGCTGTTCCGCGATGCGGGCCTCGACTACGCCGCCTTGCGCGACGCGGCGCGGACGCCTGAGTTCACGCCGGTGGCCCTGACCGGGGTGACGATGTCGATCGACTTCGGCCAGACCGCCGACCGGATCGAGAGCCGCAATGTGCTGGCGCGCATCCCCGGGGCGACGCATCCGGACGAGACGGTGCTCTACGGCGCCCACTGGGACGCCTACGGCCGCGCGACGCCGGTGGGGGACGACGACATCTATAACGGGGCGGTCGACAATGCGACGGGACTGGCCGGGCTGATCGAACTGGCGCGGCTGTTCAAGGCGGGCGCGGCGCCCGAGCGGTCGGTGGTGTTCGCCGCCTGGACGGCCGAGGAGGCGGGGCTGCTGGGGGCCGAATACTATGCCGCCAATCCGGTCTGGCCGCTGGAGACGACGGTGGCCAATATCAACATTGACTCCTTCCTGCCCGGCGAGGTCTCGCCGCAGATCGTGGTCATGGGGGCGGGCAAGAGCGAGACGGATGTCTGGCTGGAGCGGCGGGCGACGGAACAGGGGCGGACCCTGATCCCCGATCCGGCGCCCCAGGCCGGCGGCTTCTACCGCTCAGACCATTTCCCGCTGGCGAAGATGGGCGTGCCGGCCCTGTTCGGGGCGGCGGGCTTCACCGGGCACAACGCCGCCAGCCGCGACTATGTGGCCAACCGCTATCACAAACCCTCGGACGAATGGACGCCCGAGTGGGTGATGGACGGGGCGGCGGTGGACGTGGACCTGCTGTATCTGGTGGGCCGCGATCTGGCCGACAGCCGGGCCTGGCCGGAATGGAATGCGGGGGCGGAGTTCGAGGCGGCGCGGGCGGCATCGGCGGCGGCGCGGACTGCGGAATGAGCTTCGACATCCACGGCCTCTGCCCGCCGCGCTTCGCCGCCGTGAAGGACGCCTTCGCGGCCAATTTCACCGAGGCGCCCGAGGGGCTGAACGAGCAGGCGGCGCGGTTCAGCGTCTGTGTCGGCGGCGAGGTGGTGATCGATCTGTGGGGCGGCTGGGCCGATGCGGCGAAGACCCGGCCGTTCGGGGAGGACACGCTGACGCCGGTGTTCTCGACCGGCAAGGCGGTGATGATGCTGCTGATCGCCACCTGCGTGGAGCGGGGGCTGCTGGATTACGAGCGGGCGGTCGCGGACGACTGGCCGGCGTTCGGACAGGCAGGCAAGGACCGGGTCACCGTCGGCCAGCTGATGAGCCATCAGGCGGGGCTGCCGGGGTTCTCGGAGAGCGTGGATCCGACCATCTGGTTCGACCGCGAGGCGGCGCTGGCGCGGCTGAGCGAACAGGCGCCGATGTGGGCCCCAGGGACGGCGTCCGGCTATCACCCGATCACCATCGGCCTGCTGGCCGGCGAGCTGTTCCGGATCGTCGACGGGCGCAGCATGGGAACGGCCCTGCGCGAGGACTTTCCCGGCCTCGACCTGTGGATCGGCCTGCCCGAGGCCGAGCACGGCCGGGTGGCGCAAATGAAGAAGCCGACGGCGGCGCCCGATCTGGGCGTCATCGACGCGGTCAAGCGCGCCGCCTTCCTCGACAGCGGCTCGGCCCCCGGCGGGCGCGGCTCGGCGGAGTGGCGGACGATGGAGCTGCCCTCGGCCAATCTGCACGGCACGGCGAAGGATCTGGCGCGGATCATGGCCGTGGTCGCCGACGGCGGGATGCTGGACGGACGGACGGTGCTGTCGCCCGGCGTGCGGGCGGAGATGCTGCGCGAGCGGATCCATGGGCGCGACCGGGTGCTGCCGTTCGACATCAGCTGGGCGGCGGGGCTGATGCGCAATGAGGGGCTGCACATCTTCGGGCCCAATCCGACGGCGGCAGGGCATTGCGGCTGGGGCGGCAGCTGCGCCTTCGCCGATCCGGACGCGCGGGTGTCGGGAGCCTATGTGATGACCCGCCAGTCGCCGCACCTGATCGGCGACCCGCGGGCGGTGCGGTTGGTGGAGGCGGTGTACGGGGGGTTGTGAGTGGCGAGTGGCTAGTGGCGAGTGGCTAGTGGATGGCCAACAGCGGTGCTTGCGCGCTGTCCGCGTCGCCCTTCCGCCGGCGGCGAGGCTGCAATCACTAACCACTGGCCACTAGCCACTGGCCACGCCTTCAGACCGGCTCCGCTGACCGCTTCAGCGCCTCGCGCGCGGCGCGGTGGCGGAACAGGGCGGCCGCCGCGAAGACGCCCGCACCGCCCCAGATGAAGACGAAGCTGGTGACGCGCAGGGGCGTCAGGGCCTCGCCGGCCCAGACGCCGACGGCGAACTGGAGGGTCGGGGCGAGGAACTGGATGAAGCCGATGGTCGAGAGCGGCAGGCGCCGGGCCGACCAGGCGAACAGGGCCAGGGGCAGGACGGTGGCGGGGCCGTTCAGCAGGGCCCAGGCGGTGTTGGCCGGGCTGTCGAAGGCCACGCCCGCGCCCGTGTGCTGGAGCCACAGCACCCAGGCGAGGCCGAACGGGACCAGCAGCAGGCATTCGACCAGCAAACCGGCCTGGGCGTCGATGGGCACGCGTTTGCGGATCACGCCATAGCTGGCGAAGCTGAGGGCCAGGACGATGGAGATCCACGGCGGACGGCCGAGGGCCAGGGTCTGGAACAGCACGCCGATCGCGGCCAGGCCGATGGCGACCCAGCCCCATTTGTCGATCTTCTCGCGGAACAGCCACAGGCCCACGACCATGTTGAGCAGCGGGTTGATATAGTAGCCGAGGCTGGCTTCCAGCGTGGCCTCATGGGTGGTGGCCCAGACATAGAGGCCCCAGTTGACGCCGATCAGGGCCGTGGACAGGACCAGCCAGCCGAGCGTCTTCGGCGTGGTCAGGACGGCGCGGACCTGATCGCCCTGTTTCGCCAGAAGCACCAGCAGGCCCGCGACCGCCACCGCCCAGAGGGCGCGGTGGGCGAGGATTTCGAGCGAGTCGAAGCCGACCGCCGCCTGGGCCATGAACAGCAGGGGCATGAAGCCCCACATGACGTAGCAGCCGAAGGCCGACAGAAGGGCGGCGCGGGGCGTGGCGGACGGGGCGGGGGCCACGGTCGTCAGACGGTGATCGAGCGATACCCCGAGGCGGGCTTGATGATCCCCGTCTCGTCCAGCAGCTGGGCGATCTGGACGGCGTTGAGGGCGGCGCCCTTGCGCAGGTTGTCGGAGACGACCCACAGCGACAGGCCGTGCTCGACCGTCGGGTCCTTGCGGATGCGGCTGACATAGACAGCGTGTTCGCCGGCGGCGTCGACGGGGGTGATGTAGCCGTCGTGCTCCTGCTTATCGATGACCATGACGCCGGGGGCGTCGCGCAGCAGGGCGCGGGCCTCGTCGGGGCTGATCGGGCGGTCGAACTCGAGGTTCACGGATTCGGAGTGGCCGACGAAGACCGGCACGCGCACGCAGGTGACGGTCAGCTTGATCGCGGGGTCCATGATCTTGTGGACCTCGTTCCACATCTTGGCTTCCTCGTCGGTGTAGCCATCGTCCTGGAAGGCGCCGATGAAGGGGATGACGTTGAAGGCGATCTGTTTGGGGAACAGCTTCGGCCGCGCGTCGCCGAGGCCGTAGATGGCCTTGGTCTGGTTCCACAGCTCGTCCATGCCCGCCTTGCCGGCGCCCGAGACCGATTGATAGGTCGAGACCACGGCGCGCTTGATCCTGGCGGCGTCATGCAGGGGCTTGAGGGCCACGACCAGCTGGGCGGTCGAGCAGTTGGGGTTGGCGATGATGTTCTTCCTCGTCGCCAGTTTGATGGCGTCGGGGTTCACCTCGGGCACGATCAGCGGCACGTCCGGGTCCATGCGGAAGGCGGAGGAATTGTCGATGACGATGGGGCCGGCCTTGCCGATCTTTTCCGACCACAGGCGCGAGGCGTCGCCGCCGGCGCTCATCAGCACCAGGTCGACGGTCGAGAAATCGAACAGTTCGATGTCCTCGCACTTGATCGTCTTGTCACCCCACGACACCTCGACGCCCTTGGACTTGCGCGAGGCGACGGCGTGCATCTTCTCGACGGGGAAATCGAGTTCCTCGAGGATGTTCAGCATTTCCCGGCCGACATTGCCGGTGGCGCCCACGACGGCGACTTTGTAACCCATGTTGGTGTCCTTCGGACGCGCTACCGCTCGGCTCGCGGAGCCTCGCTGCTTGAGCGCTGATTGTGCTGGTTCGCCTATGTGGGCTTTCGCGGGCGCGAAGCAATCGCTTTTCAGCGGTCGCGGGCGCCGCTAAGCCCGAGAACGATGCCCTCACGCATACGCACCGCTTATGACCGTCGTTTGGCCGAAGGCCGGCTGACGCCCGATCCGTCGCAGATTCCGGTGGTCGAGGCCCTGACGCGGCTGGAGAAGGACCTCGCGCGCAAGGCGCCGATGGGCGGGCTGTTCGGCGGTCAGGCCGAAGTCCGGGGGGTCTACCTCTGGGGGCCGCCGGGGCGGGGCAAGTCCCTGCTGATGGACATGTTCTGCGCCTCGGTCCCCGAGCCGCGCAAAACCCGCGCCCATTTCCACGCCTTCATGGCCCGGGTGCACGATCTCGTGCGTCAATGGCGCGAAGGCGATGCGAAGGCGCGCAAGGCCGTGTTCGGCCAGTGGAAGGGCGACGACCCCATCAAGCCGGTGGCGGAGCTGATCGCATCCGAGGCGCGGCTGCTGTGTTTCGACGAACTGCAGGTGACCGACATCGCCGACGCCATGATCCTGGGCCGGTTGTTCGAGGCCCTGTTCGAGCGGGGCGTGGTCTTGTCGGTGACCTCGAACCGGGCGCCGGACCAGCTTTATCTGAACGGGATCAACCGCCAGCTCTTCTTGCCCTTCATCGCCATGCTGGAGCGGAGGTGTGTGGTGGTCAGCGTCGCCGGGTCACGCGACTGGCGGCTGGACCGGCTGATGGGCGACCGGGTCTGGTTCACGCCGGCGGACGCCGATGCGCGGGCCGGGTTCGAGACCCTGTGGTCCGACCTCAAGGGCGAGCAGGACGAATGCCCGGCGTATCTCAAGGTGCTGGGGCGCGAGGTGGTGATCGCGCGCACCGATGGCGGCCTGGCGCGGGCGACGTTTGCGGAGCTGTGCGAGGCGCCGCTGGGGCCGCAGGACTATCTGGCCGTCGCCGAACGGTTCCACACCCTGTTTCTTGAGGATGTCCCGGTTCTGGGACCCGATAATCATCAGGCAGCGCGGCGGTTCGTGACCCTGGTCGACGCCCTGTATGAGGCCGGGACTCGGCTGGTGGTTCTGGCCGGGGCGGCGCCGGAGGCCCTGTATCAGCAGGGGATCGGCGCGTTCGAGTTCGAGCGGACGGTCTCCCGGCTCAACGAGATGTCAGGAGCCGACTGGCTGGCGCGTCAGAGAACGGCGTAGGCTGGCGCCACAATTCCGCTCGGGCCGATGGCTCTAACGGTCGCGACCCCGGAGATTTGCCATGCGTCTGCCCGCCCTGCTCGCCGCCCTCGTCCTTGCCGCCGCGCCCGGCGCGGCCCTGGCGCAGACTGCGCCGCCGGCGGCGGTCCCTGTCACGGGGGTCGCGGTCGCCGAGACGCGGACCTGGCTGACGGGTCTGGGCGGCGCGGTCGGCGAGCCGGTCGTCCGCGAGGGTTTGACCAGCCTGCACATCGCGGACCAGCCCCTGCCCTGGAACCTGACCTTCTACGGCTGCGGGCCGAGCCTGTGCGACGATGTCCAGTTCAGCGCCGTCTTCACCGGCCCGATCACCGCGGAGCAGATCAATGACTGGAACCGCGAGCACCGCTTCCTGAAGGCCTTCTTTGCGCCGGCGGCGACGGCGGGCGGGGACGCCAGCGCGGTGGTCCAGTACGACGTCGTCCTGACCAACACCGGAACCGAACAACTGCGTGAGCCGACGGTGGTCTGGCTTCAGCTGCTGCGGGAGTTTGCGCAGGGGCTGGTGACGGCGGCTCCCGCGCAATAGCCAGCGCAGAAGAAAGGGCCGCGGATCGCTCCGCGGCCCTTTTCCATTCCATGCGCGGCGCTCAAGCAGCGAGCCGCCGCGCGGCGAGCGTTAGCGCCCTAGACCAGGCTGCTGTCGATATCCTTGCAGGCCTGGATCAGGCCCTGGACCGACTCCACCGACTTGGCGAACATCGCCTTCTCGTCGTCATTGGTGGTGAACTCGATGACCTTCTCGACGCCGCCGGCGCCGATCAGGGCCGGGACGCCGACGTAGAGATCCTTCAGGCCGTATTCGCCCGAGAGCCAGACGGCGCAGGGCAGGACGCGCTTCTGGTCGAGCAGATAGGAGCGGGCCATGGCGATGGCGCTCTCGGCCGGGGCGTAGAAGGCCGAGCCGGTCTTGAGCAGGGCGACGATCTCGCCACCGCCCTTGCGGGTGCGGTCGACGATGGCGTCCAGCTCAGCCTGGGACAGGAAGCCGGCCTTGACCGCGTCGGGCAGGGGCAGGCCGCCGACGGTGGAATGGCGGACCATGGGCACCATGTCGTCGCCGTGACCGCCCAGGGTCCAGGCGTGGATGTCCTGGATGGAGACGCCGGTCTTCTCGGCGAGGAAGTAGGCGAACCGGGCCGAGTCGAGCACGCCGGCCATGCCGACGACCTTCTCCTTGGGCAGGCCCGAGAACTTCTGCAGGGCCCAGACCATGGCGTCGAGCGG
>DDSR01000151.1 GCA_002343455.1 Deltaproteobacteria bacterium UBA2385 | reverse complement strand
GACGGCGGCGGCACCGATGGCGGCTCGGACGGGGGCGGCGACGGCGGCACCGACGGGGGCACCGACGGGGGCGGCGACGGGGGCACCGACGGGGGCACTGACGGGGGCACCATCGACGGCGGGGCCGACGGCGGCGGCGACGAGCTCGACGGCGGCACGGGCAAGTTGCTCGGCGGCTGCGCGGGCTGCGCCTCGGCCCCGGCCTCGGCCTCGGGCGCCGGTGGGCTGCTCGTCCTGGCCCTGGGCCTGCTGGGCTGGCGTCGTCGACAGGGCTGAGCACGCCGGCCGGTGACGGGCCGTGGCGCTTGGAGACGAGCGCCGACCGCAAGCGACAATCCGCGACCGCCAGCGGCTTGAGTTGGCCGCCAGCGCGGCGTACCTTCAGCTCATCAGGAACGAGGAACCGGCGTCCCACGCCGCCGGACACCCTTGTGTGCCTCTCGGGCGCTGAGCCCGCTCGCTTCTGCCCCTGGCGGGGCGGGGCCGCCCCCGGCCGGATGGTCTGGCTGGGGCCGCCCCGCCAGGGGCTTCGCGAGGCCCGCCCCGCCAGGGGCTTCGCGAGGCCCAACCCGACGCGGAGATCTCCTGCTTGTGGACAGTAGCGTCGATTGCTCTTGACTCTGGCTTGACTTAGAGAGAGCATTCGTCACCTACTCGCTCACTCCGGAGTCATCCATGCTGATCTTCCTGCTGACCCAGACCGCTCTGGCACAGACCGCGCCCGTCCAGCCTCAGCTGAACGCCCAGAACTACACGCCTCCGATCGACTCGGAGATGACGATGTGGGCCAACGACGCCTCGTCCAAGCCCGATGGGTACTTTGGCGCGCGCCTCTGGGGACAGTACGTCAACCGGCCCCTGGTCTACCAGTGGGAAGACGAGACCCTCGACCCCGACGTGCTGGTCGGCAGCCTGCTCCAGGTCAACGCCATCGGCAGCATCTCCTTCTACCGGATCCGGCTGGGCCTGGACGTGCCGCTCTACCTGACGGCGACGGGCAGCCAGGTCAACACCGGGACCGGCCTGGGCGACCTCGGCATCGACCTGAAGGGCTCGATCCTGGACACCGACGACAACCCGGTCGGCCTCGCCCTGGGCGGACGCCTGAACCTGCCCACGGCGACCGTGGACGCCCCGCTGGGCGCCGACGGCCTGGGCGGCGAGCTGCAGGTGATGGCCGACAAGCGGCTGGGCGACCTGCTCCTGGTGGCCAACCTCGGCACCCGCTTCGGCCCCGAGGTCGTGCTCGAGAACGTCACCCTCAACGACCAGTTCATCTGGCGGGCCGCCGCCGGGTACGCCGTGACCGATGACTTCGGGCTCTCGCTCGACCTGGCCGGCCAGTCCAACTACAGCGCCCCCCTCAGCAACCCGGCGGCCTCGCCGATCGAGGGCATGCTGGGTGGCTGGGGTCGGCTAGGGAACGTCGTCCTGCGGACGGGCGTCGGCACCGGCTTGACCTCCGGCGTCGGCTCCCCCACCTTCCGCGGCATCCTGTCCTTCGCGTACGAGCCGGCGGCCGACAAGGACAGCGACGTCGACGGGATCGTCGATCGCCTCGACGGCTGCCCCTTCGATGCCGAGGACATGGACTCCTGGATGGACGAGGACGGGTGCCCCGATCCCTCCACCAAGGTGCTCTTCCGCATCGTCGACGACGATGGCTACGCCGTCGAGGGTGTGACCAGCACCGTCGCTGGCCCCGGGATCGAGGCCTTCGCCAAGGACGGCGCCTTCGAGTCCGCGCTGCACCCCGGCGTCTACCAGCTCAACGTCGCCGCCAACGGCTACGACGAGCTGGCGATGGAGGTGCGCGTGCCCGAGACCAGCTCGCACGAGGTGGTCGTCACCCTCAAGGCGGTTCCGGGCGTCCTGGTGATCAAGACCAACGATCCCTCCGGCCAGGCCATCGCCAGCCAGTGGACCCTGGGCGGGCCCTTCAACGACTCGCCGCGCGGACTGTCCGAGACCCAGGTCAAGCCCGGCAAGTACATGCTGCGGGTCCAGGCCGAGAACTACCAGATCGAGCGCGTCGCGGTCGAGCTGGCCCCGGGTGAGCGCAAGGAGATCCAGCTCACCATGACCCCCAGCAAGATCGTCGTCACCAAGGAGAAGATCGAGCTCCGCGAGGAGGTCTTCTTCGACACCGGCAAGGCCACGATCAAGTCCGAGAGCTTCGGCATGTTGAACGAAGTTGCGGGCATCCTGAAGGACAACCCGGACATCACGCTGCTCAGCGTCGAGGGTCACACCGACTCCCGCGGCTCGGACGCGGCCAACCTCAAGCTGTCCGACGCACGGGCGGCCTCGGTGCGCCAGTACCTGATTGACAAGGGGGTCGAGGCGAACCGGCTCGTCAGCGTCGGCTTCGGCGAGTCCAAGCCCCTGGTCAAGGGCAACAACGAGGCGGCCTGGGCCAAGAACCGCCGCGTGGACATCGTCATCAAGGAGCGCAAGTAGCGCCAGGCGGGATGACCCTGCTCTCCCTCCTCCTGCTGGCATGCCCGGCTCCCGCGCCTCCGTCGCCCGCCCCCTGGGTGGCGGGGGCGCCGCTCGCGCTCGAGCCGGCGGACGCCGTGGCCGCCGCCGATCTGGATGGCGACGGCAGCGACGAGATCATCCGGGTCCGGCAGGGCGTCGCCCACTGGCGTGACCGCCGGGCCGACCTGGGCGGCACCGTCCAGGTGGTGTCGCGCGCGGACCTCGACGGCGACGGCCGGCAGGAGGCCCTGATCGCCACCGGGATGGGTAGGGCCAGCCCCGAGGCGCCGGCCCGCCTGTGGGCGATCGAAGAGGACGGGGCCCGGCTGCTGTGGGAGGCCCAGGGGCCGCGCAACCAGGTGACCGAGCTGCACCTGCGGCCGCGGACCGAGGGCAGCGGCAGCCGCATCTTCCTGGTGCACTTCGTCGATGGCAAGACGGTCCAGGGCGGCTGGCTGGAGGAGGGTGCGCTCGACGTCCAGCACAGCCAGTCGATGGCGACCAGCATGATGCCGGTCAGCGACGGCCTCCTGGTCGGCCGCCTCTACGGCGACCAGCCGCGCAGCGACGGCGACCTGCGCCTGCACGGGGCCTCTACCCGGACGCTGACCAGCCTGCGCGGGGTGCGCGCCCTGGCCAGCGGAGATCTGGACGGCGACGGCAGCCAGGACTGGCTGGTGGCCGATGGCTGGCACCACGCCTACGGCCAGCAGGCCCTGGCCAGCGTTCGCCTGTTCCCAGGAGATGGCTCGGCCCCCCGCGTCATCGCCGTGCTCGACGGCAGCTACACCGTCAACCGGCTCGAGGTGGTCCACCCCCCCGCTGGAGGTCCGGCCCTCATCCTGGCCACCGGCTCCCATGGGCTGTGGCTGCTGGTCCCCGACGCCCTCGGCTGGTCGCCCCTGGAGCTCGCACGCCTGGGCGAGACCGACAACGCCGTGCTCCACCGGGAGGGGCAGGCCCTCTCGGTGATCCTGTCCGGCCTCCAGGCGCGTCGCGTGCCCATCGCCCAATCGACCGCTATATTGAGCCCGTGACCCCTCCCCTGTTGCTCCTGGGCGCCCTGCTCGCCTGCGCCCACCGCTCGACGGGGACGGACATCCGCGGGCCACGCCGCAGCGCGCTCGACCTCTACAAGCCCTGGCCCGGGGCCGACAAGCTCTACGTCGAGGTCGATCTCGGCGACGGCAAGCCTCGGCTGATGTTGCTCGACTCCGGGGCGGGGACCTCGCTGCTGACCCCGCAGGTCGCCGCCGAGCTGGGCCTGGTCCTGTCCGAGGAGGTCTCCCAGTACGTGCAGGTCAGCGGCCTGCTCGAGGCCCGCTCCTCGGTCCTCACCGAGCTGAAGATCGGCCGACATCGAGTCCCCGACGTGCACGTCGCGGTCCCCCTGCAAGCGGTGCACGACCGGGCGGGCGGGGTCGAGATCGCCGGCCTGCTGGGCGCCAACGTGCTCTCCCGCTTCCAGCTCTGGGTCGACTACCCCGCCCAGCGCCTGGAGCTGCTGCGCCCCAACAGCCGCCCGGTCCCCGTCTCCGCCGCCGCCATGACCTTCGACGGCCAGCACGCCATGACCGCGGTGGTCCTGGTGGCCCAGGGCCCCCAGGGCCGCATCGAGGAGGACCTGCTGGTCGACATCGACACCGGGGCCCGAGGGCTGTGGCTCTTCGGGGACCTGCCGACGAGCCTGGAGCAGCTGGGCAGCGCCGGCCTGGAGCCGGTGGTCGGCGTCAGCTCGCCCGGCGGCCAGCCCACCAGCGCCCTGCTGAAGTCGACCCGGCGCATCCCCCTGGTCTCGGTGCGGGCGGGCGGGGCCACCATCGACCGCGAGCTCGACGCGATCTGGAGCGTGCCCTCCGCCGAGGCCGACGCCCCCTCGCTGGCCAGCCCGGGCCTGCTGGGGCACTCCCTGCTCGACGGCAACCGGGTCCTGCTGGACTACGACGCGCAGCGCTTCGCCATCCTCCCCCCCCGACGCCAGCGCGACGAGCTGGATGTACACGACTGGCGCCTGCGCAGCCTGCGCCATGACCGGACGCCCGAAGCCGCCATCGAGCAGGCCGAGATGCGGGTCTGGATGGGGCAGCTCGACGAGGCCCGAAGAGCGCTGGAGCGGCACAGCCGACGCAACCCCCAGGACGCCGAGGCCGTCATCCTGCTTGCTCGCTTGGAGCGCAACGGGGGCGCGGTCGAGGACGCCTTGCAGCGCCTGCAGCGCCTCAGCCCCAACCAGCTGGTCCAGGGAGGCGAGATCGTCGCCACGGTCAACAGCCTCTGGCTGGCCGGTCAGCCTGGCGCCGGCCTCAGCCTCGCCCAGCAGGCGACCGAGGACCTGCCCCAGGAGCCCGCGGCCTGGGTGGCCCTCTCCGACGCGCGGCGCTTCAGCGGCGACCCCTCCGGCGCGCGGGCTGCCCTGGCGCGAGCCGGCGAGCTGCTGGGAGATCCCGACTCTCAGCTGCTCCGCCGGGCCTGGGTCGCTCGGGACGATGGAGACCAGGACGCCGCGCTCGCCTACCTGCGCCGCCTGCTGGATCGGGAGCCCTCGGGGCTGCTGACCCCCTGGTTCTACGCCGACATCGCCCTCGCTCATGGCCAGGCGACCCTGGCCATCGTCGACCTCGACCGGCTGCGCGCCCGCCTGCACGACGGGCAAGGCGCGCTGGACTTCCTCGCCCACGCCTATGTGCGCCTGGGACAGACCGAGCTGGGGCAGAGCCTCGCGGCGCAGGGCCTGGCCCGGGACTGCGCCCAGGAAGAGGCCGACGCCAAGGCCAACTGCGAGGCCTGGTACCGCGGCGTGGTCGGCATCGAGCTGGACACCGCCGAGACGCAGGCCCGATCGGCCCTGGCGGCCAAGCCCGACCGCGCCGCCTACCTGGACACGCTCGGCGTCGTGCTCGAAGCGAAAGGACAGATAGACGAGGCCCGCGTCGCAGCGCGCCGAGCCGCCATGCTCGAGCCCGACGACGTCTACCTGCTCTGGCAGGCCTCCCGCTTCGACCCTCCTCCAGCACCCCCGAGCCCCTGAAATGCGCCCGCTCCTCCTCGCCCTGCTCGCCTGCACCCCCGATGATGAGAAGCCGCTGGACTCGGGAAGCACGACCCCCGATGGGGGGAGCTCCGGCGACGGCGGAGGCTCGGACGGCGGCACCGGCGACGGGGGCTCCGGCGACGGGGGCTCCGGCGACGGGGGCTCCGGCGACGGCGGAGGTAGCGACGGGGGAGGCTCGGGCGACGGCGGAGGCGACGGCGACGGCGGAGGGAGCGACGGGGGGGGCTCCGGCGACGGCGGAGGCGACGGGGGCTCCGGCGACGGGGGCGCTCCCGTGGTCGCCCCGGACTACCGCGAGACGGGCAGCTTCCGCACCAGCCAGAGCAGCGGGAGCACCCGGCTGTCGTCCTCCTGCACCATCGAGTGGACCCGGGTGGAGCCGACCAGCGCCAGCGACGCGCCCAAGGTCGTCTACGCCCACGGCTTCCTGCGATCCAGCGCCAACCACATCGACGTCGCCGAGCACCTCGCCAGCTGGGGCCTGGACGTCTACCTGGTCGACCTCTGCCACTCCAGCGTCTGGGACACCGATCACGAGCAGAACGGGCTGGACATGGTCAGCTTCGCGCAAGAGGAAGGGCTGGCGAGCCCGCTCTACATCGGCCACTCGGCCGGCGGCCTGTCGGCGATCGTGGCGGCAGCGAGCGACAGCACGGCCCTCGGGGTCGTCGGCCTGGATCCGGTCGACGCCGCGGGGGTGGGCCTGGACGCCGCCGGGTCGGTCGGCGCGCCGACCTTCGGCGTCATGGGGCAGAGCAGCGCCTGCAACGCCAGCGCCAACGGGGTCGAGATGGTCGAGGCCGCCCCCACCGCTCGCTTGCTGCGCATCGCCGACGCCGACCACTGCGACTTCGAGGGCCCCAGCGACTGGCAGTGCACGACCTTCTGCACCGGCAGCAACGACACCCTCAGCGACGCCGAGATCCGCGAGACGGCCCGGGCGCTGGCCACCGCTGCCCTGCTCTGGGCCAGCGGCAGCGACGAGAGCCAGCAGTGGTGGACCGCGGGCGAGGGCTGGTACGACGACCTCCTCGCCGATGGGAGCGTGACCGTCCCTTGATGGGCGCCATGCGGTGGCTGGCCGATCCCCCCTCATCCGGCTAGCTGGGCCCCCAAGGGTGGTGACCATGAGCCTTCTCCTCTTCACGGCGTTCTTCTTCGGTGCCTGGGCCCAGGACGACGAACCGGCCGCCACGACCGACCTCACGACGGCGCCGGCTCCCGAAAAGGCGACCGTGGCCAGCGTCTACGACGGCGACACCCTGACGCTCTCCACCGGCGACAAGGTCCGCCTGCGCTGGGTCAACACCCCCGAGCTGCGCCCGGCCGAGGCCTACGGGGTCGAGGCGCGCGAAGCCACCAAGGCCCTCTGCCTCAACCAGGAGGCCACCCTGATCTACGGCGAGACCAAGCGGGACGGCTACGGCCGCCTGCTGGCCGGGGTGGAGTGCCAGGGCCAGGACCTCTCGGTGCACCTGCTCGACCTGGGCCTGGGCCACGTCTTCCTGATCCCGCCCGACGAGCGTGACCCCAAGACGCTGCTAGAAGCCCAGGACCGCGCCCGCACCGCCAAGCGCGGCGTCTGGTCCACCGAGAGCTACCAGGGCAGCTTCCACTTCACCAGCTTCCACGCCAACGCCGCCGGGGACGATCGCACCAACGTCAACGGCGAGTACCTTCGCGCCTGCAACATCAGCAACGAGCTCGTCGACCTCGCCGGCTACAAGATCACCAACCTCTCCGGCCGCTCCTTCACCCTGCCCTCGATCCTGGTCCCCGCCGGCCACACGGTGAAGATCATCAGCGGGACGGGCGAGCACCAGGCCAGCCCCGACGCCCAGATCGAGATCTACCTTGGCAGCCCGGACCCGATCTGGAACAACCAACGGGACCGGGCGACCCTTTACGACCGCCACGGTCGGGTGATGGACTCTCGCATCCACGAGACCAAGGGCCCCCCCCGACCCTGAGACCCCTTCCACCACTCGCTGCGGGTGGCCCGCCTCGGAATCTGCCGAGCGCGGGCCTGAGAACAGACCGCGGAACCTGATCCGATTCGTATCGGCGGAGGAAAGCGATGAGCAACCCAGAAGATTCCAACGACACCCAGAAGGACCCCCGAGCCCCGGGCCGCTACCGCGTGAGCGAGGGCGAGCTCCAGGTCCCCTTCATCGAGGTCGTGCTCAGCAACGGCGACGTCGTGCGGCTGGAGGACACCGCCGGGCCCCAGGGCCTCGACCCCAGCCAGGGCCTACCTCATCGGCGGGCAGACTGGGTCGCCCCCCGCCTCGCCCGGGGTGACAAGAACCTCTCGCAGATGCACTACGCGCGGCAGGGGCTGATCACCGAGGAGATGCGCTTCGTGGCGGTCCGCGAGGGTGTGCCCGCCGAGTTCGTGCGGCAGGAGATCGCCGTCGGCCGGGCGGTCATCCCGGCCAACCGCAAGCACCTCGAGCTGGAGCCGATGATCATCGGCCGAAACTTCCGCTGCAAGGTCAACGCCAACATCGGCAACTCGGCGGTCCACAGCTCGCTGCAGGAAGAGGTCGAGAAGCTCCAGTGGTCGGTGCGCTGGGGTGCAGACACCGTGATGGACCTCTCCACCGGCCCGCAGATCCACGAGACCCGCGAGTGGATCCTCCGCAACAGCCCCGTGCCCATCGGGACCGTGCCGATCTACCAGTGCCTGGAGAAGGTCAAGGGTCGGGTCGAGGCGCTCAACATCGACCTGTACCTGGAGACCCTGGAAGAGCAGGCCGAGCAGGGCGTCGACTACTTCACGATCCACGCTGGCGTGCGCCTGAAGGATGTGCAGCTGTCCGCGAAGCGGGTCACCGGCATCGTCAGCCGCGGCGGCTCGATGATGGCGGCCTGGTGCCTGCACCACCACAAGGAGAACTTCCTGTGGGAGCACTTCGACCGCATCTGCGCCCTGATGCAGAAGTACGACATCACCTTCTCGCTGGGCGACGGCCTGCGGCCGGGCAGCATCGCCGACGCCAACGACGCGGCCCAGTTCGCCGAGCTCGAGACCCTGGGCGAGCTCACCGACATCGCGTGGAAGCATGACGTCCAGGTCATGATCGAGGGCCCGGGCCACGTGCCCATGAACAAGATCAAAGAGAACGTCGACAAACAAGACAAGCTCTGCAAGAGCGCGCCGTTCTACACGCTCGGGCCGCT
>DDSR01000015.1 GCA_002343455.1 Deltaproteobacteria bacterium UBA2385 | reverse complement strand
CCCGCTTGCGCTGGCCGCCGGAGACGCCGCGGCGTTCGGGATCTCCGATCCGACAGTCGCGGATGCTGTCGACTCCAAGCTCGTTGAGGACCCGGTTGACCGCCGCGTCGTGCTCGGCAGGCCCGTCCTCGGGGGGAAGGCGCAGGCGGGCGGCGAAACG
Organism: Deltaproteobacteria bacterium UBA2385; assembly: GCA_002343455.1. Lineage (GTDB taxonomy): Bacteria > Myxococcota_A > UBA796 > UBA796 > UBA2385 > UBA2385. The sequence goes on along the minus strand of DDSR01000015.1, from coordinate 14,603 downwards.
AAGGCTCTCCTCGACGGTCAGCTCCGGGAGGACGATGTCGTCCTGGGGGACCTCTCCCACCATCCGGGTGGCCAGCTCGGAGGAGGCCTCCAGCGCCTCTCCCCCCAGCAGGATCTCGCCCGAGTCCGGCGGATTGGCGCCGCTGAGCGCGTTGACCAGGGTGGTCTTGCCGGAGCCGGAGGGGCCGATCAGGGCGATCACCTCGCCGGAGAGCGCGGCGAAGCTGACGTCGTCCAACAGGACCTTCTCGCCGATGACCCGCCGCAGCTTGCGCACCACCAACCCGAAGGGCTCGATCATCGGCTCGACGTCGACCCAGTGCTCGGCCGGGCGGAGGCGGTAGGGGCCGATCTGGACGACCCCGCCCTCGGGCACGGGGGCCGAGGCGACCGTGACCCCGTCCACCACGGTCGCGCGGTCGCCCAGGCTGACGATCCGCCAGTGGTCGACCGCCCGGAGCAGCTCGGCGTGCATGGGCGCCACCCGCGGATCGGTCAGCACGACCTCGCAGGAGGGGGAGCTGCCGATCAGGGCCTGCCGACCGGCGATCGGGTAGCGCGTGGGATGACCGGCCATGGCCCGCTGGCGGAGCGTGCCGATGAGGAGCGGGTCGACGCCGAGCTCGGCGAGGGCCTCGATGGCATGGGGCTCGGAGGTGTCCCGACCCCAGAGCGTCGGCAGCAGCAGGCGGACCAGGGTGAGCCAGGCTTCGGCTCCGAAGCGCGGGTCGAAGCCCTCCAGCGAGGGGCGGGCCTCGTGGGCGATGCTGGACAGCCGCTCGGACTGCGCGCCGAGGTGGGCGGCGAAGACCCGGGCCTCGGCAGGGCTGACCTGGGCGATCGAGAGCGGGCCGATCAGGCTCTGCGCGAGGCGACGCAAGCGCGCCAGGGGCACGCCGCTGGCCTGCTCGACCGCCGCCAGGATCTCCGGCGAGAGGCCGCCCGGCGCGCCGCTGCTGCGGCGGACCCAGCCCAGGGTCCGCAGCATCACCAGGGCCAGCTCTTCGGCCTCGCCGCGCGGGCTGCGGCTCACGAGCTGCTCCAGCAGCACAGGGCCGCCGCCTCGTCGTCCACCGGCTCCAGCGTTCGGGCCTGCCCGTCGGCAGGCAGGAGGGCCTGGATCTCCTCGGGACGACGCGGCAGCGAGGGCCAGCCGAGCAGGTGGTCCAGCAGGCCGTGGTCCTCGGCCGGAACTGCGTGGGCGACGACCAGCTCGCCGGCGGGGGCCAGCAGGCGGGCGCTCCAGGCGAAGAAGGCGCGGAGGGTCTCTTCGGGCAGGAGATCGCAGACCCGGTCCAGGAGGACGGCGTCGTAGGGAGCCGCCAGGGGTGGCGGGGCGCCCCGCGCCAGGGCCAGCAGGTCGAGGTGCTGCGCGCCGCTGCCGTCGGCCAGCGGCTCCAGGCTGAGCAGGTCGATCCGAGCTGCCTGGGAGGCGACCAGGGCGGCGAGGGCCCCCGCCCCGCAGGGGCCGTTGAGGCTGATCCACAGCACCCGCCGCGCCGGCCCGTCCAGGACGCGCTCCAGCTGCGCCGCGGTGGCGCCATCCCGCCAGGCCCAGCCGCGGGGGGTCGGCAGGCTCAGCAGGGCACGATCGAGCGCCTCCCCGATCTCGCCGTCGCCGGCGGGGCTCCCGCGGAGGACGTGCGCCAGGAGCTCGGGGCCCGCCGGCCGACCCTCTGGCCGGTCCAAGAGCATGGCCGAGGTCGCGGCCGAGCGGAGCAGCTCCTCGAGCTTCCGGCGGAGCTCGGCGCCGACCTCCTCGGCGCGGGCCCCCTCGCCGGCGCCGGAGAACCAGCGACAGACCGAGGTGAGCCAGGGGCGGACGGCCTCGACGAGCGGGCTCCCTGCGGGCGAGGCGCCGATCGCGTCGTCGAGCTCGGCGGCGAGGTGGTCGGCCAGGTCGCGGATCTCCTGCGCCTCCCGGTCCACCCGGCTGGGGCGCGCCACCCCGAAGCCGCCGATCATGACGGCGTTCTGCAGGGCGCGGTTGCGCAGGACCGAGGCCGAGGCGAGCGCGCGGTAGAAGCTGATCGCCAGCTCGGGCTGCCCGCTGAGCAGGTCCAGGAGCTCGGAGCGCTGCCAGCGAAGGCAGCTCGACGCGCTGCGGGCGCGGACCTCGGCCGAGGCGGGGGCCCGGTCGAGGAAGGCCATGTCGCCCAGGACCTGCCCGGGGCCCACCAGGCTGACGACGGTCTCGGGCGCGCTGCGGGCGTCGACGATCTCGAAGCTGCCGCTCTCGACGAAGTAGAGGGGCTGGGCGGGCTCGCCCTGGCGTAGCAGCACGGCCCCGGTGGAGATCTCGACCCGGGCGCTCGCCGCGACCAGCCGCCGCCAAGCCTCCGCGCCGAAGAGCGCGGCGAAGTCGCCGCCCAGGGCTTGTCCCGCGGCGCCCTTGGCTTCGCTGAGCTCCTTCATCGACAGACCTCGAGGACGCCCTCGGGCCATCCTTGCGTGAGAGCCGACGGATGCTACCATGCCGCGCCGCCTCCCCGCGGCCCACGAGGTGTACATGTCCCTGGCCCCGGCCTCCCTGCTGCTCGCCCTCCTGGCCGGCTGCGAGTCCACGACACCGAGCCCCTCCGCGGCCCCCGAGCCCGCGGCGGCCCCCTCGGCGCAGACTCCCTCGGCGCCGCAGACCCCGGCGCCGGGCGCGCCCGATGCGCCTGCCGATTCCGATGCGCCTGCCGATTCCGCCGCCAAGGTGCTGGCTCCCTCGCCCCTCAGCCTGGAGGCCGCCGTGCGCGAAGCGGGGGTCGCCGAGGCGCTGGCGGACCTGGTCCCCGCCCTTCCCGCCGACACCCAGGTCGCCGATCCCGACCGGGTCGCCCTGCGCACCGGCGTGATCATCGCCTACGCCCTGCTCGGCGGACAGGACCAGCCCAAGGAGGTCTTCGTGGCCCAGATCCGGGCCGCGCGCGACGGCATGGCCAGCATCGGCGCCGGCGAGGGCCTGCTGTCGACCGTCGACGACAACATCCGGCACGTCGAGAACGACGCGGCCAGCCGCGACGACTTCTTGCGCGAGATGGACGCGATCCTGAGCTACGCCTCGCCGCAGGACGGCTGGGGCCCGCAGGACCGCACCGGCCCGCTGGTCCAGGCCGGGGCCTGGCTGGCCGGGACCAACGTCGTCGCCCGCGCGATCGTCCGCTCGGGCAAGCCCGAGGCCGCCAACGCGCTGCTGCGGCGCGCGGACGTGGCCGAGTACTTCCTGCGCTACACGCAGAGCCAGGGCAAGGAGAAGGCTGGGCCGATCTCCGAGCAGCTCGAGGCCAGCCTGAAGCAGATGGTCGAGATCGCCAACAAGCCGACCCTGGAGATCCAGGACGCGCAGGTCGTGGCCGACGCGACGGACGCCATCCTGAAGCTGCTGTAACGAATGGGCCGGGCGGGCCTGCTCCTGGGCTGGAACCTGCTGTTCCTGCTGGTCCCGACCCTGGCCCTGGCCCTGGCCCCCAACTGGACCGGCGACAAGCTCGCGCGGCTGTTGTTGCGGCTCCCGTACCCCCACGGCATCGTCAAGTGGGGCCTGGAGAGCTCGCAGGGGCTGCTGCTGCGTCAGGATCAGCTCCCCTGGGGGCTGCTGGGCACCGGCCTGCTGGCCCTGCTGGTCCTGGCTCGTCCGCGCGCCTGGGTCGCGGGCCTGGCGGGGGTGGCCTGCCTGACCCTCTGGACGCCCCACTACTCCCTGCTCAGCTCCCTGGGCCTGCTCGCCCTGGTGGCGCTCGGCTGGATGCCCGAGGGCTGGTTGCAGCGCCTCCCCTCCCCTCTGCGGGCCCTGGCCTGGCTGCCGGGCGCGCTGCTGCTCTTCCCGCGGCTGCTCCTGAGCCGCCCGTCGGGGCCCTGGGCACGCCGGCTGGCGCTGGGCTGGACCCCCATCGCCAGCGGCGCCCTGTTCCTGCTCTGCTCCTGGGCCGACGTCCTGCTCAACTACGAGCGGGTGCGCGACGACCTGGAGCGCTGGCCGCTGGAGCTGCTCGATCCCCGCATCACGCGGCTGGCCACCTCGCCCCCCGGTCTGCGCGCCGACTGGCACGGCGTGCGCATCCTGGGCGAGCATGCCATCGTCAGCAGCGAGACCGACCCGCGGCTCTCGGCGATGTCGCTGCGCTCCGAGCGGATCGTCGAGTACCCGCTGCGCCCGCGCTGGGGGGTGGAGTTCGCCGGGCCGCTGGAGGCCGAGGTCGACCCCCAGACCGGCACCGTCTGGACCGTCGACGGCGGCGACAGCCTGCTCAGCCTGCGCTGGGACGGGGAGCGCTGGACGCCTCTGGCGCGCGCCGAGCTCCCCGTCACCGTCAGCTACGCCAGCCTGGGCCGAGCCGGCGACCAGCTCCTGCTCACCACCATCCAGGCCATCGATCGCGGCCCTCGACGGGTCCTTCGCATCCCGATTCCGTCCATGGCTCCGATCCAGGCCCTGGCCATTCGTCGAGGAGAGCAGCGGGGGCCCATGCCCCGCGAGGCGACCTGGGTGCCGCCGCTGGACCGGCAGATCATCGCGCCGGACTTCGGCAGCCAGCTCTTCACGGTCGACCTGCAGACCGGCGAGGCCGAGCCCTGGCTGGATGTCCCCTCGCTCAACGGCAAGATGGTCTGGCTCGAGCAGGAGCAGCGGCTGCTGCTGGCCTTGCCCAACCGCGTCGAGGCCTGGCTGGTGGATCCGCTGGACCCGAGGCGGCGAGAGGCGATCCCGACCCAGCCGGGTGTCCGCGCCCTCGCCGTGGACAGCGAGCGGGGCCTGCTGGTGACGGCCTCGGTCCTGACCGGGCAGATCTGGGTGCAGTCGCTGGCGGACGGCGAGGTCCTGCTGAGAATGGGCACCGTCATGCCGATGGTCCGGGAGATGGCCCTCTCGCCCGAGCTGGGCATCGGCGTCCTGACCACCTGGCACGACGTCTACCGCTTCGACTACCTGCCCTGAAGCGTCGGGTGGACAACGGGCCCCTGGTCGGACATGCTCGGGACAGAGGGTTCGTCCAGATGGCCTCGCTCCTGTCCCTGCTCGCCCTCCTCAGCCCCGCGGCGCTCGCCTTCAGCGGCAGCTACGTCGGCGGCCCGGGCGATCGGCCCCAGAACCGCGAGTCACAGGCGGTGATGGCCCGCTCCGGCGAGGCGACCACGCTGACCCTCTTCAACGATGTGCAAGCCGGCCAGCGGGTCTTCGGGCTGGTCGTGCCGGTGCCCGTGGCGATCGACGCCGGCAATGTGCGGGTCATCGAGCCCGACCTCCTGCGCGGGATCGAGCAGTACAGCGGACCCCGGACCACCGAGCTGACCTGCGTGGACCTCTACTTCACCCCGGCCGACGACCCGTCCTCCGGCTGCAGCAGCGGCCGGCGCCCCGGCACCGACACCGCCTGGTTCGACGACAGCACCGACGGCGTCTCGGTGGAGGACGAGGTGACCGGCGTGACGGTCGAGGACCGCTTCACGGTCGGGGAGTACGAGGCCTTCGTCCTGCAGGGCGAGGACGCCGAGGGATTGCAGGCCTGGCTGAGCCAGGAGGGCCTGGCCCTGCCGGAGGGGGCCGAAGACGTCCTCCAGGAGACGATCAACAAGGGGCACTACTTCCTGGCCCTGCGCGCCGAGCTGGCCGAGGTGCCCGCCGAGCAGACCTGGCTGACGCCGATCCAGATCGGCTTCTCCTCCACAAGCTGGACCCTGCCGCTGCGCCTTGGGACCTTCTCCTCGGGCGGGCTGCAGGACCTGGTGCTCTTCCTGCTGACCGACGCCGAGATGGGCGAGATCGGGATCGAGAACTTCGGCCCCCCCGCCGAGATCCCCTCGGAGTGCCTGCTCTCCAGCCCCCAGGACGCCGGGCCCGTCTACCAGCGGCTGCTCGCCCAGACCCTGGGCCTGCCCGAGCGGCCCGAGGACCTGGGCGGCGCGACGGGGCTGGCCTGGGCGGTGGAACACCAGTGGGAGAACGGCGAGTGCGAGCCCTGCACCCAGCCCGGGCGGCTCACGGGCGCCGAGGTGGAGGCGCTGGGCCTCCCCGATGGACGTGACCCCTACGTCTTCACCCGGCTCCGTCTACGCTACACGCCGGGGGCCATGCCCGAAGACCCCCGCTTCGTCGCCACCGGCCAGCCCGTAGAGCCGATCCAGAAGCGCTACTACGTCGGCAGCTGGGAGATCGCCGGGGAGCTTCCTTCCTGTGAGCCCGAGCCGATCGCCGATGTGGGTCCGTGCTACTCGGCCAGCTGGATGGCCTACCGCGAGCACCTCGACATCTACGAGCAGCCGACCCTGGCGATCGAAGAGCCCGACGGCTGCAACCACAAGCGAGCCCTGCTGCTGCTGGTCCTGCCGCCCGCCTTCGGCCTGCTGCGCCGGCGGAGGCGCGCGTGATGGCGACTCTGTTGGTGATGATCCTGAGCTCGTGCCTGGGCGAGGACGAGTTCCAGTACCGCTACGACGAGCAGCTCTGCGCCTGGCGGGCCGAGTGTTTCAGCGAGAGCTTCGACATCTGCATGGACGAAGCGGGCGAGGCCTGGGAGGGCACCGAGTGTGAGTTTGACCGAGGCAACGCCAGGGAGTGCCTGAAGGGCGTGGAGAAGTTGGACTGTCCGGGAAACGAGGGCGAGTCGGGGCTGCCCTTCGCGTGCGACCGGGTGTGGGACTGTTTCGGGGTGGAGTGAGCGCGCTGGCGGCGCGATGACGGGCCCAACGCTGGGGCGTCAACGAGGCTCAGCTGGACCCAGCATCGCACCTAGAAAGCGACGACCTGCCGTGGTGCGGCAGACTTGCAGCTCTCTTCATCTGCAAACACATAGACCCCGGGTTGAGCGGCCATCGCTGAGCTCCAGCTCGCCTCCCACGAGATGACGTTGACCTTGTAGTCGGGAGCCTCGATTCCAGAGCCCAGCTCATCGGCCCCTACAGCCAAGCCGAGGCGCCGATCGTGCCGATTCTCGTAGACGGTGAATCCCCAGGTCTGGGTGGAGATCCCAAGGATGGTCTTGCCCGGGCAGCCCTCGGGCAGAAAGGCGCTCCTCCCCTCTGGAAGATGGATGCTCGCAACGTAGCCGGGACCGTCGGTCAGCAAGCCGCCCGGTGCTGGAACCTTCCCAGTGAGCAGGGTCGCGAACAGGAGGTTGAAGGTCGAGACTACCATCCGATCACCTCGGCAGGTTCGGGCCCCATGTCGGGGCCGGGTTGGTTGTTGCCGCCACACGCGCGCGACTTGCAGCCATCGCCTGGCTTGCAATCACGGCTCCCAAACGCATCCTCATCCAGCCTGACGATCATGTCAACGCTGCCCGCGAATGAAACCGTTGCCCGAGCATCCCATGTCGAACTCCCTGTAGGAGGTGGTAGCGCGGGATCGGTCCCGCTAGGGACCTACTACGCCGCCGCCGCCGCCGCCGCCGCCGCAAGTTGCGTGCCATAACAATTTTCAATCCTCCGTGATGATTCCCAAAAAATACCGCTATGTCTTGGGCTTTCTCGACCGTCAAACCACCCCTCGCCGCGCTCGCGCCAACAGGCGATGGCGGGGCGGGAGGGCCTCCGCCGCTTCCGACCGGCCCTCAGGGCCGGCCAACGGTGACCAGGTAGGTGTAGGGCAGCCGGATCAGGTCCTTTCGCAGCTCGGCCCGCTGGACGTGCAGCCGCGGCTCCAACAGCGCGAGGTAGCCCGCGCGGTCGCGGACATGGGCCCCACGATCGACCCGCAGCAGGGCGCGGCTGAGCCTGGACTGCCCCTCGGTCCGGCAGCCGTCCAGGGTCAGGACCCTGCCGCCGGGAGCGAGGAGCGCGGCGGCGGCGGCCACGGCTCGCGCCGCCTGCAGATCGTCGAGGTGGTGCAGCAGGCCCAGCAGCAGCACGGCGTCGAAGCGCTCGGCCTCGCCCTCCAGGGTGGAGGCGTCGGCGAGGCGGAAGCGGGCCCGATCGCCAGAGCGGGCCCGATCGCCAAACCGGGCAGCCGCCGCCTGAACATAGGGGGGATGGAGGTCGACCCCGAGGTAGTCGACCTGCGGGAGGAAGGCGAGGACCTCGGCCGTGCCGCAGCCGAGGTCGAGGATGCGCATTGCAGGCCGGGGCTGCAGGTACTCGGCGCAGAAGACCTGCCACAGCCGCCGCGAGCCCACGGCCCGCTGCAGGCGGTCGTAGGACTGCGGTCGCTCCACCCGGCGCGCGGCCAGGGAGCGCAGCCAGCTCAGCGGGCCAGGGGTGCTGCTCACCCGCAGCGTATAATGCCCCCTTCGCGCGAGGACCGATGCGCTCCGCCTCCGCCCCCCTGTCCCGCGCCCCGGCGTTGCCCCTGGCCCTCGCCCTGCTGCTCGCCGCAGGCCACCTCGCCCTCTCCCTCGTGGAGTGGGCCCGCCCCGCGCGCCCCGCCACCACCTACGTCTTCACGCCCCTGGTCGACGTCTGGCCCGAAGGCCCCTCCCTCAGCGCTGCCGAGGGCCAGAAGCTCGGCGTGGAGCTGCGGCACGGGATCGACGCCCGCGAGATCTCCCAGGCCTACGCGCGGATGGGCTCGACCCTCTCCCTGGCCGAGCTGCTGGAGGGGGTCCGCGCGCTGGAGGCCGAGGGTCGGCTGGAGGCGGAGCAGCGCGCCGAGCTGAGCGAGGTCCTGCTGCGGGCCCAGGCCGACCACGCCGCCCTGGTCGAGCTCCAGGGCAGGATCCTGGACGGCGAGCGGGCGATCGCCGCCCGCGTGAGCCGCCTGCGCGGCGCGGGCCCGACTCCAGCAGGCCCGCGATGAGGCTCGTCATGTGGACCACGGTGCTGCTGCTGGCCCTCGCCCTGGGCCTGCGGCTGGTCGCGCCGACCCGCTCCGCCTCGGGCTTCGCGACCCTGCCGATCCTGACCCCGACCTCGCTGGCCTACGAGGCCTCGATGCGCGCCCAGCGCGGCCAGCCGGCGGGAATGGGGGGGGCCGAGGCGCTGGAGCTGGCCCAGGCCCTGCTGTCGGCGCCTCCGCCCCAGGATCCCACCCTCGCCGCCGAGATCGAGGCGCTGGCGCAGGAGCGGCAGGGCCTGCTGGCCCTACGAGATCAGCGCCACGGGCTCAACATCCGCCTGATGGACGTCGGCGTCGAGGTCGCCCGCCGCCTGACACCTGAACAGTGGGAGGCGATCCACATGCGCCGCGACCAGCTCAAGGCCCAGGCAGAGGCGGCCACCTTCGAGCGCCTGCTGCGACGACTGCAGGGACCGGCCCCTCGCTCCTCGACCGAGCGCTGAGGTGGCGAGCCTGGGCAGACGGGCGCTGCTCTCGGCGGTGGCCCTTGGCCTGGCGCTGGCGGGCGCCGAAGGGGGGACCCGGCTGTTGCGGCCGCAGACTCCGGCCCTACCCGAGACGGGCCTGCTGCGGGGCGCCTTCACGACACCGGGAGCGCACCCGGTCCGCTCGGAGGTCTTCACCGGCACCGTCCAGGTCAACGCCCAGGGCTTCGTGGACGGACCGTGGGGGCCGAGACAGGCGGGGACGAGCCAGCCAGGAGCCGCTCGGGTCGTGGTGATCGGCGACTCCTTCGTCCAGGCCGCCCAGGTGCCGCTGACGGCCGGCTTCGGGCGGGTCCTGGCCCGGGAGCTGAGCGAGGACGGAGCCCCCGTCGAGGTGCTCAGCCTGGGGGTCCCGGGGGCCGGCACGGGGACGGCCCTGCTGCTGGCCCGCGCCTGGCTGGCGGAGCTGCAGCCCGACCTGGTCCTGTACGCGATGACGACCAGCAACGATGTGCTGAACAATCACCCCGAGCTGGATCCCAAGCCGGACAAGCCCTTCTTCGCCCGGCGCGGCGCGGCGCTGGTCCAGATCGACCCGCAGGACGCGGCCGTTCCCCTCTGGGCCCGCGGGGCCCTCTGGCGACACAGCCACCTGCTGCGCTGGATCGGGCGGACCTTCTGGACCCGGGCCGAGGTCGCGGCCCGGCTGGAGCGGGGCGGCGGCCTGCCGATCGAGCTGCGGGTCCACGATCCGAGCCCGAGCCCCGACTGGGAGGAGGCCTGGGCCCTGACCGGAGCGCTGATCGGCGCGCTGGCCGAGGAGTCGGCGGACCACGGGGCGGACTTCGCCACCCTGCTCTTCCCCGACGCCGTCGAGGCCACCGCCGCCGGCCGGGCCGAGGCGACCGCCCGCTGGCCCGCGCTGGCCGCCTGGGACACCCGCGCCGCCGCCCGACGCGCCGCCGCCCTGGCCGAGGCCCACGGCCCGGTGCTGGACCTCCAGCCGGCCATCGCCGCCGCCGAGCCCGAGGGCTCGCCCCTCTACCTGGACAAGGATGGCCACTGGACCGAAGCGGGGCACCGGGTCGCCGCCGAAGCGAGCGCCCCCTTCGTGCAGGCGCTGCTGGCGGGGAGGGAGTAGCCTCCGGGAGCCGAGGGGCTCCCGGGTTAGCCCTCCCCATGCCCCGCTCCCGCGCCTGGCCGGCGCTCCTGCTGCTGCTCGCCCTGAACCTCGCCATCGTGGGCCTGTCGCTGCTGTTCCGCGAGACGGTCGTGCCGGGCTGGAAGAAGGGCCCGCTGATCGACCCGGCCGCGCCCTACAGCCCCGAGAACGCCCAGCTCCTCTTCAGCCTCGCCGCCTGCGTGGCCCTGGACAGCTACGTCCTGATGCTGGCCCTCTGGCGACGTTCTCGCCCTCCGGCCGCCTGGGTGCCCTGGGTGGCCCTGCTGCTGGCCGGCCTCGTCTCCGAGCTGACTGTGCGGGCCTGGCTGGCGGTGGACATGGTCACCTACTTTCGGCCTCACCCGCTGCTGCACTGGGTGGTTCGTTCCGATCTGCGTGACTTCGACAACCTCACCGGAGGCGGCAAGCTGACGACGAACCGGGACGGCAAGCGGATGCCCGGGCCCGAGGCGATCCGCGAGCCGGGCGAGGTGGACGACCAGGTCTTCCGCATCGTAGTGACGGGCGACTCCAGCAACTTCGGGCACGGCGTCGAAGGCCCGGAGATGTGGTCCAGCGTGCTGGAGGGGCTGCTCGATCCCCTCACCCCCCGAACGGTCGAGGTGATCAACGCCTCCTGCCCGGGCTGGACGAGCTTCCAGGCGGTGCAGGATCTGGAGATCTCGGTGTTGGACTACCAGCCCGATCTGCTGATCGCCGGCTTCAACAACGACCCAGGGCCGGACTACTTCCACGACGCCGATCGGGTCCTGCCGCCCGGCCCCCGGCGCACCTTGTCGGCCCTGGCCTGGAAGAGCGAGGTCTTCCTGCTCAGCCGCGAGGTGCTGCTCTCGCTGCTGCGGCGGGTCAGCCCGCAGGGGCAGGCGCTGTACACGGAGCGCCGGGCGGGAGAGGATCCCAAGTACGGCCGGCTGAGCGAGGAGGAGGCGGCGGCCCTGGTCCCCCGGGTGCCGCTGGAGGACTTCCTGGACAACCTCGCCGCGCTGGACGAGGCCGGCCGTCAGCGGGGCTTCCGCTTCGTCTGGGTCGACATGCCGATCAACCGCACGGAGCCGGCCCTGGTCGAGCGCTACGTCGACCTGGAGTACCGGAAGGCGGCCTCCGACCTGGCCGCCGAGCGCGGCTTCCCCCTGGTGGAGGTCGACGGCTACTGGGTGCGGCAGCGGGCCCAGGGCCTGCACATCGAGGGCCACGTCTTCCACCCCAACGCCCAGGGTCACCGCCGCCTCGCCCAGCAGGTGGCCGCCCAGCTCCTCGCCGAGGGGCTGGTGCCCGGCGCCACGGGCCAGGTGGAGATCGACGGACCCGACCCGGCGGCCTCGCCCGAGGCGTTGAGGCTGGGCTGGTCGACCCGCACCCCCGTCCACGCCCACGTCGGCGCCGTGCTGGAGGCCATGCCCGAGCTGGCGGCGGCCCACGGCCTCAGCCTGGAGCTGAGCGGCTACGCCGATGGCAAGCAGCAGGGCGAGGACGTGGCCAGCGGCGCGCTGGACGCCTTCTTCTCCTGCGAGGTGCCGGCCATCCACATGCTCCAGGATCGGCCCGACGCGCGCATCGTCGCCACGCCGGGGGCCCTGGGACGCATCGCCGTCGTCGCCCGGCGGGACCGGGCCCAGGACCTGGCGGGCCTGCGCGGGGCCAGGGTCGGCGTCTCGGCGGGCTCGACCCCGGCGATGGACTGGGCAACCTGGGGCCAGGGGCTGAACGCGACCGCGGTCGACCTCCGCACCGAGGAGCTGGCGATGGCCCTGGTCGAGGGGCGCATCGACGCCGCCGTCAGCTGGGACCCCTGGGTTGAACAGTGGATCCAGGCCGACCCCCAGGGGCTGGTCGTCGTCGCCGAGCGCCCCTTCCGCAGCGTGCTGGCCCTGGACGAAGACTGGGCCCTGCCCTTCCCAACCGAAGCCGGACAGCCTCGGGCGGCCCGCCTGCAGGCCCTGATCGAGCAGGCCCTGGCGGTGGCCGCCGCCGATCGACCTCGCTGGGACGCCGTCGTCGCCGCGCGCAGCGGCTGGCCGGTGGAGGTGGTCCGGGCGGTGGCCGATCGGAACGAGCTGCTGAGCGGCTCGGTCCAGACGCTGTCCGGATCCTTGCCGACGCTGTCGGTGGGCGAGGCCGATCTGTCCGCGTTGGAGCGCGCCGCGAGCTGGCTGCGCCTTCCCGCGGGTTCGGCGGCGGATCTGTTCGGACTGGAGCTGCTGCGAGGCCAGGCCCCTGCGCGGGCCCGGTCGCTCCCGGGGCCGCCCAAGGCCGAAGACGGAGGCCGGCGTCGGCCTCAGCCGCGATCGGGTCGACCGTAGGGCCGCACCACCGGGGGGCGAAGCGCCCGGTAGGGATCGGGCCGGTCCTCCTCGTCGTTCCACGAGAAGCGCAGGTGCAGCAGATCGTCCTCGCGGGCCAGCACACCGCGGGACCAGGCGGCGAGGTCGGCGTCTGCCGGGGGGCCCAGGGCCGCGCCTCGCACCAGCAGGCTGGGCTCGTTGGGTGAGAGGCGCTCGGGCAGGGCCCCGACGGCCGCAGCCCGGATCCGCTCGTCGGGATCCGTGCTCAGCCCGGCCAGGGCCGAGGCGCGCTCGGCAGAGCGGCCGGTGGCGGCGGCCAGGGCTTCGGCGGCGCGCAGGCGGAGCTCCGTGTCGGGATCGTCCAGGAAGGCGCGGACCTGGGCCGCGTCCCCTCCCCCGCTGCGGCGCAGCCCATCCAGCGCCGTGACCAGCACGTCGGGGTCGCTGTCCTGCAAGGCGCTCCGCAGGTCCTCGGGGCTGCCGCTGCCCCAGCCCAGGGCCTCGGCTGCGCCCTTGCGCACCTCGCTGTCCCGATCCCGGAGCAGCACCCGCAGGGTGGGCCGCTGGGCCTCGTCGCCGGCCAGGAACTTGGCGAGGTCCTTGCGATGGGTGGCGTCCGGATCGACCGCCCAGGCCAGGATCGCCGCGCGCTCCTTGGGAGGCGGGCGAGGCTCGAAGCGGGCGGCGCGGGTCGGTTGGCCGAGTCGGGTCAGGGAGTCCGCGGCGGCCGAGGCGACCAGGGCGGTCGGCTCACTGGCCAGGAGCTGGAGCGCGGGGATCGCGGCGGGGTCTCCGAGCCGGCCCAGGGCCTCGCCCGCCCAGCGCCGGACGAAGGAGTTCGGGTCCTGCAGGGCCGACACCAGGGCCGCGACCGCCGCGGGGTCCCCCAGCCGACCCAGCGAGCGGGCCGCCTGTCGCCGCACATCGGCGTCCCGGTCCTCGAGCAGGGACTCCAGCAGGCGGCGGTCCCGCGGGCTGGCGGAGAGGCCCCAGGCCACCTTCCAGCGGAGGTAGGCGTCGGGGTGCGCGGCTACGCCTCGCAGGGCCGTCGCGGCCTCCTCCTCGCCCGCGAGGGCCAGGCTGGCCAGGCGGTGGGCGGCGATCACGCGCACCACGCTGCTGCTGTCCCCCAGGGCCCGGGCCGCGGCGGCGAGGGGGGCCCGATCGGCGGCGCGCGCCCGCACCAGCGGCTCGGGGTCCTTGCAGAGGGCGCTGAGCAGGGCCGGGTCCTCGGCGACGGCCGCGAGGGCGAGGCGGACCTCGGGCGCCTCGTCGGACAGGAGCTGCGCCCCCGACCCGCCGGGCCCCTGGCGTCGGACCGCCTCGGCGCGCACCCGTGGGTCGGGATCCAGGAGGTCCTCGGGCCGCGGTGGACCCAGCGCCTGGGCCAGCCCTGGCGGGAGGACCTCGACCGGGGGGCTCCACGAGAGATCGTAGTGCTCGGCCAGGACCGAGGCGGCGATCGTGCCGGAGAGGGGAGGCGCGGCGACCGTGTCCGTCCACAGCTCCAGCTCCGCCAGCGGGTCCACCACGCCGACCGCTGCCCAGGGCAGCGAGCTCGCCGCCTGCTGCCTCCAGCCCTCACTCCCACCTCCCAGGACCACCACCAAGGCTCCCCCAGCAGCGGCAGCCGGTCGGGGAGAGAGCGAGCGCTGCGCGGCCGGGAGCTCGCTCTCGGCGGGCAGCCAGAGGGCGGCGACCGTCCCGGCGGGCGGCTCGGGCCGGGTGCCCGTCCAGGCCCGCAGCTCGACGCCCAGACCGGCGGCGAGGGCGGCCGCGCCGGGCTCCGCGGGATCCGGGGTCCAGACCTGGGCCGACCAGGCGCCCTCCCAGGGGGCGACGGCCTGGGGGGCCGTGCGGGCGGCTTGCGCAGCCGCTTCGGGGGGCGGGGTGGCTCCGAGGCGTGGGGCGGCTTCGAGAGGAGGAGCCGGGGCCGGCTCCGTCAGGGCCGGCTCCGCC
>DDSR01000341.1 GCA_002343455.1 Deltaproteobacteria bacterium UBA2385 | reverse complement strand
CCCCAGCTCCCCCGCCAGCTCCACCGCCAGGTCGATCGCCGCCAGCAGCTCCTCGCAGAGCCAGCCCGGGGCCACCAGCACCAGGCCCCGGGGGTGGATGTACGATCCCGGGTGCCCGTGCAGCAGGGCCATCAACGGCTCGATCAGCGCCTCGTCGGCCAGCAGGGCCAGCGCCGCCGCCGGGTCGGTGGCCTGCACGTCGACGAGCTGGTCCAGGATGGGGTTGCCGGTGGAGAGGCCCCCCCGGGCCCCGCTGGCCAGCCGCAGGCGCAGCCCGCCGGGCAGCGGCGGCTCGATGCTGGCGTGGATCCGCGTCTGCCTGCGCTCGGTGGACTCCCGCTCGAAGCCGAGCTGGACCTTCAGATCGACCTCGGCGACCCGCCCGGCGAGGGCCCAGCCGCCCTCCGAACCCGAGGCGGACAGCCTCAGGTTGCGGGCGCGGGCGGTCTCACGCCAGGGTCCGTCCTGGGCCTCTCCCAGCACCCGGGCGAGGCGGGCCACGGCCTGGACGGTCGCGGCCGGCTCGATCCGGTCGGTCGCCTTCTGCTTCACCTCCAGCCGCTGGCCTTTCAGGCTGAGATCCACCCGGGTGTTGCCCGCCACCCGCAGCAAGGCGTCGGCCACCTCGGGCCCCAGCAGGAAGGCGCGCACCAGGCGCTCGTCCTTGCCCTGGATGCGCAGCAGGTGATCGAGCTGGGCGTGGCCGATCTGGATCTCCTTCGCCCCCATGCCCAGCAGGATCTCCTGGGCGAAGTCCTGCGAACAGAGCTCCAGGCCCTCGGGCAGCGTCCCGGCGACCCGGGCGACGATCCGCAGGCTGGCCTGCACCGGGATCGGCACCTCGTTGCGCACCTGCGGGCTGGGCTCGGTGTAGGCCACCTCCAGCGGGACCCCCTCCAGCTCGCCCTCGGCCCAGGCCGTCTCGCCGAAGCTGCGACCGCGGACCCGCAGGCCCAGCGGCTCCAGGCCCTGCCGGACGCGCAGCTCGACCTTCCCGGCGTGGCGGGAGGCGGTGAACCAGCCGGCCGCCAAGGACGCCAGCGTCAGCCCCCCCACGCCAAGAAGGTACCAGAGATCCATCAGAGCACCCCGGCCCGCTTGAAGTCCATGTAGCGCCGCACCAGGGCGGCCGGCAGCTCCGCCGGGGTGACGTCCAGGACGTGCATCCCCGCCCGCCGCACCCGGGCGTGGGCGGCCTGGCGCTGCTCCAGGTAGCCGAAGGTGGCGGCGACGCTGAGCGCCTCGTCCAGGTCCTGGGCGGGCTCGCGGAGACGCTGATCCAGGGCCGCCTCGCGCAGGCTGGCCACCAGGACCAGGTGCCTCCCCCGCAGGGGGGCGAAGGCCTCGGGCAGGGCGGTGGCGTCGTCGTCGCGCAGGTTGGTGAGGAGGACGACCAGGGCCCGCCGCTTCTGGCGAGAGGCGAGCCGCCGCGCAGCCTGGGCCGGGTCGCTGGGCTCCAAGGTGGGCTGGAGGTCGAAGACGCGGTCGAGCAGGACGTTCATGGCCCCGCCGCCCTTCTGGGGAGGCAGCCAGCGATCGGGCCCGCTCCAGGTCTGTACGCCGACGGCGTCGCCCTGCCGCAAGGCCACCCAGGCCAGCAGCAGGGCGCTGTCCAGGACCCGGTCGAAGTGGGTGACGGGACCGTCCAGGGCGCGCATCCGGCGGCTCATGTCCAGCATCAGGATGACCTGCTGGTCGCTCTCCTCGCGGTAGTCGCGGCTGATCAGGCGGTCCCGGCGTGAGACGGCCTTCCAGTCGATCTGACGCAGGCTGTCGCCCTCCCGGAAGTCGCGGAGCTGGTGGAACTCCATCCCGGTGCCGCGGCGGCGGCGCAGGTGGACGCCCAGGGCGGCGTTGCGGCGGTCCACCCCCAGCAGGGCGTAGCGGGCGACCGCCTTGAAGTCGGGCAGGACCTGGACGGGCCGCGGCAGGGGCAGGCGCAGGATCCGGTCGGCGAGGCCCAGGCCCCCGGCCAGGGCGAGGCGGACGGCCGGCAGCTCGAAGCGGCCTCGCTGGGTGGGCTGCAGCCGGGCCCGCAGCTCGACGAAGCCGCGCGCCGGCAGCTCGACCGACTGCGGCCAGCCGCTCAGGCCCAGGACCTCGGGCGCCTCGTCGTGCAGCTCCAGCCTCAGCGGGCGCGCGCTGGGGTTCTCCACCCGCAGGGTGTAGGTGTGGGCCTCGCCCAGGGCCAGGGCCGAGGGCAGGCGCCGGGAGAGGGTCGGCAGCGGCCGGCGGCGCAGGCGGAGGGCCTCGACCAGGAGCAGCACACAGAGCAGCAGCGTGCCCCCGGCCAGCACGGGCAGCAGCGCCGCCCAGATGCTGGCGAGCAGGCCCAGCAGGGCCAGCAGCCCCGCCAGGACCAGCGAGAGCCGGGTCGGCCTCATCGGCGCGGCGCCTCCACCGACTCGACGACGGCTTCCAGCACCTCGTCGGCCCCCTGGCCTTCGATCTCCAGCTCGGGGGCCAGGACGATCCGGTGCCGCAGGGCCGGCAGGACGATGCCCTTGATGTCGTCGGGGGTCAAGAAGTCGCGGCCCTCCATCAGGGCCAGGGCGCGGCCGGCCCGGACCAGGGAGATGGCCCCGCGGGTGCCGGCGCCCACGGCGATGCCGGGCCGCTGCCGGGTGGCCCGCACCAGCCGCACGGCGTACTCGATGACCCGATCGTCGACGGTCACCGCGGCGGCGGCGGCCTGCAGCGAGACGGCCCCGGCCGGGTCGATCACCTGCCGCACGGCCTCGACGTCCAAGCCCTGCGCGACCCGCCCCAGGGTGACGGCCTGCACGACCCGCTGCTCGGCCTCGGCGCTGGGGTAGTCCATGCAGATCTTCAGCAGGAAGCGGTCGAGCTGCGCCTCGGGCAGGGGGTAGGTGCCCTCCTGCTCGATCGGGTTCTGGGTGGCCAGGCAGAGGAAGGGCGGCGGCAGGAGGTGGGCCTCGCCCTCGATCGTGACCTGCTGCTCCTGCATCACCTCCAGCAGCGAGGCCTGGGTCTTGGCGGGGGCGCGGTTGATCTCGTCCGCCAGCAGCAGGTTGGCGAAGACGGGGCCCTTGCGCACGCGGAAGCGGCGCGTCTCCGGGTCGAGCATGGCGTGGCCGGTGACGTCGCTGGGCATCAGGTCGGGCGTGAACTGGATGCGCGAGAAGCGCCCCCCGCAGGCCCGGGCCAGGGCCAGGACCATCAGGGTCTTGCCCATCCCGGGCACGCCCTCCAGCAGGGCATGGCCGCCGGCCAGGAAGGTGGCCAGCAGGTGATCGACGGCCTCGTCCTGGCCGTGGACGACCTTGAGGACCTCGGCGCGCAGGGCGGCCAGCTGAGAGGTGGCGGAGCTCGGGTCCAAGACAGCGCTCATCGGGATCTCCATTGTTCTTGAAGGGCGCGGACGGTGGCCACCAGCGAGCGCTCGTCCGAGGGGAGGGGCAGCGCGTCAGCGCCGGGCACCGCGCGGCGGGCCGGGCCCAGCAGGTCGGTCAGCAGGCCCCGCTCCCACAAGAACCGCCCGGCGGCGGCCATGTGTTCGAGCAGATCCCGCCGGACAGCCGCGGGGGCCGCGCGCGGGGGGAGCAGGCGGGCGTTGGCCCGGGCGATGGCCAGCGCCAGCAGCAGGGCGAGGCTGGCCAGCAGCGGTCGGAGGTAGGCCCAGGCCAGGGAGAGCAGGCTGCGATCCACCCCTCCCTCCAGCACGACCAGCACTCCGGCAGGCGGATCCACCAGCTCGAACAGATCGGCCGCCCAGAGGATGTGATCCTGGCGGGCGATCTGCGCGTTCTCCAGGGGCGAGGCGTCCAGCAGCACGGTCACCCGGCCCTGCCCGACCTCCAGGGTGATCGCGCGGCGGCGGCCGGCGATGTCGAACCACTCGCGCCGCACGGCGTGGGGTGCGTCCTCGCTCAGCCAGAGCTCATCGGTGCCGGGCAGCTGCACCCGGCGGGGGGGGAGGCCTCCGGCGTACAGCTCCAGGGCCTCGTCGGGCTCGCGCTCCACCTGCAGGGGGTTCTCCTGGATGGCGAGGCCGAGCCAGTCGTACAGCTCCAGCCGCTCCTCCTCCTCGGGGCTCAGGCCGAGGACGAGGCGCCCGCCCTCCTCGACCCAGGGGGCGAGCCGGGGCCGCAGCTCGTCCCAGCGCTCGGCAGAGACCTCCGGCAGGTAGACCAGCCGGTCCGAGGGAGGCACGCTGCCCAGCCCGAAGCGGGCCTGCGAGGGCAGCCCCTGCCGGTCCAGCGTGCGCTGCAGGGCCAGGGCCGGGTTGAGCAGGGCCATCCGCGAGGGCGAGCGGGCGCTCTCGACGTCGACGCGCTCGAAGACCACGAAGAAGGCGACGACCGCCAGCCCCAGCAGCAGGGCGGGGGCCAGGACCAGCAGGCGCCTCGTCTGGATCTCGGCAGAGTTCCCGGTCGGGTTCTCCGTCATCGGGGACCCGCGTTCAGCTCGGGCCAGTCCCGCACCAGGGCGGCCATCTCCTCGTCGGGGACGAGGCGGTGGGCGTAAGCGACGCGCTGCCAGGCGCGGGTCAGGCGCGCCAGGTAGGCGGTGGTCGGAGCGGGCAGGCTGCGGCGCGCCCGGCGCAGGCAGTCTCCCTCGGTGGCGCTGTCCGGCAGCTCCAGGCCGCGCACGGTGACGAGGTGGTGGACGGCAGCGGCGTACAACAAGCCCAGGGCCTCCGCGTGGCGGCCTTCCAGCCACAGGGCCCAGGCGCGCTGGGCCGGCTCGGCCGGCAGGGCCAGGCGCTCCTCTCCCAGCGCTCCGAACTGCGGGCCGCCGACCGCCTCCACCTCGGCCCGCGGCCTCCAGCGCCGATCGCGCCCCAGGATGGCGTACAGGAGCCCCAGGATGGCGGCGCCGATCAGCAGGGCCAGCCCGACCTGGGCCAGCAGCCCCAGCAGCGAGCCCGCGCCGGGCAGCTCTGGCGTCGACCCGGCCTGATCGGGCAGCTCCCACCTCGCCCGCCACTGCCGGACCGTCCTCGTGCCACCGAAGTCCTCGTCGGCCAGCACCTCGGCCAGCCCCTCGCGCAGGGCCTGCTCCTGCTCGGCGGGGAGGGTCCCGGCGGCAGGATGGGTCCCGGCGGCAGGATTGGTCCCGGCGGCAGGATTGGTCCCGGCGGCGGCGGGCGCTCCGGCCAGCAACAGCAGCAGGGCCAGCAGCGGGCTCAGGCGCTGGGCGAGGCGGCGGAAGGTCAGCTCGACATCCCAGCCCTCCAGCGCGGTCCGTCGCTGGATGTAGAGGGCGAAGGCGCTGCCGACCCGCAGGGGGACGATCAAGGCCCAGCCCAGGCAGAAGGCGGGCATGGCCAGCGCCAGGGCCAGGCTGGCGTCGTCGACCAGCCCGTCGAGCATTGCCTCCAGGTTGGAGAGGCCGTCGCCGGGCATGAGCCAGCTCGCGAAGGTGAACAGGCCGGCCAGGGTGCCCAGCTCGGCCACGAAGCTGGCCAGGCCCAGCCCCCACAGGGCCAGCTCCTGCCGTCGCAGCAGGTCGCGGCGGCGCTGGCGGGCCCGGGCTCCGGTGAGCCCCTCCAGCAGCGCGACCGGGAGCAGGAAGACCCGAGCGGGCGAGACGCGGCGCAGGCTGAGATCGGCCAGCAGGCCGGCGCGGCCGTGCTGGAGGAGGCCGCTGGCCAGCTCGCCCAGGCGCGGCCGGGCCCCGAAGAGCCGGCGGGAGAGCACGAAGAGCACGACCCGCTCGGCCAGCGGCAGCGTGAGCCAGGTCAGCAGGAAGGCGGTCCCCGGCGCCACCCAGGCCAGCAGGCAGAGCAGCAGGTGCAGCGGCAGGACGAAGGCCGCCCAGGCCCCCCAGACCGAGCCCGCCCAGTCCCGGACCATGCGCACGCCGAGGTCGGCGGCCTCCCAGGCCGTGCGCTCGCGGAGCTCGACCTGCAGGTCATCGATGCGCACGACGGCCTCCGAGCAGCAGCCAGGCGTAGACCAGCAGCCAGAGGGCCGCGCCGACGGCGTACTTGAGCGGGTCGGGGACGGTCGACGAGGAGGACCAGAAGGCCTCGACCACGGCGGCGGCGACCAGCATCAGGCCGGCGCCCTGGACGATGGGCAGGGCCCGCAGGGCGGAGCGGCGCAGGGCCTCTCCTCGGCTGTAAGGGCCCGGCGCCAGCAGGCCGAGCCCCAGGCGGGCGCCCGCCGCGCCCGAGAGCACGATCGCGGTCAGCTCGAAGCTGCCGTGGCCGACCACGAAGGCCGAGAGCGTCCCGCCCATGCCGACGTTGTGCAGGTGCGAGGCGACGGCGCCGATGTGGACGCCGTTGTAGGCCAGGAAGAAGACCGGGCCCAGGCCCAGGGCGGCCCCCGAGGCGAAGGTGCGGAAGCCGATCCCGACGTTGTTCCAGATGTAGAAGCCGAACATCAGCAGATCGCTGTCGACCTCGCGCTCGCGCAGGAAGTGCTCGCCCGCAGGATCGTACATGGCCTCCAGCGTCAGGACCGTCAGCGGATCCAGGACCAGGCCGACCGCCGAGGGGTCCAGTCGGATCACCACGAAGACCGCCAGGAGCGGGCCGTAGAACAGCAGGTGGCCGAGCAGGACCAGCCAGCCCTCCCGCCGCACGGCCTGGGGGATCTCGACCGAGACGAGGTCGCGCAGCCGCTGGGCGAGGTCCAGGCGCGGCCGGTACAGCCGCAGATGGCCGCGCATGGCCAGCTCGTGCAGGCGCTGGACCAGCGCGGGGGTGTAGCCTCGATGCCGGGCCAGCGAGAGCTGCTGGCTGATGCGACGCAGGGCCGCGGGCAGCGCGGCGGGATCCCCCGGGGGCCGGCCCGCGGGACCCTTCTGGCCGTCCAGGCCATCCAGCGTGGCGGCCAACGCCGCCCACTCGGCCTGGTGGACCTGGACGAAGCGGTCCTCCCTCATCCGCCCGCCCTCATCCGCGATCACCTTGCAGCCAGCGAGCCATGCCGTGCAGCCGACGGACAGCCTCGCCCGGAGGGCTGCCCGCCAGGGTCGGCACCGTCGAGGCCAGCTCCTGCGCGCGCTCGGGCGACCAGGTCGAGGTGCGGGTGGCGAAGGCGATGATGGCCCGCTGCTCCTCGGGCAGCAGGGCGGCCGGGACGGCCAGGGGCCGGGCCTCGGGCAGGGCCCCGACCGGACGCAGGCGCTCGCGGTGGACGACGACCGTCCCCGCGGCAAGGTCTCCCAGGCGCCGGAAGGAGCGGTCGAAGGACATGGTCAGCAGGCCCAACAGGAAGCCCATCGGCAGCAGATCCGCGAAGCGCAGCAGGTTGCGCAGCAGCGACGCGGCCGGGGTGACCGGGGTGCCGTCGGCCATCACCACCGCCAGGCCCATGGCGGTCTTGCCGGGGGTGGCGCCGCCGAAGCGTAGCTCGAAGACGACCGGGTAGAGCCACTCCATCAGGAAGGCCAGCAGCAGCAGCATGCCCATCCCGGCCTCGCCCAGGAAGGCCAGCGGCCCCGCCGCGACGCTCAGCACCATGCTCCGGACGACCTGGTCGATCGCCAGGGCCAGCCCGCGGGTCCAGGGCCCGGCCACGCGCAGCTCCAGCACCACGCCCTCGGGCGTCTCGATCTGGCGGACCGTGTCCAGCCGCATCCCGCCTCAGCCTTCGCCGCGGAAGGGCCGCACGATCACCCGGGTGCCGGCCATGCGGTCCCAGACGCCCCGCTGGCGCGGCGTGTCGAAGAGGACCGAGGCGGCCAGCAGCCCGCAGAAGAAGAGCCCCAGGCACTTGGAGGCCGAGCGGCCCAAGGAGCGCTGTGCCGAGATCCAGCCGCCCTGCTCGTCGACCACCACCAGCCCCATCAGCTTCTTGCCGGGCGTGGCATGCCAGCCGGAGGACTCGAAGAGGGCCCCGTAGAGGACCTGCGCGGCGACGATGCCGACCTGCGAGCCCAGCCCGACGATCATCCCGACCAGGTCCTCGGAGCCCTCCAGCTCGGCCGCCAGGGCGGTGGCGGCGACCAGGAGGACCACCATCGGGATCCCGATGATGATGTTGTCGATGAAGGAGGCCAGCCAGCGCCGGCCCAGGGTGGGGGCGACGAGCTCGCCGTCGTCGGCCCCCGAGAGGGTCTCTCCATCCAGGGGCGTCTCGGGGGCTCGATACGGATTTCCTTCCATGGAGCCGACGTTAGCATGTCGGCTTCCCTGGAGCGTCCGTGGGTTCGCAGCGCCTCGCCATCGTCTTCTTCGCCCTCCTCTGCCCCGCGTTGCTCGCCTGCGACGACACCGAGTGGAGCAACGGCCACCGCGGGGTGGCGACCGATCCCGAGGCCGACCCGGCGGGCCACCACCCCGCCGGCTTCGCCGACCCGCTGGTCCACGGCCTGGAGGCCAAGCTGCACGAGCAGAGCTGCACCGACTGCCACGGCGCCGACCTCGGCGGCGGCACGGCCCTCTCCTGCGACAGCTGCCACCCCACCGGCTGGCGCACCGACTGCACCTTCTGCCACGGCAGCGCCGAGGAGGGCAGCGGCGCGCCGCCCGTCTCGATCCGCGGCGAGCCCGAGGACAGCTCCTTCGGGGTCCACGCCCGCCACGTCCAGGAGAACACCCACAGCGCCTACGGCTGCGAGCAGTGTCACCGCAGCCCTGCCGACGCGCTGAGCGAGGGCCACCTCTTCGACAGCAGCCCCGGCCAGGCCGAGGTGGACTTCCAGGCCGGGCTCTCCCCCACCGCCAGCTGGTCGGCCGAGGCGCTGAGCTGCAGCAACCTCTACTGCCACGGCGACGGCCAGGGCGACAACGGCGCGGTGGAGGTGGCCCAGGCCCCCCTCTCCTGCGCCAGCTGCCACCCCGACCTCAGCTCGGGACAGACCGCCTGGGATCTGATGACCGGCCGACACGTGGCCCACCTCGGGCGCGAGGCCAGCTGCGAGGACTGTCACGGCGAGACCACCGCCGACGGCCTCAGCATCCTCAGCCCGACCCTGCACGTCAACGGGAGCAAGGACCTCGCCTTCTCCACCAGCGACATGAGGTGGAACGGCAACCGCAGCTGCACCGGCACCTGCCATGGGACGGAGCATTCCAACCGGCCCTGGGACCATTGAGCGAGCGCCGGCATGGGGCGGCGAAATAGATCCGCTCGCCTGGAGCTCCCGTGCGCCCGAACCTGATCGTCTCCCTCAGCCTGGCCCTGTTCGCCTGCGACGACACCCAGTTCAGCAATGGACACAAGGGCGGCGGTGGAGACGGCGGCGGCGCGGACGGGGGCAGCACCCTGCCGGACCAGGCCTGGTGTGCCGTCCAGCAGATCATCCAGTCCGACTGCCTCG
Source organism: Deltaproteobacteria bacterium UBA2385 (assembly GCA_002343455.1). Taxonomy (GTDB): domain Bacteria; phylum Myxococcota_A; class UBA796; order UBA796; family UBA2385; genus UBA2385. The sequence goes on along the minus strand of DDSR01000341.1, from coordinate 11,251 downwards.
CCTGCCACGGAGCCGCCTACCCCTCGGGCGGCCTCGACCTGGAGACCGACCCCCACGCCGCGCTGGTCGGCGCCCCCAGCCCGACCTACGCCGGCCAGACCCTGGTCGTCGCCGGGGACACCGACAGCAGCTTCCTGCTGGCCAAGGTGTCGGGCACCCAGGCCGCCGACCAGGGAGGCGCGATGCCGCCGCCCTCCGGCCTGTCCGCCGATCGGGTCGAGGCGATCGCCACCTGGATCGCCGAGGGGGCCAGCGACGAGTGCACCGACCCGGACACCGGCACGACCGGGAGCTACCACCCCGACGGCTTCGAGGATCCGGCGGTCCACGGGCTGGAGGCCAAGCTGCACGAGCAGACCTGCACCGACTGCCACGGCGCCGACCTGAGCGGTGGGGCGGGCCTCTCCTGCGACTCCTGTCACCCCGCAGGGTGGCGCACCGACTGCACCTTCTGCCATGGCGGCGTCGACAACAGCACCGGCGCCCCTCCGGAGTCCATCCTCGACGAGACGACGGACACGGCCTTCGGGGCCCACACCCGCCACGTCGAAGAGAACACACACGCCGCCTTCGAATGTAGCCAGTGCCACACCACGCCGACCGACGTGCTCAGCGCGGGCCACCTCTTCGACAGCACCCCCGGCCAGGCAGAGCTGACGTTCGGCGCGGGCCTCTCGCCCGTCGCCAGCTGGACCTCGGCGGCGCTCTCGTGCAGCAACCTGTACTGTCATGGCAACGGCCAGGGCAACAACGGCAGCGTCACCGTGGCGGACGCGCCGCTCTCCTGCGACAGCTGCCACCCCGACCAGACCTCGGGCCGCGACGCCTGGGATCGGATGTCCGGCGCGCACGAGGACCACCTGCGCGAGGGCCTGACCTGCCAGGAGTGCCACAACGACACGACGACCAATGGGACCAGCATCGCGACCCCCGCGCTGCACGTCAACGGCAGCCCGGACATCGCCTTCAGCGGCTACGGCGTCTCGCGAACCTCGGCCGGCCTCTGCACGGGCACCTGCCACGGCGAAGGGCACACCAACGAGTCCTGGGACTGAGCCGGTTAGCTTGCGCGGCGTGAGCCTCCTCCTCCTCGTCCTGTTCGCCTGCGCCTCGGCTCCGGCTCCGGCTCCAGCTCCCGCTCCGGCCCCGCCATCGCCGAGCGCCCCCCTCACCGACCCGGCGCTCGGCGCCACCTCGCCCCAGGGCCCGACCATCCCCCTCTCCATCGGGCACCGGGTCTTCCAGGTCGAGGTCGCCGACACCGAGGCCGAGCGGGCTCGCGGGCTGATGTATCGGGACGGGCTGTCCCCCGACCACGGGATGGTCTTCGTCTACCCCGACGAGCGCGAGCGCGGCTTCTGGATGAAGAACACGCGGATCCCGCTGGCGATCGCCTTCGTCGACGCCCAGGGCCAGATCGTCCACATCGCCGAGATGCTGCCCTACGACGAGCGCACCACCCCCTCCCAGAAGCCAGCGATGTACGCCGTCGAGATGAGCTCGGGCTGGTTCACGCAGCAGGGCGTCTCGACCGGCGACCGGATCCAAGGTCTGCCGCAGGCGTCGCGGGAGTAGTCGGGCACGGATATCCTGCGACCGATTCCTCGGGTCCACGCCGGGGACCCGGAGCCGGATGCCTCCCCAAACCACCCTGGGCCGCGTTGTCTCTCTGCGCGGCCAGAGCCTGCACCACGGCGGAGAGTCCACCACCCGGCTGCACCCCGCAGCGCCCGACACGGGGATCGTCTTCCGGCACTCCCGCCTCCCCGGGCGCGTGCCGGCCCACGTCTCGCACGTGGTGCAGACCACGCTGGCCACGACGATCGGCAACGGCCAGTGGAGCGTCGCCACGGTCGAGCACCTGCTGGCGGCCCTGCTCGGCGTGGGCCTGGACAACGCCGAGATCGAGGTCGACAGCCCCGAGGTCCCCGCCTTGGACGGCAGCGCCGCCGGCTGGGTGGAAGCCATCGAGGATGCCGGGCTGGTGGAGCTCTCCGCGGCCCGGCGGACCCTGGTCCTGCGCTCGCCGGTCGAGGTCCGCCAGGGGGACCGGGTGGCCCGCCTGCTCCCCAGCGAAGAGCTGGAGCTCTCCGCCCAGATCGACTTCGCGCACCGCAGCGTCGGCCGGCAGGAGCTGACCGTCCGGCTCGAGCCCGGGGCCTTCTCCCGCGAGCTCGCCTGGGCCCGCACCTTCGGCTTCATGGCCGAGGTCGACCAGATGCGCAGCATGGGTCTCGCCCAGGGCGGCGGCCTGCACAACGCCGTCGTCTTCGGCGCCGACGGGCCCCTCAATCCCGGCGGCTTGCGGGCCCCCGACGAGCTGGTCCGCCACAAGCTGCTCGACATGGTCGGGGACCTCGCCCTGGTGGGCATGCCGGTCCGCGCCCGGATGGAGGCCGAGCGCCCCGGGCACGCGCTGACCGTCGCCCTGGTGGCCCGCCTGATGAGCCAGCCCCAGGCCTGGGTGGTCGAGGCCGAGGCCACCCCCGCTGCGGCCCGATGACCAGCCCGGCGCCCTCCGAGGCCTCTCCCCGCGCCCGAGCCGGCGCCACGGCCCTCCGCGCCCTCCTGCACGGCGGGCCCGAGGACCTCTACCCGATGGCCTTCGGCGAGCCGCCCGAGGCCTGGACCCGCGCCGCCCTCGAGGGCCTGGACCGCCTGGAGGCCGGGCTTCGCCTCGACGAGGTAGACGGGTTCGGGTCCAGCCTCGTCCAGGGCCTGCTGCACCTGGCCCGAGGCCCGGTCGCCCGAGGCCTCCTGGAGTCGGTCGGGCGCCGCCGCCTGCTCGGCGAGCTGATCCTGAACATCGCCGAGCCGGGCCGCATCAACCAGGGCCACAAGGGGACCTGCTCGGTGACCTGCATCGAGTCCTGGGTCGCCGAGCGCTACCCGGCCGAGTACGCCCGCCTCCTGGCCGGGCTGTGCTCACCCTCCGGAGGCGTGGGGCTGCGCAACGGCGAGGCCCTCGTCCGCGACGCCGCGCGGCTGGTCTGGCAGCCCGAGGAGGCCCGCCGCACGCCGATCAGCCGGCTCTTCCAGGCGGCTGCCATGGAGCTGGCCTACCCCGAGCTGGACTACCACGACGGGCTGGACCTGCAGCTCCCCGAGTCCGGCCAGGGCGAGGCCACCAGCACCGGCGTCGGCCTGGCCGCCTTCGACCGCCTGCTCGAGGGCATCAGCGGCCGGCCCTGGAGCGTGCTCACCGACCAGAACGCCGTCCTCGCCCGCGCCTTGAACCTGCCCGCCGGCAGCACGCTGGACCTCGCGCGGGACGGGCTCGGCATCATCGCGCGCGCCCTCGCCAGCGGCCAGGCGGCCTTCGTCACCCTGGCCTCCCCCGATCCTTCCAGCGCCCCTCCCCGCGCCCCTCCCAGCGCCCCAGCCGCAGGCCACCCGCTGCGGCGCCTCCCCCACAAGATCCGCGTGCTGGCGCTGCACGACGACCACGTCGACTACGACGATCCGCTCGACCCGGACGCGCCCTGGATCCCCGACGCCCCGACGACGGTCCTGGACGCCCGGGGCCGCTGTCGGATGGCCAGGTCAGACTTCCAGGGCCTGATGGTCGAGCTGAGCTACCCGCCCGACTGCGCGCCGGGCGAGCATCACTCCGGCAGCGGGATCTCCTCCAGCGCGGCGACCATCTCGTCGTAGACCTGGGCGATGTCGTCGGCGGGGAGCTCCTCGTCCAGCATGTTGTCGAGCTCGGTGGGGTCGACGGCGAGGTCGTAGAAGGTCTGGATGCCGGACTTGGTCTGGATCAGCTTGTAGCGCCCGTTGGAGACCGCCTGGCCCGAGCCCACGTCGGACAGCCGCCCGCCGAAGCGCTCGGTGACGGTGAAGGTGCGCTGCGGCTCGGCCCGGTCGTTGACCAGGTAGGGCATCAGGCTGACCGAGTCGATGACCGTCTCGGAGGGCACCAGGTCTTCGACCCGGCCCTCGGCGAGGTGGATGATGGTGCTGAACAGGTCCAGCGTGTTGACCGGGTGGGGCACCCGGTGCCCGCCGCCCAGCGGGACCGCGCCCGTGATGATCAGCGGCACCAGCACGCCTCCCTGGAAGACGCTGCCCTTGGCCTGGCCGTAGTTGTAGACGCCCTGGTTCACCGTCGACAGCGAGCCGTTGTCGCCCATGTAGATGATCACGGTGTCCCGAAGCACCTCGGGGCCAAGCCCCGCCAGCAGGCGCCCCAGCTCGGTGTCCATCGACTCGACCATCGCCTGGTAGTAGTCCAGCGGGTTGGCGGCGATGTCCTCTTCCGTCCCCGGCAGATCGTCGAAGGAGTGCAGATCGGTCGGCGGCAGGTGGTAGGGGGTGTGGGGCGCGTGGAAGGCGACCAGCGCGAACCAGGGCGCCTCTTGCGTCGTGATCCAGTCCAGCGCGTCGTCCACCACCCGGGTCGTCGCGTAGTCGGTCACCGTCCGGGCGACCCCGTTCTCCACCCGCTCCCACTCGAAGTAGTCGTCGACCTCGCCCTTCATCGCGCCGGCGAAGTGGTCGAAGCCCATCAGGTTGGGGTGGTCCACGCCCCCGTTGGAGGGGTCGCTGAGGTGCCACTTGCCGAAGGCGCCGGTGACGTAGCCGTTGCCGGTGTCCTTGATCGCCTGCGGCAGGCCGTACTCGTCCAGGCTGGGCCCCATGGTCGAGTGGCTGAGGGCGGTGCCGACGCCGGTCCGCGAGCCGAGCCGGCCAGTCATCAGCCCCGCCCGCGTCGGCGAGCAGGTCGGGCTGGACCAGGCGCGGTCGAAGGCGACGCCCCGCTGGCAGAGCCGCTCGATGGTGGGCTGCGGGGCCCGCGAGGTGGTGGGATCGGAGTAGCAGGCGCTGGCCTCGGTCCCGAGGTCGTCGGAGATCACCAGCAGGACGTTGCGATAGGGGAGATCGGCGGGGCGCAGCGCCGTAGGCGCGGCGATCGACCGAAGCTCGGTCTCGACGACAGGCGACTCCGCCTGGCAGCCCAACAGCGCCAGGACGATCAGCGACAGCGAGTGCATGCCTCCCTCCCCTCTCGACGCCACCGTTATACACAATTTTCTCACACGTCACGGAGTCCCGCCAAGGAATTCCTGCGCGCGCGGCGATCAATCGTCCCAGGGCACCAGCGTGTCCGCGTCGGGGCTGTCCTCATCGGGCCCGCCGGTGATCGGCAGCGAGCGCACATGGGCCACCAGGGCGGTCAGGTTGTCGTCGCTGCCTTGCTCGGCGGCCTGGTCGATCAGGTCGTCGGCCGCCTCTTGCGGGTCGTTGGAGGCCGAGAGGACCCGGGCGATCTGGTCGTCGTCGAGGAAGCCGCAGATGCCGTCCGAGCAGAGCAGCAGTCGATCCCCGACCGCCAGGGTGACCGTGCCGGTGTCCAGGCCGGGGTCCAGCCGCACCCGGCCGTCCAGCCCCAGCCCCCGCGAGCCGAAGATGAAGCTCTGCGCGGGGTAGCTGGCGTTCGGGCCCGCCTCGCGCTGGTCCCGCGCGGCGAACTCGGCGTGGGTGTGGTCCCGGGTCACCCGCCACAGCGTGCCGGCGCGCATCCGGTACAGCCGGCTGTCCCCGACCTGCACCCAGCCCAGGCGATCCCCGACGATCCAGACCACCGTCAGGGTCGTGCCCATGTTGACCCGACCTTCGGGCACCAGCGTCGCCCTCATCCGGTCGTGCGCGACGGGGATCCAGTCCGCGAGCACCCGCTCGGGGTCTTGCGGGCGCCCCTTCTGCCACAGCCGGGCCAGCGCGTGGACCGCCGCCGCGCTGGCCACCTCGCCCTGGTCGTGGCCCCCCATCCCGTCGGCGACCGCCAGCATCACGCCGTGACCGGCCACCTCGATCCGGCTGCTCTCGCCCTGCTCGTCCCGCAACAGGCAGGTCCCGCGCATGGCCACCAGGTAGTTGTCCTCGTTGACCTTGCGCCCGCCGTGCTCGGCGCCAATGCCGACGCTGCTGGTGGCACCGATGATGAGTCTTGCGTCCACGGCCCCAGGTTAGGCCACGCGGGCCGATCCGACAAGCTGTCCCCCGGTGGTCCTGGTCGCGCCCCCTTCAGCGCAGCTCGTACAGCGCCGTGCCGAAGATCAGCCGGTCCCCCGCTCGCAGCTGGATCGGGCTGCCGTCTTCGGGGGCGGTTCGCCAGGGCTGGCCGCTGACCTGGATCAAGAAGCTGCAGAAGCCGCCCTCGGGCCGCCGGTAGCTGTCCAGGTAGTGATCGATCACGACGGTCTCACCATCGAACCAGGCCCGCGCCTCCAGCGTGTCCAGCCGCAGGCCGTGGTGCTGCCGCAGGGGCAGCCCTCGCGTGAAGAGGGCGTCGACCATGCCATCCGGCTCGATCAGCCCCAGCAGCTGGGCGCGAGGATCGGGGAGGCCGGTCCCCGCCTGCAGGGCCAGCGTGATCCGGAAGTCCTCCTCGCCGTCAGGAGCGCGGCGCTTGACCTCCATCAGCAGGTCCGAGGTCCGCTCGGTGCGGGTCACCTCGCCCTCGGTGCTCAGCAGGCCGGCCTCGTCGGGGTCCAGCAGCTCCACGCTGGCCCGGCGGCCGCGCACGCTCAACCGGAAGTAGTCCCGCGGCGCGAAGAGCTGCTGCGGCTCGCTGCGGTTCTCGGGCAGGATCACCTGGGCGCCACGGTGGTTTCCGACCACCACCTCGCCGCTGACCATGAAGCCCCGCAGCACCAGCCGGGCAGGCCGCGCGAGCTCCTGCTGCCACTGCTCCTCGTCGACCTCGATCACGCCGGCGTCGGGCAGATCGTCACCCAACCACATCGGCAGGCCGATGGAGGAGGGGTCTACCGGCGCAGGGCTGGCCGGAGGGGGGCTGGCCGGAGGGGGGCTGGCCGGCGCAGGGCTGGGAGAGGCCCCGGATACCTGGCGCTCGGCGGGGAAGAGCGAGTCCAGGGAGGACGGTCCGCTGGAGAGCAGGGACTCGCCGTCCATGGTCTTGAACGAGGGCAAGGCCGGCGCGACCCGGTCATCGGGCAGATCCAGGGGCGAGCCCCCGCCCACCCCCGGGGCCGCCCGGGAGACCTCCTCGGTCGGCGGCTCGTCGAGCGCGGGAGGCGCAGGCACATCCAGGGCGGGCTCGTCCATCGCCGAGCCTGCGAGGTGGATCCCCGCCGCCCGATGGCGGGCCTTGGGGAACGCCTCGGCCTCGATGCCCATGAAGGAGTCCGGCCCCCCCAGGCCCGTCATCCTCGGCCGAGCCGGGGCCTTCCCGGCCTCACCCAGCCCGTGCGCCGCCGGAGCGTCGGCCGGACCCGGGCTCGACACGCTGGCCACCGGCTCGTCGTAGCTGACCGAGGCCTGGGCCAGCTCCTGGGCCGAGATCGCCGGCGCAGGCGAGAAGCTCTGGCTGGGCAGAGGCTGAGGGCCGCCCGCCGCCGGGTAGTCCACCGCGAAGACGCAGTTGCCCACCAGGATCTCGTCCCCGGGCAGCAGGTCGATGTTCTGCGGGATGCTTCGCCCCTGCGAGGGGGCCAGCGACAGCACCTCACCCCGCCGCCGCACATAGGTGAAGCAGCTCCGCGCCGTGCCCAGCAGCACCGGCTCACCGGCGAGGTTGATCTCGGCGTGCTCGGAGGCCACCATGATCGAGTCGGTGTAGAAGCGGCTCTTCGGGATCTCGCCGTTGCGGGAGCGGATGACGCCGCCCTCGGCCATCTCGGGGCGCCAGACGATGTTGTCGTTGTTCGGCTCGTCCGGCAGCCGCACCTTGGAGCGCCGGTCCCGGCCGACCTTGTGGGAGCTGCCGAAGACGAGGTGCGAGGCGCCACCGGCTCGGCGGATCTCGCCCAGGTAGGGCCAGCCCTCGGCGTCCACCATGCGCAGGTCGCGGAACTCCAGCTTCTGCCCGGCGACCTCGATCTCGACCTGACCGCGCAGGTTGACCTTCTTGCCCTTCTCCAGCACCCGCCCCTGGACCCGGATGCCGGCGATGTGGGGCATGAAGCCCATCGTCGTCCCGCGCACCAGGAAGCTGGCCGCCCGCTCGCGGATCGTCGTGCCGATCTCGCCGTTGAGGCCCATGTAGACGTCGTAGCCGTCCATGAACTTGTTGAAGTGCACCCGCTGGAGCAGGGCCCCGGTCTCCCGCAGGACCAGGATGCGCTCGTCGACCTCGGAGGGGATCACCGTGCGGTTGCCGTGCCCATGGCTGAAGTGCATCGGCACGGTGTTGGCCGGGAGCGCCGCCGTCGGGGCGCCGCCGCTCGCCGCGGGGCCGACCGGCCCGCTGCTGCTGGGGGCGGCGATGCCCTGGCCCGAGGCCCGCGGCAGGGCCTGGATGCGCGGTCGGGAGTCGCCCGCCGCAGACGCTCCTGCCGCAGGCGCTCCCGCCCCGGGGGGCGCGGGCACCGGCGGGGGAGAGGGGGCCTCGGCCGCCTCGCGCGCCAGCATCGCCTGCCGCTCGGCGAGGTCGAACTCCCGGGTCGCCGAGGGCACCGGGTCGTCGACGATCGCCAGCACCATATGGCCCAGCGCCTGTCCTCCCTCGGTCACCAGCGAGAGCACCGCCGGCCCCTCGGCCGTGCCGTGGCTGGTGATCAGGTACCGCTCGCGCGCGTCGGGGTTGACGATGTGGACGAAGCTGCCGTCGGCGTGCTGCTGGAGCCGGTACAGGGCCGGCACCTGCAGGGCCGGGTGGCGGTAGTTGTCCAGCCAGTGGTTGCCCAGGGTGAACTGCACCTGGTCGCTGAACAGCCGCCCCACCTCGGCGTAGCCCTCCCAGACGCCGGGCAGGTTGAGCAGCACCGAGATGATCGAGCGGGAGGAGGCCACCGGCCCGCTGTACTGGTTCGGCAGCAGGCCCGTGACGAACTGTCCGGCCTCCAGCCCGATGCGCGCCCCCGCCATCTCGTTGCCGCCATCCTGGATGAAGCGGAACTGGAAGGGCCGCTGCGGGAAGACCTGGTGCAGATCGTGGGCGTCGCAGTGCCCCCACAGCAGCGCCCCCAGGGCCTTGCTGGCCCGCACCGTCCAGGGCTCGCGGAGCTGCTGGAGGGTCTGGTGCCAGTCGTCGGCGGAGAGCACCACCAGCACGTCGGTGAAGCCCAGGCCATCGGTGTACTCGGAGCCCTCCAGGTGGGCCTTCAGGCCGCTGCGGCCGTCGGCGTGCCCCCTCCAGATCACCGAGGGGTCCTCGACCAGGTCCTCGGTCGTGGCGTGCCGCCTCAGCCGCGCGTTGAAGTACTCCAGCTCGGGGTCGTCGAGCAGCACACGGTCGGCATCGCCCGACAGGCCGCGGGTGCCGCCGCCGAAGAGCCGGGCAAAGAGGTCGCTGAGGTTCGCCATGCTGCCTCCGAGGAAGGTCCGAGCGTAACGCCGAAGCCCCCGAGTCGGTTAGCCCCCGTGCTCCGGACCGTGGACCCGACCCCCTCCTCTCGGCGCGACCTGCGTGGTCCCGCCTCGCCCCTGGGAGCGAACATGAGCGACATCCGACCCTTCCGCGGCTTGCGCGCCCGCGGCGACCTCGCGGGGCGCATCATCGCCCCCCCCTACGACGTCGTCTCCGAGGACGAAGCCCGGGCCATCGCCGGGGCCAACCCCTGGTCCTTCCTGCACATCACCCGCCCCGAGGTGGGTCTGCCCGTCGGCAGCGACGCCCACGCGCCCGCGGCCTACGCCATGGGCCGCCGCCGCCTGGACGACTTCCGGCACCAGGGCTTCATCGTCCAGGATCCGCAGCCCTGCTTCTACCTCTACGCCCAGACCTGGCGCGGCCGCACCCAGGTCGGGCTGATGGCCGCCTGCTCGGTCGCCGAGTACGACAACGGCACCATCAAGCGCCACGAGCTGACCCGCCCCGACAAGGAGCAGGACCGGGTCGACCACATCGAGGCCCTCGACGCCCAGACCGGCCTCGTCTTCCTGGCCTGGCGGGACGACAAGCCCCGCGTCCGGGCCGCCATGCAGCTCGCCCGCGAGATCCCCCCGGCCTGGGAGGTCCCGACCGAGGACGGCGTCGTGCACGCCCTGCACATCGTCTCCGAGCCCACCCTGGTCGCCGAGCTGCAGGCCGCCTTCGCCGAGGTCCCGGCCCTCTACGTCGCCGACGGCCACCACCGCTCGGCCGCCGCCAGCCGGGTCAGCGCCGCCCGCGGCGGCAAGGGCGACAGCGACCGCTTCCTGGCCGGCATCTTCCCCGACAGCGAGCTCGAGATCCTCGCATACAACCGCCTCGTGGCCGACCTCAACGGCCACAGCCCCCAGCAGCTCCTCGCCGCCATCGGCCAGCACTTCGAGCTGCGGCACGGCGCCTCGCCCGAGCCCGCACGCCGCGGCCTGATCACCGCCTACCTGGGCGGCGGAGACTGGATCGAGCTCAGCCCGCGGCCCGGGGTCGTGCCCGCCGATCCGGTCGGCAGCTTGGACGTCTCGGTCCTGCAGAGCCGGGTGCTCGCCCCGCTGCTGGGCATCGACAACCCCCGCACCGACGCACGCATCTCCTTCGTCGGCGGCATCCGCGGCCACCAGGCCCTCGCCCAGGCCGTCGACTCCGGCCAGGCCGCCATCGCCTTCCACCTCTTCCCGACCGGCATGGACCAGCTCTTCGCCGTCGCCGACGCCGGCGAGCTGATGCCGCCCAAGTCCACCTGGTTCGAGCCCAAGCTGCGCGGCGGCGTGCTCGTCCACCCCTTGCAGCCGGTGAAGCCATGAACACGCCCGAGCTGGCCAGCCGCCTGACCGCCGGCCTGGAGGTCCTCCACGCCCCCCCCGAGCGCGCCCAGCCGGCCGATCTCGCCGCGCTGCTCGAGCTGTACGGCCGGGTGGCCTCCCGCTCGCGCCAGAGCCGGGTCGAGGCCGGGCTCGAGCCCGCCTTCCAGGCCATGACCCAGGCCTGGATGAAGGCCGGGCCCGGCGCCCGCACCCGCGCCTTCGAGGGCCTCGGCACCGACGAGCTGGTCGAGCGCACCCACGAGCTCTCCACCCAGCCGCAGGTCGAGGACGAGGACGTGCTCGGCTGGGCCGCCCAGGCCCTGCGCGCCGCCCTGGTCATCCCCTGGCTCGAACCCGGCGACCGCACCCGGGTGCAAGAGGCGCTGGCCGAGCTGGTCCGCCTCGCCGACACCTACCCGGGCACCTTCCTGGCGGCCTCGATGCTGGGCGGCCTGATGACCGAGGCCGAGCCGGTCGAGCGCTGGCCCAAGCCGGCCGCCGACCTGCTCCAGCTCTTCACCCGCCTGCCCCTGCTCGCTGTCGTCGACGGCGAGCTCTGACGGCCTCTCGCTCCTGGTGATCCCGTGATGCTCGCCCTCCTGGCCCTCCTCGCCTG
>DDSR01000407.1 GCA_002343455.1 Deltaproteobacteria bacterium UBA2385 | reverse complement strand
TGTCCTTAGTACGAGAGGACCGGGATGGACGCACCTCTGGTGTTCCTGTTGTCGCGCCAGCGGCATCGCAGGGTAGCCACGTGCGGACGGGATAACCGCTGAAAGCATCTAAGTGGGAAGCCCCCCTCGAGATTAGCTCTCCCTGAAGGGCCCTTGTAGACTACAAGGTTGATAGGCCGGGTGTGGAAGCGCAGCAATGCGTGGAGCTAACCGGTACTAATTGCCCGTTCGGCTTGACCTTCGGTCGCCGAACTCTGGACGCAGCGTCTTCCTTCATGCTTGAACATCTTCCGCCCAAGGCGGACTCGATTTTGGTCGGTGGCGATAGTACGGAGGACCCACCCGTTCCCATACCGAACACGGAAGTTAAGCTCCAGTACGCCGATGGTACTGCCGGGGAAGCCCGGTGGGAGAGTAGGTCACCGCCGGCCATCCCTTACGCCCCAGCATCCTCACGGATGCTGGGGCTTTCGGCGTTCTGGCGCATTCAATTTCAGCCCTGAGGGGCAGCGCGCTCCAGCGTCTGCGGATCGTCGAAGAGCTCCCCGGTGCCGATGACGGTGCAGCGGCGGGGATCCTCGGCGATGACGACCGGCAGGCCGGATGCCTGGCGCAGGTAGTCGTCGAGGCCCGGCAGCAGCGAGGTCCCTCCGCAGAGCACCATGCCGCGCTGCAGGATGTCCGCGGCCAGCTCGGGTGGGGTGCGCGAGAGCGCCTTTCGGATGCCCTCGACGATCTGCTCCAGGATCGGGCGGTAGGCTGTCACCGTGTCTTCGGAGCTGACCACCGCGTCCCGAGGAATGCCGGTCGAGAGGTCGCGGCCCTTGACCCGGGCCTGCGCGGGCGCGGCTTCGTCGGGGGTGGCTCGACCGATGCGGAGCTTGATCTCCTCGGCGGTGCGCTCGCCCAGGAGGATGTTCTGCCGCTGCTGGACCAGCGCCACCAGGGCGCGGTCGAGGTGGTCTCCTGCGGCCCGCACCGAGGTGGCGACGACCGTGCCCCCCATGCTGAGGATGCCGATCTCCGTGCACCCGCCTCCCAGGTCGACGATCATGCTGGCGACCGGGTCATGGATCGGCAGGTCGGCCCCCAGCGCCGCGGCGATGGACTTGCCGACCAGCCGCACCTCCCGGCCTCCCGCGGCCCGCGCGGACTCCATGATGGCCCTGCGCTCGACCTCGGTGGTGCCGACGGGCACAGAGACGATCATTCGGGGCCGGACCAGCGGGCGCCCCGCCAGGGCCCGCTCGACGCAGCTGCGGAGGAGCACCTCGGCCAGCTCGAAGTCGGCGATGACCCCCTCGCGGATCGGCCGTACAGCCTGGATGTTCTCCGGCGTGCGCCCGACCATTCGTTTCGCTTCGGTCCCGACCGCAAGGACCTGGGTACCGCCGTTGCCGCGCTGCACCGCGACGACCGACGGCTCTTCGACCGCCAGGCCGCGGCCGTGGACGAGGACCTGGGTGTTGCTGGTTCCCAGGTCGATGGCGATGTCGTTGCCCAGTCGGCCGAGGGCCTGGTCGAAGACCGGCACGCCTCAGTCGCCGAAGGTCTTGATCAGGCTGATCTCTTCGAAGGGCTTGTCGATGATGCTGGCGATGTGCTCGGCGTGCCCGCGGATGGGCTTGTCGGACTGCTGGACGAGGACCCGCTCGCCCGTGTTGGTCACGGCGATGACCTCGAACATGGCGGTCTCGCCGCCCATCACGTGCTCGACCTTCACGACGTCCGAGAAGGGGATGCGGTCGCTGGTCGTCTTGGAGGCGGTGACCCGCGTGACCACGATCGACTGCGTCTCGGCGTCGACGACGATGTTCTCCTGGGCGTTGTAGTAGTAGAGGTGGGCGAACGCCGCCGCCCCCACCACCGCCATCGCGACCAGGAAGCCCAGCATGATGATCAGCGGGTTGGTCTTCTTCTCTACGACCGCGTTGAAGTCGTGAAAGCAGCTCTTGCAGGTGCTGGCAACCGATGGGACATCGGTTCCACAGCTAGGGCAGGTCTTGGTCTCCACGGCGCCTCCGCTCGCAGTTTGCGCTTGCGGCGCGTTGTGTACGCTTGATGAGGGCCGATGTCAACCTGCCTGGTGATCCCTCTCCGCAAGATAGCGGGCCAGGATCGGCAGCAGCATCGGGAGGAACAGCGGCACCTGCGAGCGCTGGCGCTGGTTCCGGTACCGCTTGTAGACCTTCTCTCCGGCCTTGATGAGGGCGCTGGTCTCGGCTGGCAGGCTCATGGAGCGGGTCAGGGCGAGCAGGTGTTCGCGCGGCAGCTCGTCGAGGTCGTCCTTGTCGAAGCGCGAGAAGGGGAGGCCCTCGGTCTTCGCCAGCTCGGCCAGCGGCGAGATCACGGCGTTGAGCAGCTCGGGCCGGGAGACGCTCTCTCCGACCGGCACCTCGAGCTCGATCGCGAGGTCGATCAGGTCGGTCTCGGGGAGATGGGCGAAGAGGGCGAGCTCCTCGTCGGTGAACAGGCCAGCCATTGGTCCTCCCTGGAGGAGGTGACAGTCCCTCCGCGGTGAGTAGTCTTAACCACCTCTCTCTTTGGAGCCGCTGCGTGCTCGCCATCCTCTGGTCCTCCCTGTTGGGCTTCATCGCCGTGCCGTTGACCGCCCTGGTGGTGGCCTTGCGGCGCTGGCAGCTGGGCAAGCGCGGCGTGCTGGAGATCTCCTTCGCCAACGACATGCCGCGGCGCGCCGACCTGGAGGGCGTCGCCAGCACCAACGAGCTGCTCGACGCCCTCGCCGGCGACCCGCTCCTGCGCGCCGTCAAGCTGCGCATCCGCCACCCCAGCATGGGCTGGTCCGCCGCCCAGGAGCTGCATCGCCGCCTTCGAGCGCTGCGGGACGCCGGCAAGCTGGTCTTCGTGCACCTGGAGGTCGCGGGCAGCCAGGAGCTCATGCTGGCCGGGGCCGCCGATCGGGTCTGGCTGGAGCCGGCTGCGGATGTCTTCCTCTCGGGGGTCGGCTCGGAGCTCACCTTCTTCGGGGGCCTCTTCGAGAAGCTGGGTGTGCGCTTCGAGGTCGAGACCGCCGGCGAGTTCAAGAGCTTCGGCGAGAGCTACTCCCGCTCCTTCGCCTCCGCGCCCAACCGGCAGGCCATGAGCGAGCTGGTCGAGGACCTCGCCGATCAGCTGATCGAGAGCATCGCCGAGGGCCGGGGCATCCCCCCGGAGACCGTCCGTCGACTCATGGTGGAGGCGCCCTTCGGGGCCGAGCGGGCGCTGTCCGAGAAGCTGGTCGACGGTCTCGGCCACGCCGACCAGGCCCACGCGGCGATGGAAGAGCTGCTGGGCCAGAACATCAAGCCCCTCTCCTTTCGCAGCTATGCGCGACTGCTCCGGATCGAGCGAGCCCTCTCCCGCTGGGGCAAGCGAGAGCGCCGGGTAGGCGTCGTCCACCTGGAAGGCGCGGTCGTCTACGGCGCGGAGCCCTCGGGCGGAGGCGGGCAGCGCATCGACGCGGACCGGGTCGTGCCGGTCCTGGACGAGCTCGCCGAGCTCGACGCCTTCGGGGCCGTCGTGCTCTTCATCAACAGCCCCGGCGGCAGCGCCCTGGCCAGCGACATCATCGCGCGAGCCGTTCAACGCCTTGGCGCCAGCAAGCCGGTCATCGCCGTCTTCGCCGACACGGCCGCCAGCGGCGGCTACTACATCGGCGCGCCGGCAGCGGAGATCATCGCCAGCCCGGGCACGGTCACGGGCTCGATCGGCGTGGTGGGCGGCAAGCTGGACCTCTCCGGGCTGATGGCCACGCTGGGCGTCAGATCCGAGGCGGTCCGCAGCCCGCCGGAGGGCATGAGCCTCGGGCCCTTCCGCCCCTTCGAGGACGAGGAGCGTCGACGCTTCCGCGAGCTGCTGCTGCGGGCGTACCAGCGCTTCTTGCAGATCGTCGCCGCCGGGCGCCGCCGCCCGGTCGAGGCGATCGAGCCCTTCGCCGCCGGCCGCGTCTGGACCGGCCGACAGGCGCTCCAGCACGGCCTCGTGGACCGCCTGGGCGGCCTGCCCGAGGGCATCGAGCGAGCCCGCTACCTCGCCGGGCTCAGCCCCGAGTCGCCGACCGTACACCTGCGCTTCCCGCCCCCGCGCTTCCGCCTGCTCGCCCAGCTCCTGGGCCGGGACGCTCAGGCTCCCGACCTGGTCGAGCTCTCCCTCCGCACCCTCGGCCCCCTGGGCGACTCGCTCCGCCTCGTCCGCGCCATGCCCGGCCAGGCGCTGGCCCTGTTGCCCTGGAGCGTCGGCCGGGGCTAGTCCCCGTAGACGTAGCGGTACTGCTGCAGGTAGCCCAGCACGCGCCGCACATAGGTCCGCGTCTCGGTGTAGCCGATGTCCTCGGCGAAGCGCTCTCCCTCGGGAGGGCTCGGGTAGAGCGCCAGCCAGCGCTGGACGGCCTCGGCCCCGCCGTTGTAGCCGGCGATGACGAGGGGGAGGCCGGGCTCGACGCCGGCGCCCTTGAAGGTCTCCCGCAGCGCGACGAGCTCGGCCGTGCCCAGGGCGGCGTTGTAGCCGGGCTGGAAGAGGGCGTCCGAGGAGAAGGGCGAGGCCCGGAAGCGCTGCAGGTGGTGCCGCTCTGCCACGGCGGGCATCAGCTGCATCAGGCCGCGGGCTCCGGCGGGCGAGGCCACCCAGGGCTTCAGGGCGCTCTCGGCGTTCATGATCGCGTAGGGAAGCAGCGGATCGAGCCCGGCAGGGACGGCGATCGAGCTGACCAGCTCGGCCTGTGGCCGTGGATAGCAGGCCCGCAAGGCCCAGGCATCGCCCGGCGAGCGCCAAGGCGTGCCGCAGGCGGGCCCCGCGAGCTCCTTGGCGTTTCCGTAGTCGCCCGCCTCCACCAGGGCCAGGGCCAAGGGGACGCGACCGGCCGGCCCGGCGGCCTTGGCGGCCGGGATGAGGCTCTGCAGCTCGGGCCGAGCCCACTCCAGCAGCCCCGCCTCGGCCAGCGCGGTGCCGCGTCGCCAGGCGTCGGTCTGCAGCTCGGCGGGGGGCTTCGGAGGCGGGCCGCGGGTCGGGACCCCCTCGGTTCGCTGCCCCAGGCGCTTGCTGGCCAGCCAGGCCGCCCCCGAGGTGGGCCAGCGGTTGAGCACTGCCTGCCATGCGTCCTTGGCTCCGACCTCGTTGCCTCCCTGGAGGAGGATCCAGGCCCGCCACCAGCCCGCGTAGGCCGCCAGGTCGCTCTTGGGGTGCAGGCGCTGGAAGGTCTCGAAGGACTGGTCGGCCTCGGAGAGGCGTCCCAGGCGGACCTGGCTCCAGGCGATGAACCAGCGGGCATCGTCGGCGAACGAGGAGCTCGGGTAGCGCCCCAGGTGGTCGCTCAGCAGGGGGATCGCCCGCTCCAGCTCGCCCTTGTCGTAGGCGAGGTAGCCGAGCTTGTAGCTGGCCTCGTCGGCCTGGCTGCTGCTCGGCGCCGCGGCCAGCAGCGCGCTGTAGAGCCGGGCAGCCCCGGCGTGGTCGCCGACCCGCGAGGTCGCCAGCGCGTGGTCGAAGCGCTGCGAGGGCGAGGGCGAGGAGATGCGCTCGAAGGCGGCGATGGCCCGCGGATAGTCCTTGGCCCGGAAGGCCAGCCGGGCCTCCTCCGAGGCGGAGCGCACGACGCCCAGGCTGTCCTCCAGCGCCAACGCCTCGCCGTAGCGCCGCTGCTTCTGCATCGTCTCGATGCGCTCGCGCAGCAAGGCCTTGCCCGCGTCGGTGCTGCGGTCCTCGACCGGGAGCCCCCGCGTGGTCAGCCAGGCCTCGGCCTGGATCGCGAAGGGGCTGCTCGGGTTGCGGGCCCAGATCTTCTGCATCACCGGCACGGCCTTGTCGGGCTCGCCCCGCCGGATCGCCCCCTGGGCCAGCCACCAGCGCGTCTCCCCCGGATCGGCGCCCCCCGGGCCGGGCACCTTGCCCGCCTCGCCCAGGCTGCCGGCGATCAGCGGCGCCAGCACCGCCCGCGCCTCTTCGTAGGCGCCCTGCTCGACCAGGGCCCGCCCCCGCAGCATGGCGGCCCGCTCCCCCGCGTCGCCGCTCAGGGTCGCCTCGGCCAGCACCGCGGCCGCTTCGGCCCAGCGCCCGGCCGCCAGCAGGACCTCGCCCCGCACCAGGCGCTCGTAGGGCCGCAGGCCCGGGTCCCGCACGCCATCCAGCAGCCGCAGGGCCTCCTGGGGTTGGCCCAGCCCGGCCTGGCAGCGCGCCAGGGCCAGCCCCAGCGCCTCGGTCTCCACCTCGCGCAGCTCGGCGACGATGGTCGGGCAGTCGCCGGTGGCCAGGGCGACCGTGGCCGCTGCGGAGGGGCCGGCCAGGGCCGCGGGGCTGGCGAGGAGCCCGCCGAGGAGCCCGCCGAGGAGCCCGGGAGGAATCAGGAGAGAGGGCGTGGAGCGCATCGTCGGGAGTGCCTCAGTAGCTGGAGCCGAGCCAGGCGTAGGCGCCGCCCAGGCTCCCCGGCGCGTATCCACCGTCGCCGAGGACGGCGAAGGCGTAGCCCAGGCGCAAGGTCACCGGGATGCCCCAGCCCAGGACCGCCGAAGCGGAGAGCTCGGCGCCGCTGCCCACCCGCAGGCCCGCCAGCGTCTCGGGGGAGGTGAAGTCGGTGAAGGCGTTGCCCGCGTCGACGAAGGCGGCCCCCGAGAGCCCCCGGGCGAAGAAGGGCAGGACCCCCAGGCCACGGTCGACGTAGAGCAGCGGCAGCCGATACTCGGCGCTGCCCAGGTAGTAGTTGTCGCCGTAGACGACCGCGGTGGGGAAGCCGCGCAGGGCGCGCCACTCGTCGGGCAGCGTGTAGTAGGCGCTCTCGCCGAAGCTGCCGCCCAAACGGTAGGAGCCGTAGCGGTTCTCGTCGCCGGTCGAGAATCCCCCGGCCAGCTTCGTGGCCAGCACATGGTTCGCCGCCCAGGGGACGGTGCGGTACTCCCGCCACTCGGCGGTGATCTGGAGCTGGGTGAAGCCCACCCACTGGTCCTGGTCGTCCAGCACGAAGGCCCCGATCCACGGGGCGCTCAGATCACCGACCAGCGAGAGGATCCGGCCCTGCTCCGGCGAGATGGAGGTGTCGTAGGAGCGTCCGCGGGCATAGCGCCAGCCGCCGCCGACGCTGCTGATGAAGCCACGGGTCGGCAGGAAGGGCCGGTAGGCGCCGTCGGTGAGCGCCTCAAGGGGCTGCCGGCTGGTCCCCGACCAGCGCCCGAAGACCGAGCGGTACTCGTCGATCGGGTGGGTCAGCTGCGCATAGGCGCGGATGCGCTTGTCCCAGTAGCGCTCGTTGCTGCTCTCGACGCTGGGAACGTAGCTGCCGCCCTGCGAGGGGGCCGAGGGCTGCACGTACAGATCGCCATAGGGCACCGCGTAGGCGTAGGCGCCGGCGGTGATGATCGGCACCCAGCGGTTCCAGGCCAGCGAGGCGCCCCAGCCCAGGAACCGTGCGTCGGTCCGGTAGCTGAGGTAGCCGCTGTACAGCCAGCGCCGCAGGGTGTCCGCGCCCGAGGTCGAGAGCATCCCCTGGAAGCCGAAGGTCGTACTTGTGATCGTCGGCAGGACGTAGCGAGGCGGGAGCAGGCTCCCCCAGGGGGAGTAGCGTCCCACCGGCCGGGTGAAGGGGTAGTCCTCCTCCTCGGGGCCGTCGAGCTCGACCACGGTCGCGCGCTGATCGTCGGCACCGGCGTCGGGCGCGTCGGCCCCGGCGTGGCTGCTCGGCTCTTCGGGGAGGCCCCAGCTGCCGGGCCAGAGACGGGCGTGGTGGAAGGCTCCTCCGACGCCCTCCAGCCCCGGGTAGGGCAGCCGCTCGACCAGGGACATCGCGGGGCCGCGCGCCTTCCAGGGGTCGGGCTCGGGTTCGGGGTCGGGTTCAGGTTCGGGGGCGGGCTCGGCGGGAGGCTCCTCGGCCGGGGCCTGCTCCTGCTCCCAGCGCTGGCGCGCCTTCTCGGCCCGGTACAGGCGGGCGGCCACCTGGACATCGCCCTCGGCCGGCAGGGCCTCCGCCAGCGGCGTCGCCTCCTCCATCGGGCGCGCGAGGTCGCCCCGGTCGATCCAGGTGGAGCGGTCCAGGTCCAGCCAGGCGATGCGAGAGCCGGCGTGGTGGAAGCTCTCGTAGACGAGGGAGGTGCCGTCGGGGTGAGGGGAGGGCGAGAAGGCGCCCCCCAGCACATTGGTGACCTGGAACAGTCGCTCACTGTCCAGGTCCAGGGCGTAGAGGTTGAAGATGCCGGTGCGATCGCTGGAGAAGTACAGCGTGCGCCCGTCGGGGGACCAGGCCGGGTCCATGTCGTGGGCGAGGTCGACCGTCACCCGCCGCCAGGGCTCGCCGGTCGCGGTGGTGAGCCAGAGGTCCCGGTAGCCATCGCGCCAGACCGAGATGGCCACGAACCTGCCGTCGGGCGAGAAGCGCGGCGTGGAGAGCTGGGTGGCGTCCTCGTGCTCGGTCAAGGGATCGAGCTTGCGGTCGACCGTCAGCCGGGCGAGCTGGTTGTTCTGCACCGCGTTGGTGACGGTCAACATCACCTGTCCGTCCGGCGAGAACTCCGGATCCCGCGCCCGCTGTCCCCGGGTCAGGCTCTCCACCCCCCCGCCGATGGTGTAGAGGCTGACGTCGTTCCAGACGTTGTAGCGGTTGACCACCCGCGAGGAGCTGAAGGCGAAGGCCTCGCTGTCGGCCCGCCAGGTGAAGGTCGAGGCCGTCCGCCCGTTCAGCTCGATCTCGGCCCCCTGGCCGTCCCGCTCGGCCATCCAGATGGCCGGCCCCCGCCGGGGATCGGTGCAGGAGTAGACCAGCCGGCTGCCGTCGGGGCTCCAGGAGGGGGTCGTGCAGCGATGGCCCTCGGGCGTCAGGAAGCGCGGCTGGGTCAGGCCCTGGGCGATGACCTCGTCGGCCTGCCGCTGGTAGCGGGCCAGGAACTCCTCCCGCCACTCCTTGTAGAGGGGCACGAGCCGCTTGCCGAAGACGCGCTTGCCGGGCAGCAGGTAGGGGATGCCGCGGCCGTAGCTGTGGATCCAGTCGGTCCAGACGTCCTCGCCGCGGGTGTCGGCGATGAACTGGATGAAGTCCTGCCCGAACAGGTAGCGCAGGTTGCCGCCGGGGGGCTCGCGGATCCAACCGTCCATGGTGCCCAGCGGCGGGAAGCCGTCCTCGAGCGCGGCCATGCGCTTGATCATATGGGCGATCGTCGATCGGCCCCGTCCGGCCGTCGTGTGGCGGGTCTCCTGGAAGGTGGCGAAGCCCTCGATCACCCAGCCGGGGCTGACCCGGTTGACGCTGATCACCCGCCCCAGGACCGCCCGCACCGCGCCGGGCAGGCCCTCCACTGTCTCGATGTGCAGGATGTGGACCAGCTCGTGGGTGAGGATGGTCTGGTTCCAGTCCTCGTAGGAGGAGAGGGTCGAGTCCTCGCCCGGGGCGGTCACGTAGATGACGATGGTGTTGACCGGGATGGTCTGCGCATAGCCGTTGGCCGCGTCGGTGCGGTCGACCAGGACCACCTCGATCCGCCGCCGTGGAGCCGTCTTCAGCTCGGCCGTCAGCTCGTCCCAGGCCTGCTCCAGGATGGTGGCCGACTGCTCGGCCAGCTTCTCCTCCCCGCCGTGGAAGGTGATCCGGAAGTGATCGGTGGTCATCGACCGCCAGGTCAGCTCGGGGTCGTAGGCTGCCCCGCGGGCCGCCGCCGGAGCCAGCAGGAGGGCGAGGCCGAGGGTGAAGGAGCGCAGGGTCCGAAGCACGGGCCGTCCGAGGCGGGAGGTCTCAGAACCAGTAATGCGCTCCACCGCCGATGCTCGCGCTGGTCGCGAAGGTGCTGGGCGTCCCAAGGTCCAGGTTCAGCCCCCACTCTGCGGTGAAGCCCAGGTTCTCGAGACCGAACATGAAGAAGTCCGCGCCCATCACCGGCTGCACCCGGAAGGCCGGCTCACCCGCCGCCACGTTGAGACCCGCGCCGGCGCCCAGGAACAGGTTCATGTTGTCCTCGGCGACCACGCCGTAGAGCACCCGCCCCCCGGCCAGGGCGTCGGCGGGCGTGCCGCCGGTGGCTCGCACGCCGGCCAGGGCCTCGACCTGGATGTTCAGGGCCGGCTTGCCGGTGGGCAGGCCATAACGAACGGAGAGCGCCGGGACGCTGCCCAGGTGGGCGTTGGCGCCGATGGCCAGCCGGTTGCCGAGGTCCTTGGCCTGGGCGGGAGTGCAGAGCAGGAGGAGGGCTGGGAGCAGGAGCATGGCGGGTCCTCGGGGTGCGTGGCCGAGGGTAACCCAGAAGCGAGGGAAAGTCTTGACGTGTCTCAGCCCCGGCGCCGCCAGACCGCCAGCAGGCCCACCATCCAGCCCATCAGCCCCGCCACTCCGCCGACCGGGCTGCAGCCCACCAGCCGCGGATCCGAGAGCAGCGGTCGGCCGTCGCTGGCCCCGCCGCCCAGGCCGTCCTGGTCCGCCCCCGAGCCCGGCAGCCCGCCCAGCAGGCCGTCGGGGTCCAGGCGCTCGGGAACCCAGCCAATGCCGTCGGTGCAGCCGGCGCCGAAGGTGTAGCTGCCCTGCTCGGGGAAGTTGCCGCTGCGCCCGTCGACCGTCTCCCAGAAGAAGTGGTACAGATGACAGTCGACCGGCTGCAGCGCCAGCTCGGCGGTGTAGACGCCGCGGGTCTCGACCCCCCAGGTCAGGCTGAGCGGGACGACCTCGCGGTCCATGATCACGTCCAGGCGGGCCGGCGCGGCCAGCTCCAGCCAGTCCGCCATCAAGGTGGCGGTGCTGCCCGCGGACTGCGGGGTGTGGGCGCCCATGGCGACCGGGCCGCTGCTGTCGATGGCGCCGCCCCCGAAGTCCTGGGTGTAGTAGTCGCCGGCCACCCCGGTCCCCAGCTCGGTGTAGTCGGTCATGATGTTGGCGCGGTGCCCCGAGCTGCACATCCAGCCGATCATGATGGTGTTGTAGGGGTCGCCGTAGCCGTAGGCGATGTTCTCGCCGATGTTGCCGCTGTCGTAGAACCAGCCGACCCGGGTGCCGAAGTCGGTGCCGTCGCTGCTGCTGTGGCTGAAGTTGCCGGTCGCCTGCATGTCCAGGCTGTGGTAGCGCCCGGCCTCGGCCAGCCCCATGTCCAGGTAGAGCGGGTCGTGCGGGCTCTTCTCGGTGCCCGTGAAGCTGTCGTAGCTGCAGGGGTAGATGTCCTTGAAGGCCTCGGGGTCGACCCGGACCGCGTTGGTCCACAGGTGCAGCTCGCGCTCGGAGGAGGAGGGGTAGCCGTCGGTGTACGGGTCCGTCGAGGGGACGCCGTAGCCCTGCTGGGCGAGGGCCGAGGCGCTGAGGAGGAAGAGGATCACGCGTGCTCCTGGAGCCACTGCTGGGCGAAGACGGCGGCTTGCTCATAGCCGGCCTTGAGCTCGGCCCCGATCTGCTGCTCGATCTTGCCTCCGATCAGCGGGATGCGCACGCGGATCTCGATCCTGACGATCCTTTCACAGGTGTCGCCGCTGCCGACCAGGCCCCAGCTGCCCTTGACGGTCAGCTTGTCGGCCATGGCGTCGGGCACGACGACCCAGTCCATGCGGGTGTTGGAGATGTCGTGGGTCTCCTCCATGACGTAGTTGAAGCGGTCCTGGCCGATCACCTTGGCCACCGGGGCCGGAAAGGTCTGCTCGGGCCGGACCCGCACGCGGCGGACCCGTCGCCCACCTTCGGTCCGGTCTTCGAGCACCTGCCGGTCGATGCGGCTGCGCGCGGCGCTCTCGACCTCGAAGGGCTCGCTGAACAGCTCGGCGTAGGCGCGGGCGGCCGAGACGGGGAAGCGGTGGCGAAGCTCGAACTCCACGGAGACCTCCTTGGGCCCCTTGGCTTAATTGGAAACCGTGGCCGGCGTACCCGGGCCCGGATCTCGCCTCCAGATCGGCTACCCTGCGCGCCTCACCCGGATGGCCATCGTGCGTAGCCCCACCCTCCTCCCGCTCGGCCTGCTCGGCCTGGCGCTCCTCCCGCCGGCCGGTCGCGCCGCCGTGCCGATGTCGACCTTTCCGGAGTGCGGCGAGATCGACCGCCCCGACCTCTGCCCCAGCGACCTGGGGACCGACTGGGACGTCATCTCCTACATCCCCGCCGAAGCCCGGGCCGAGGTCCGGGAGGCCGAGCTCGAGCTCGGCAGCGGCGTGGCCCTGGATCGGGCCCTGCGCACCACGGCGGGGCGCTTCGATGTGCTGATCGCCATCGGGGACAGCGGGATCAGCTGGTCGCGCGACGACCTGCTCAACAAGTGGTACCTGCACACCCCCGAGCTGCCCATGCCGCAGTACAGCGACGGGACCGAGGCCGACAGCCACGACCTGGACGGCAACGGGCTGGTCAACCTCGCCGACTACGCCCAGGACCCGCGGGTGGACTGGAGCGCCGGGGCGGACGGGCTGGCCGGCGTGCTCGATCCCAGCGACCTGATCACCACCTTCTCGGACAGCATCGACGACGACGGCAACGGCTACGTCGACGACATCTGCGGCTGGGACTTCTTCAACGACGACAACGACCCCTACCACAGCTACGAGGAGAACTACGGCACCCACGGCGACGGGGTCGCCCGCGAGGCCGCGGCCGAGGGCGACGGCGGCGGCGGCAACATCGGCATGTGCCCCAACTGCGCGGTGCTGCCGCTCCGGGTGGGCGACACCTTCGTCACCGACGGGACCCGCTCGGCGGCGGCCATCGCCTACGCCGCCGACATGGGGGCCGTGGCCATCTCGCAGGCGATCGGGGCCATGTCTTCGCCCGACATCGCCCGGGCCGCCGTTTCCTGGGCGCATGATCAGGGAATGGTCGTGGTCGGCGCCGCGGGGGACGAGAACCAGTACCACCACAACTTCCCGGCGGTGCTGGAGGACGCCCTCTACGTCAAGTCGATCCGCTACAACGGCGCGAACGAGGGCGGCGCCTACACCTACATGACCACCCTGAACTGCAACAACTACGGCCCTCGGCTGAGCCTCTCGGCCCCGTCTGAGGCCTGCGCGACCGGGGCGACGGCGAAGATCACCGGGCTGGCCGGCCTGATCCAGTCCGCCGCGGTCGAGCACCTTGGAGAGCGCCTGACGGCCGGCGAGCTGGTGCAGATCCTCTTCCAGACCGTCGACGACGTCGAGATGACCGAAGACGAGCGCGCCACCTACAAGGGCTACCCGGCGGCCGAGGGCTGGGACGCCTTCTACGGCTACGGCCGGGTCAACGCCGCACGGGCCGTCGAGGCGGTCGCCGCCGGCAAGATCCCGCCGATGGTGCGCCTGGACTCGCCCCTCTGGTTCGAGACCATCGACCCGCTGACCCAGCCCACCGTCGAGATCCACGCCCGCATCTCGGCCCCGCGCAGCAGCTCCTACACCTGGACGCTGGAGTACGGGCGGGGAGAGGATCCGCGCTCCTGGACCTCGCTGGCCAGCGGCAGCGAGACCGCCCCGGTCGAGGGGGTGCTGGCGACCATGGATCTGAGCGCCCTGGAGGTGA
Source organism: Deltaproteobacteria bacterium UBA2385 (assembly GCA_002343455.1). GTDB lineage: Bacteria > Myxococcota_A > UBA796 > UBA796 > UBA2385 > UBA2385. Next base: position 14,019 of record DDSR01000407.1, on the reverse strand, counting down.
TCCCGGTGCCCGAGGCCCAGGCGGCCGAGGACGTGGTCAGCCGGATGAGCCGGGTCCATGGGCCGGGGGTCAGCCTGCGGCTCCGCGTGACCGACGCGGAGGGCAACACCGGCGAGCAGCGCAAGCTCTTCCACGCCCACCCCGACGCCGACCTGCTGCCGGGCTTCCCGATCCAGCTCAGCGGCAGCGCCGAGGCCTCACCCATCCTGGTCGACCTCGACGAGGACGGCGTCTTCGAGGTCGTCGTGCCCAGCACCTCGGGCGATGTCTATGCCTTCGACGGGCAGGGCCAGGCCATGCCCGGCTGGCCGGTGTCGACCGCGGACCTGGACCGGAGCTGGGTCAGCTCGCGGCCCTACAGCTCGGGCGGGGTGCCGACCCCTCGCGAGTCGACGCTCAGCAGCGCGGCGGCGGGCGATCTGGACGGCGACGGCCAGATCGAGATCGTCGCCAGCACGCTGGAGGGCGGGATCTGGGCCTGGCATGTCGACGGCAGCCTGGTCGAGGGCTTCCCCTACCGCAACATCGGCCGGCTCCCCGAGGAGTTCGACACCCAGCACACCTACGACCAGGGCTTCATGGGCGCGCCGGCCCTGGCCGACTTCGACGGCGACGGGGACCTGGAGATCGTGGCGGGAGGCCTGGACGGCCGGCTCTACGTCGTCGATGGGGATGGCAGCGACTGGGGCCCCTACCCGATCGAGCCCTGCGCCCCCGACCTCTGCGGCAGCTACGGCTACCGGACCATCGCCAGCCCGACCCTGGCCGACGTCGACGGCGACGGGGACATCGACATCCTGCAGGGGACCAACGAGGGCGCCCAGGGTGGAAACCGGGTGGTCACCCACTTGATCGACGGCCCCAGCGGAGAGGCCCACACCGGCTGGCCGCGCCTCAGCTCGGGGCTCATCGCCGAGGCGCTCCTCTTGCCGCTGATCGGCGAGGGTCACCCGGCCAGCCCGGCCGTGGCCGACCTGGACGGGGACGGCGTGCTGGACATCTTCGACCCGATCATGCTCGGCCAGACGGATCTGATCGGACCCGACGGCGAGATGACGGTCGATCTCAGCTACCTGGAGAGCTTCTACGGCGAGGGTCAGAACACAGCCAACGCGCCAAGCCTCGTCCAGCTCGCCACCCAGCCGGCCTTCGGTGATCTGGACGGCGACGGCGTGCCCGACCCCGTCATGGGCGGGACCAGCAGCCTGTGGCTGGCCAGCCTCGCCGCGACCTTCTGGATGGACGCCCAGCACCCGGTCGCCGCCTGGTCCGGCGCCGACGGCAGCTACCTGCCGGGCTGGCCTCGCCAGGTCGAGGATCTGCAGTTCCTGATGGCCCCGGCCATCGCCGACCTCTCGGGCGACGGTCGGCCCGAGGTCATCTACGGCAGCGCCGGGCACCTGCTGCACGCCTGGGATGTGGACGGCGTACAGCCCGATGGCTGGCCCAAGCTGACCGGGCAGTGGATCCTGGGCTCGCCCGCGGTCGGCGACATCACCGGCGACGGCTGGCTGGACGTTGTCGTGACCACCCGCGAGGGCTGGCTGTGGGCCTGGAGCACCCAGGGCCCGGCCGATGAGAAGGTGGAGTGGGCCAGCCAGTTCCACGACCCCCGCAACACCGGCAGCTACGGCGAGCCCCTGCCGGTCCAGGCCGGCCCGGTCGACGCCGACCCCGACCCCGAGCCCAAGGACAAGCGCTGCGGGGGCTGCTCGGCGGCCGCGGCGGGCGGCGGGCTGCTGTTCCTGCTGCCTCTGTGGGTCCTGGGTCGGCGCGGCCGACGGTGAAGGAAGGGGAGGGGAGGTGAGCGAGGGACCTGAGCCGCTTCAGCCCGGAGATCGGGTCGAGCGCTACCGGATCGAGGCCCTGCTCGGCGAGGGGGCCACCGCGCGGGTCTTCCGGGTCCAGCACGAGCTGCTGGGGACCCGCCACGCGCTGAAGGTGCTGCAAGGCGAGCTGGCCTCCCAGGTAGACCGGATCATGCAGGAGGCGCGGGTCCAGGCCCGCCTCCAGCACCCCAACATCGTGACCGTCCGCGATGTGCTGGCCTGGCAGGGCCGCCCCTGCCTCGTCATGGACCTGGTGGACGGCCCCTCGCTGGAGGCGCTCCTGGTCGCGCAGGGGCCGCTGCCCTGGCGGCAGGCCCTGGATCTGCTGCGGCCCGTGGTCGAGGCGGTCGCGCTGGCCCACGCCCAGGGGGTGCTCCATCGGGACATCAAGCCGGCGAACGTCCTGGTAGAGCCGGGGCCCCCCCCACGTGCCCGGATCACCGACTTCGGGCTCGCCAAGGTGGGCAGCGAGGACCGCCGCCAGGGCCAGACCCGGCGCCAGGTGGCGATGGGCACACCGGGCTTCATGGCCCCCGAGCAGTGGGCCGACGCCGCCGGGGTCGACGCGCGGGCCGACGTCTTCGGGCTGGCCGCCACGCTCTATGCCTCGCTGACCGGCCGGGCTCCCTTCGTCGGCGAGGCCACCGCCTGCATGGCGGCGACGGTGGCGGGTCAGTTCCCCCCGGTCGACGAGCTCGTGGCCTGTCCAGCGCGGCTTGCGGCCGCCGTGGCCCGCGGGCTGGCCCCCGATCCCGCGGCGCGCTGGCCCAGCGTCGAGGCCCTCTCTGCCGAGCTGGCGTTGCTGGGCGATGCCGAAGCTCTGGTCGGAGCCCCCCCTCTCCCTGGCACGCTCGTGCCCGAGGATCTCCACCCTGTCGAGCTAGCGCCGCTCGTAGAGGGCTCCGCTCCGCCGCCCTCTCGCCTCCTGCCGGCGGCGATGCTGGGGGCGGGGCTGCTGGGCCTGGGGGCGGTCGGAGGGGTCGGCTGGGTGCTGGTCGGCCGGCTGGAGGTCTCCCCGCTCGTGGCCGAGGACTCGGCGCGGGTGGTGGAGCTGCCGGCGATGTCCTTCTGGCGAGGCGACACCTTCGGCGACGGCGCCGCCGACGAGCGCCCGGTCGAGCGCGTCGAGCTGGCCGCGTTCGCCATCGCGTCGCGCGAGGTCTCGACCGCCGAGTACCTGGACTGCGTGGGCGCGGGGGCCTGCACCGCGCCGGTCTGGCAGGAGGACCCCTCCGGCTACGAGGGCTTGATGGGGCCCCAGCAGCCCATCGTGGGAGTCCGCTGGGACCAGGCCCGCGACTACTGCGCCTTCTGGGGAGGGCGGCTGCCGACCGAGGTCGAGTGGGAGGCGGCCGCAACCTGGTGGGCCCAGGCCGAGGGCCCCGAGGACAAGCGGCGCTGGCCCTGGGGCGAGGAGGCGCCAGACTGCGGGCGGGCGCGCTTCCAGGGCTGCGGCGAGGGCACGGTCGAGGTGGGCAGCCTCGACGAGGGCGCCAGCGCCTTCGGGCTGGAGGGGATGGCCGGCAACGTCTGGGAGTGGACGGCCTCGACCTACCCGGTCAAGCGCGGCCTCTTCCGCCGGTCGTTGACCCACTACGTGCTGCGCGGCGGCGCCTTCGACAGCCAGCCGGCGGCCCTGCGTCCCACCTTCCGGCGCCACACGGCGGCCGGCGACGCTCGGCCGAACACCGGCCTGAGGTGCGCCCGATAGGGGCCGTGCTAGGGGGCCGGATGCACCTGTCGCTCGTGGCTCTCCTGCTCGCTTGTGCCCCCCAACCCGAGGCTCAGGACCTTGACGGCGACGGCCACCTCTCCATCGCGCAGGGGGGTCAGGACTGCGACGACTTCAACCTGCAGGTCTTTCCCGGGGCCACCGAGCGCTGCAACGGCCTGGACGACGACTGCGATGGTCAGGTCGACGAGCTCTTCGACGTGGACGGCGACGGCTTCCTGGCCGACGCGCCCGGCTGCCTGGCCCTGGCCGGGGAGGTCGACTGCGACGACGCCGATCCGGCGGTCTTCCCCGGGGCGGCCGAGCTCTGCAACGGGCGCGACGACGACTGCGACGGGAGCCTGGACGAGGCCCTCGATCAGGACGGCGACGGCAGCGACGCCTGCCAGGACTGCGACGACGCCGATCCGGCCGTCTACCCCGGCGCAGCCGAGCTCTGCGACGGGCTGGACAACGACTGCGACGCGCGCAGCGACGAGGACTGGGACATCGACGGGGACGGCTGGGCCGCCTGCGCCGGCGACTGCGACGAGGGCGAGGTCAACGCCCACCCGGGCGCGGTGGAGGTCTGCGACGGGGTCGACAACGACTGCGACGGGGAGGTCGACCAGGGCTTCGACGCGGACGGCGACGGCTTCTCGACGTGCCGGGGCGACTGCGACGACGGGGATCCCGCGGTCTACCCCTGGGCGGTCGAGGTCTGCGACGGCGCGGACAACGACTGCAACGGGGAGGTCGATGACATCGGGGACAGCGACGGCGACGGCGTCTCTGCCTGCGAGGACTGCGACGACGCCGACCCGGCCGTCTACCCGGGCGCGCCCGAGCTCTGCGACGGGAAGGACAGCGACTGCGACGGGATCCTCCCGGTCGGCGAAGAGGACGAGGACGGAGACGGCGTGCCCGTCTGCGCCGGCGACTGCGACGACACCGACCCCAGCCGCGCCCCCGGGCTGCCCGAGGCCTGCGACGGGGTGGACAACGACTGCGACGAGGCCAGCGGCGACGACGACGATCTCGACGGGGACGGGCAGACGCCCTGCACCGGCGACTGCGACGACACCCGCGCCGAGCGCTACAGCGGCGCCGCCGAGGTCTGCGACAGCCTGGACAACGACTGCGACGGCAGCCGCGACGAAGAGCGGACCTGCGCGCCCTGCGTCCCTCAGGAGGAGGGCGGGCACGTCTACCTGTACTGCCCGAGCTACGCGGTCTGGGAGGACGCCTTGGAGATCTGCCGGGGCTGGGGCTACGACCTGGCCGCCTTCGAGGACGAGGACGAGGAGCTGTCGGTCTCGAACGCCGCTTATGCCGTCGTGGCGACGACCTGGTGGGTCGGCTTCAACGACCTCGACGCCGAAGGCAGCTGGTCCTGGTCCAATGAACAGCCGGTGACCTACAGCAACTGGGCCAGCGGCGAGCCCAACGACTCCGGGGGCGAAGACTGCGCGCAGATCCTCTGGAGCGGCTACGAGTGGAACGACGCCACCTGCGCCTCCTCGCTGCCCTTTGTCTGCGAGAGCCTGGATTGAGCTCGAGGTGAGGAGTTGGTCCGGTCCGTCCCAGCCGCGGCGGTTTCGGGTGGACCGGCCCGGCTGTAATGGTAGAGGACGCACTCAATCCGGAGACTCGATGACCGCTCTGACCCTCTTCGCCGTCCTCTTCGCCTGTACCGCCGACAAGGACAGCGGCGACGACGCCGTGATCGACGGCGTGGCCGCGCTCGGCGCGAACAGCAACGACATGAACGCGGTGCGCTTCGACCTGATCGGCGCGCAGAGCGACGGGCTGGACGTGCCCCGCGACCTGGAGTTCAACCCCGAAGCCGATGGCGAGCTGTGGGTGGTCAACCAGGGCGACGACAGCGTCAGCGTCTTCAAGATGACGGGTACCGACAAGCAGAGCTCGATCCACATCGTGGATCCTTTCGCCCTGCACTTCATGGAGGAGGTCTCCTCGATCGCCTTCGGCGCTCCGGGGACCTTCGGCACCTGCCAGGAGAGCCGCAACACCTACAACGGCCAGGGCTCGCCCAACGACTTCATGGGCCCGACCCTGTGGTCCAGCGACCTGAACTTCTTCGGGGAGAGCAACCCCGAGGCTGTGGAGTACCTCTCGGACCTCTTCGGCTACGAGGTCGATCTGGGCAGCCACCTGGACATGCAGCACGAGAGCCCCAACTGCGTGGGCATCGCCTGGGAGCGGGACAACCGCTACTGGGTCTTCGACGGCAAGGAAGGCTCGATCGACATGGTCGACTTCCACGACGACCATGGCTTCGGCTACGACGATCACAGCGACGGCGAGACGGCCACCTGGCTGATCGGCGAGGTGTCGCGGGTCAAGGACGTCCACAGCGGGATGGTCTTCGACCACACCTCCAACCTGCTCTACGTCGCCGACACGGGCAACAACCGCATCCTGGTGCTGGACACCACCAGCGGCGAGAAGGGCGACAACCGCGTCAAGATGGAGCCCGGGACCCAGCACTACTACGTCGATGGGGCCGACAGCTGGGACCTGGCGCTCGGGGCCGACCTGGGCCTGGTCGAGCCCAGCGGGCTGGACCTGGTCGACGGCGTGCTCTTCGTCACCGACCACGCCAACGGCAGCATCGTCGCGCTCAACGTGCAGGACGGCTCGGAGATCGATCGCCTGGACTCCGGGATGGTCGGCCTGATGGGCATCGAGGTTCGCAACATGGAAGAGATCTACCTGGTCGACTCGGTGGCCAACGAAGTCCTGCGCCTGAGCGCAGCGGAGTGACGATGGGTGTGCACATCCTCTACGAGAACCCCGACTGGATGCCGCCGCTTCGGCAGGCCCTCTCGGACCGCGGGCTCGCCTGGCAGGAGCACTTCTGCGAGGGCGGGATGGTCGACCTGGGCAGCGCTCCGCCGGAAGGGATCTGGCTGAACCGGATGAGCCCCTCCTCCCACACCCGCGGCCACCAGGGCGGGGTGCAGTTCGCGCGCGAGCTGATCGCCTGGCTGGAGGCCTGCGGCCGCCCGGTGATCAATGGCAGCGCCGCCTTCGCGCTGGAGGTCAGCAAGATCCGGCAGCACGCGGCCCTGTCGGCCCTGGGGATCCGTACGCCTCGGACCATCGGGGTGGTCGGGGGGGTGGACGCCCTGCTTTCGGCCGCCCGGCAGCTGCCGACCCCCTTCATCACCAAGCACAACCAGGGGGGCAAGGGCCTGGGGGTCCAGCTCTTCCGCAGCCACGAGGCCTTCCAGGCCTTCCTGGAGGCCGGCTCCTGGGAGGGCAGCCCCGACGGCGTGGACCTGGTTCAGCAGTACATCGCGCCCGCCCAGCCCTTCATCACCCGGGTGGAGATCGTCGACGGGCGCTTCCTGTACGCCATCCGCAGCTCGACCGAGCAGGGCTTCGAGCTCTGCCCGGCGGACGCCTGCCAGATCGACGAGGGCGCCTTCTGCCCGGCCCCTTCGGGCGAGGACCAGCCGGCCGCGGCGGCCGCGGACGAGCGCTTCCAGCTCCGGCCCGAGATCACGGCCGACGATCCGCTGGTGGGCGAGCTGGTCGAGCTGACCCGGCAGTACGGCTTCGGGCTGGCGGGCATCGAGTACGTCCAGGACGCCGACGGCAACCGCTGGGTCTACGACATCAACGGCACCAGCAACTACAACGCCGGGGTCGAGTCGGCGCACGGCCTGTCCGGGATGGGCGCGGTGGCGGAGCTCTGCCAGCGCCTGCTCGACGAGCAGCAGCGGCCCGGCTGGGGCCAGAACGTCGCCTGAGGGCGCTCAGAGCTGGTCGAGCATCGACGCCGGCCGGGCGCTGGCGTAGCCGATGGTGGAGCGCAGGTAGTCGAGGCTGGTCTCGACGCTGTACTCCTCGTAGCTGCTGGCGCGCAGGTAGGGCAGGGCCAGGGCGTGGAGCGTCGCGGCCTCGTCGGGGAGGGCCAGGGCCTCCATCCGCTCGGCGGCGTTCCACAGCGCCAGCCGGTATCGGGCCCGCAGCGAGGGGATCTCCAGCATCCACTCGGCCAGCGCCCCGCTGGGATCGTCGATGTCCCCCTCCCAGCCGAAGGTCTGGTCCAGGCCCCAGGGCAGCATGGAGAAGAGGCCGGTGTCGGGGTCGTGGTAGATCCGGTAGTTGTTCGGGTAGTAGAAGTAGCCGTCCCAGTGGCCGATGATGACCTCGCCGGCGAACATCGCCAGGGCCTGGTCGATGTCGACCAGCGCCGCCAGCTCGGCGACCCGCTCCTCGCCCGGCTCCTGCTCCAGGAGCATCGCCAGGGCGAGCAGATCGCTGTAGTCGTCGGGGTCGTCGGCGCCTCGCTCGTCGTGGTCCAGCGTACTGTACGAGTCCATCGTCAGGTCCTGCCCGTAGGCGCCCTCGTACAGGTTGCCCTGGGGGTTGTCGAACCAGCGAGCCAGGAAGACGTCGTCGGCCGACTCGATGTGCAGGTAGAGGCCGCGGTACTCGTTGTTCAGGTAGAGGGCGACGTGGGCGGTGCGAGGCGCGGCCACGCCGAGCTCGCGGAAGAGCCGGTAGGCGAGGCGCTCGTTGACCAGCGAGGGGTCCTGGACCATGTTGTTCAGGGTGAGGTTCTCCATGCCCAGCAGCTCGGCGCTGCCGCCAAAGGCGTCCATGCTGACCTTGAAGGCGGCCTTGTCATCGATGTCCCGCAGGCTGCCCCACTGGCCCTTGATGCGGATGCCGACCGGCGCCAGCGTGACCGCCCCGATGGAGACGCTGCCCTCGACGTAGGTGTAGGGGTCGCTGCCCAGCGCCTCCAGGCTGGAGGCGGGCATGCCGAGGTGGACCACCAGGACCTCGTCCTGGGGGAAGAGCCGCTCGCTGGGGTCCAGGCTGGAGCCCGGATCCCAGGGGTTCGGGTTGGACGGCGTCGCCAGGATGCTGTCGGCGACGTGCTCGGACCCATCGGGGAAGCGAGCCCGGACGACGTCGGCGGGCAGGGCGGTCCAGCTGAGGCGGTCGACCTCCTCGCCCTCGGCGTCGCTCAGCAGCAGCTCTCCGCCGTCGGCGTCCAGGCGAAAGGGGAGGTGGTTCGGCCCCGCCTCGGGCTCGCCGTCCAGCCACAGCACCAGGCGCTCGCCCGGCTGGAGCAGGGTCCCCTCGGGGAAGGTCCACAGCGCGCCATCCTCGGGCCGATCGCTGAGGCCCCAGCCGCCGAGATCCACGGCCTGCTCCGCCACCGAGAGCAGCTCCACCCAGTCCGACTCGACGCCGCGCTCGTCCTCGACGCTGCTCTCGTTGTCGGGCATCAGCTCGTTGACGCGGACGAGCGGAGCTGCCGGGCTGGGGCTCCCGCTGTCCTCCGGCAGCGCGGCGACCCCCGGATCGGTCCACAGCGGGGCTTGGGGGACGACCGGGTCGGCGGCGCAGGCCAGGAGCAGGGCGAGGTTCATCAGAGGGCTGTAGCGCGGCGGGTGGGAGGGGCGAGCAGCTCGACGTCGCCCGCCAGCACCGGCTGCCCGTCCACCAGCAAGGCCCCGTCCTCGCGCAGGCCGGTGGCGAGGCCCTCTCGCCCGGCGACCCGGACCTGCCGCCCCAGGGTCCGGCTCCTCGCCCGCCAGAGGTCCAGGGCCTGAGGCCCGTCCAGCGCGGCGTGATCCATGGCCTGCAGGAGGCGGATCAGCAGGGCCTGGCGGTCCTGGAGGGCCCCGTGCCGCTGTCGCAGGCTGCGGGCGTTGGGCAGGTCGGGGAAGTCGAGCTGGTTGACGTTGAGCCCGACCCCGACGACCAGGCAGCCGACCCGGCCGGGGTTGGGCCCCGCCTCGTGCTCGGCCAGGATCCCGCAGAGCTTGCGGTCCTGCTCGTCGACGAGGTCGTTGGGCCACTTCAGCCAGAGCCCCAGCTCCGCCGCCAGGGCCGCCGCCAGGCAGAGCACGACCCTGGGGGCCTGGTCCAGGGGCAGGTCAGGGGCGAAGAGCGCGCTGAAGAGCAGGTTGGCACCCGGCTCGGCCGACCAGCTGCGGCCCAGCCGACCTCGGCCTTCGCGCTGCTGCTCGGCGACGATGACCGGCAGCGGTCCGGACAGCCGGTCCTCCCTCAGCAGCGCGGCGGCCAGCTCGCGGGCGACCCGGTTGGTGCTGTCGCAGCTCTCGAGGACCTGGACCGGCCGCCCGGTGGCCTGCTGGAGGGCCCCTGCGTCGAGGGCCCCTGCGTCGAGGGGCCCTGCGTCGAGGGGCCCTGGCTGCAGGGGGCGTCGGGAGAGCGCCTTGGCGAAGCGCCAGGCGTCGGCGCCGTCCTGGTAGTAGCCGGCGCGCTGACCGATCGGCCGGTAGCCCCGCCGATTGTAGAGGCGGATGGCGGCGGCGTTGTCCTGGCGCACCTCCAGGCGCAGCTCGGTGGCCCCCAGGTCGACGGCCGCGTCCTCGACGGCCTGCAGGAGCACCCCGGCGAGGCCCTGCCCGCGGGCCTGGGGATCGACCATGATGGAGTAGAGCCGGACCCTCGACGAGCCGCGCCGGAGGAAGACGATGGCGCCGCCCAGCCGCTGTCCGGCTCGCTCGGCCACCAGGACGCGGGCCCGGTCGTTGCGGATGTGGTGCCGGTACTGCCGCAGGCTGAGGCGATCCCCGGAGAAGCAGCGGTGTTCGAGCTCGAAGAGCGCGCGCGCGTCGTCCGCCCGGGCGAGGCGCACCTCGACCGCGGGCCCCTGATCTGGCCCAGAGTCCACCGGGAGCGCCTTCAGATGACGGTGTAGATGAAGGGCAGGATGGGGGAGCTCTCGGCGAAGATGATGAAGCCGACCATCAGGGCCAGCACGACCACGATGGGGGTCATCCACCAGGCCTTGTTGTGCACGATGAAGTCGGCGAACTCTCGCCCGATGCTCTGGCGCTCGTTGGGGATGAGGGGCTCGGACACGGCTTCGCTCCGGTTGATGCGTGCAGAATATATCAATTCCGCAGGGAGTGGAGGCGGAAGTGTCCTCCCAGGGCGCGAGACTCGACGCTCGGCGTGTCGGGGTCGGGCGGGCCCTCCAGCCAGCGCAGCTCCAGCGTCGCAGCGCCCTCGTCGGGCGAAGTCCGGACCTCCCGATCCTGACCCCTGCGACGGAGGGCCGGGCCCAGGTGCTCGGCCCAGGGGGCGGTGGTCTGGATGGAGCAGGGGATCTCCGGCCCGTCGAGGACGCGCACCGCCCCGGGAGGCGCGCGGACCAGGAGCTCGGCGGCGGCGGCGATGCCGAGGTCGTCGTCGATCGGGGCGCGCAGCCAGTGCTGGGGGCAGCCGGGGACGACCTCTTGCAGGGGAGGGGGGAGGCTCAGGCCGGGGGAGAGGGAGCGCCAGCCCAGCCAGGCCCCTCCCGCCAGGGCGAGGCCGGCGGCCGAGACGCCCGGGCGCCGACCGGCGAGGCCGACCCCGGCGAGGAGGGCGATGGCGGGTGCCAGGGGCGCGGCGAGGNNGAGCAGGCCGCCCAGCAGCCAGGCCAGGGCGAGGCGACGGGCCCGGCAGGCGCGCAGCCCGGGGAGGGCGCCCAGCGCGGCGAGGCCGAGGACCGGACCGCAGACGAGCAGCGCCAGGGCCGCCGGGTAGTAGAGCAGGTGGGCCCAGGCGGCGCCCTCCCCTGAGGCGAGGGCGCTGTCGACACCGTAGCGGGCCTGCTCGGCGAGGTGGGCCAGGGTCCAGGGGCCGGCCAGCCCCGCGCTCAGGAGCAGGGCCGGCAGCAAGGCGCGCAGGGGGGGCCTCGCGGCGAGCAGGATGAACGCCAGCCCGGGCAGGACCAGCAGCAGGAAGGTCTGCTTGATCAGCAGGCCCAGGCCCAGGGCGAGGCCCAGGACCAGGCTGCGGCCGAGGCCGGGCCGCTCGCCCAGGCGCATCGCCGCCCACAGGGCCAGGGGCACCGCGGCGACCAGCATGCCCTCGGGCATGAAGTGGCGGGCGAGGCCCACGGGCAGCGGCAGCAGGGTGGTGGCCAGGAAGGCGAGGCTGGCGGCGCCGGGGCGCCCGGAGCGCGTGGCGATGCGGGCCGTGGCCAGGGCGGCCAGCAGCACCCAGAGCAGGCCCAGGGCGCGCACCGAGGCGACCCCGGGCTCGCCTGCCCCGCTGGCCCACCACCAGCCCCCGAGCACCGCCGGGTAGAGCGAGGGGTAGTCGCCCATATCGCCGACGAAGGCCCGCTCCAGGAAGCTGAGGAGCTGGCCGCCGCGCAGGTCCTCGCGGAAGAGCTCGGCGGCGCCGACGTGCCCTTCCTCGTCCCCGTCGCGCAGGATCCGGTCCTGCTGCAGCCACAGCAGGTTGGCCCCCAGCCACAGCGCCGTCCACAGCCCGAGCAGGGCTATGGATAACTTGTGAATGGCTGTGGAAGACTGATCTCGCATGGCGTGGAACGGGAGGGGAAATCGGGTCGATGATGCTGTCAACAGCAGGGAATTCTAGAAAACCTGCCCTATGCTCAGGGTTATCCACATGCCCAGCAGGCTCAGCAGGGGCAAGGCCCACTTCAGGGCGGTGGGCAGCCGGGAGGAGGATCCGACCCAGACGGCCACGGCGCTGAAGGAGACCAGCGGCAGGAAGTAGTGGCTGGGGTGGTGGTCGATCGTGCAGAGCGCGAGGCTGTAGGCCAGCGCGCCGCCGAGCAGGAAGCGGGCGCCCCTTCGGCCGGGATCGGCCGGCCCCGCTCCGACCGGCCCCGCTCCGGCGGGCCCCTCTCCGGCCGGCCAGAGCGCGGCCAGCAGGGCCAGCGCCAGCCCCCCGCCGGAGTAGCGCAGCCAGAGCAGGTAGAACTCGGGGACGCGGGGCAGCAGCGAGCCCGGGCTGTAGTCGCCGTGCCAGTGCTCGGGGAAGGTCTCGAAGTAGAGGATGAAGAGCAGGTCTTCGGCGTGACCGGCGAACATCAGGACGAGGCCGGTGCCCAGGGCGAAGAGGGCCAGGGCCCAGAGGGCCAGCAGGCCCCGCCAGGGGGAGCGCACCGCCCCGCTGGCGGCGCCGGCCAGCGCGAAGAGCGAGGCGACGACGATCCCGGGGTAGCGGATCAGCCCGGCGCCCAGGCCCAGGACCGCGAACCAGGACATTCGCCCACCGACCAGCGAGACGACGGCCCCCAGGAGGGCGGCGGTGTAGAGCGGGTCGGGGAAGATGGTGCTGCCCGGCTCGATCATCAACAGGGCCAGCATCGCGACCAGGGCCGCGGGCAGCAGCCAGGCTACGGGCGGGGCCTCGGGGGCGAGCAGGGAGCCCAGGCGGACCGCGCTGGCGCCGATCAGGGCCAGCACCCAGAAGAAGACGACGCCCGCGTCCGGCATGTCGCCCTGGCCGTAGAGCACGCTCAGCGCCAGGATGGGGCTCCAGCCGGGGGGCTGGTTGAGGGTCAGGCGCCGCCAGTCCAGCACCTCGCGGGCCCAGTCGAGGTTCTCCACCTGGTTGAGGATCTGCCAGTAGTGGGTGAAGCGCAGCTCACCGGTGGAGTGCAGGGACCAGACGGCCTCGCTGCCGGGCAGCAGGTAGAGCGCCTCGCCGGCCGCCTGCACCTCGACGCTCTCGCCCGCCTGCAGGTCGATCGGCAGGGCCAGGGCGACCGCGCCGTGGTCGAGGTAGCGGCGGACCGGGGCGTCTTCCCCCTCCTCCCACCGGTCGCGCTCGATCCTGGTGCCCTTGCCAGAGGCGCTGAGCTCCGCGTCGATCGGGCCGCGCAGGACCAGGATCACCCGGCCGCTGGCGTCGGCGTCAGCGACGAGGCGGGCCTTGCCCTCGCTCGGCTGGACCTTCCAGGCGGGGGCCTCCTCCCAGCCGAAGGGCTCGCCTCCTTCCAGGCGCACGGGCAGGGCGGGGTGGCCCTCCTCCTGGGCCTCCGCCAGCCACCAGTAGGCGTCCAGCGGGCGGGCGAGATCGTCCTGGCGCCAGGCGGCCGTCAGGAGCAGGGCCAGCAGGACAGCGACCCCGGCGGGCAGCTCGGGGAGCAAGGAGGGGGCGGCGCGGGTGCCTCGGCCCAGCAGGCTGCCCAGGGCTCCGAAGGCGGCCGCGGCGCCCAGCAAGGCCCAGGCCTGCTCGCCGGTCTCGAGGCCGAGACGGTTGGCGCCGAGCTCGCGCAGCGCGGCCACCGCGACCCAGGTGAAGGCCAGGGAGATCCAGGCGGCGTCGATCAGCAGCTGCAGGCCGGAGACGGGGGGGCGGCCGGCCACCCGCATCGGATCGTAGCCGCGCTCGGCCAGCCGCTGCTGGGTGCGCACCATCCAGCGGGCCCAGCCCAGGCCCGGAGCCAGCAGGATCGTCGGGAGCGCCAGCACCAGGCAGAGCCAGGGGGGGGCATCGGCGGAGAGGGCGACGGCGGTGAGGAGGGCCAGGCCGAGCGCCGTCATCGGAACACCTGCGTGAACTGCCGGCAACGAGGGGCCGTCGCGCGGGGGAGGGGGCTGGCCATGGCGCTACACTACTCTCTCCGCTCCCAGGACGGGCTCATGCCGCGCGTGCCTCTCTTCCTCCTGCCGCTGCTGGGGCTCTGCGCCTGCCTGGGCGCCTCGACCG
>DDSR01000489.1 GCA_002343455.1 Deltaproteobacteria bacterium UBA2385 | reverse complement strand
CCGCCCCTCAGCCCCCGCCCACCGCGGTGATCAGCTCCACCTCGTCCCCCGCCTGGAGGCGTCGATCGCCGTGCTCGCCGCGCGGCACCACGCGGCGAGCGATGGCCACGGCGACGCCTTCCCGACGCGCGCCGACCGCGTCGAGCAGGTCGGCGACGGTGGATCCCTCGGGCATCGTGTGGGGCTGGCCGTTGAGCTGGAATTGCAGGTCGGTCATCGCGATCTCCTCCGCGTTTGCTAGCATGGCGGACACCGACCAGGGAGGTCCCCCGCATGCATCCCGCCTCTGGCGCCCGCCCCCGCTGGTTCGTCCGCGGCGACATCGACGGCTTCTTCGGGCTGGCCGTCGACAACATCGTGCAGCTGCTGGTCATCGACGCGCTCTGCCGCTTCGTGCTCGGCTTCCCCCCCGAGCTGATCCAAGGGCGCATCCTCCCGGCGGCGGCCCTCTCGATCCTGTTCGGCAACCTCTTCTACTCCTGGCAGGCGATGCGGCTGGCCCGCCAGAGCGGCCGGGACGACGTCTGCGCCCTGCCCTACGGGATCAACACCCCAAGCGTCTTCGCCTACGTCTTCCTGGTGATGCTGCCGGTGAAGCTGGCGACGGGCGACCCGGTCGCCGCCTGGCAGGCCGGGCTCGTGGCGGCGCTGGGCAGCGGGGCCATCGAGCTCTTCGGCGCCCTGGGGGCGGGCTGGCTGCGCCGCAACGTGCCTCGGGCCGCCCTGCTCTCCACCCTGGCGGGCATCGCCCTGACCTTCATCAGCCTGGGCTTCCTCTTCCGCACCTTCGCCTCGCCCCTGGTGGGCCTCTCCACCCTGGCGGTGGTCAGCCTCGTCTACTTCGGCCGGCTGCGCTTCCGGGGCGGGCTCCCCGGCGGGCTGGTCGCCGTGCTGATCGGCACCTCGCTGGCCTGGATGCAGGGCCTCGCCCCCGTTGGCGAGCGCCCGCCGGGCCTCTCCCTGCACCTGCCGGTCCCGGTGGTGGGCGAGCTCTTCGCGGCGCTGAGCGGCCCTTACGCCCTGACCTACCTCTCGGTGATCGTGCCGATGGGCCTCTTCAACCTGATCGGCTCCCTGCAGAACCTGGAGAGCGCGGCGGCGGCGGGCGACGACTACCCCACCGCGCCCTCGCTGGTGGCAAACGGCCTGGGCACCCTGGTCGGCGCCCTCTTCGGCAGCGCCTTCCCGACCACCATCTACATCGGCCACCCCGGCTGGAAGGCCCTGGGCGCGCGCATCGGCTACTCCTGGCTGGACGGCCTCGTGATGAGCCTGCTCTGCCTGACCGGCTCGCTCTCCCTGCTGGCCTGGGCGGTGCCGATCGAAGCCGGCATGGCCATCGTCCTGTGGATTGGCATCGTGATCACGGCCCAGGCCTTCCAGGCGACCCCGCGGGCGCACGCGCCGGCGGTGGTGGTCGGGCTGCTGCCGGGGGTGGCGGCCTGGGGGGCGATGATGATCAAGGCCGGCGTGCGCGCCGGGGCCGAGGTCTCCGGGGTGGCGCCGCCCTTCGGGGAGGAGCTGGGCGCGGCCCTGACCCGAGGCGACGTCTTCGCCCTGGGCGCCTTCCGGCTGGAGCAGGGCTTCATCCTGACGGCGATGATCCTGGCCGCAGCCACCGTGGGGATGATCGAGGGCCGCTTCCGGGTCGCCGCCGCCTGGATGTTCGCGGGAGCCGCCTTCTCGGCGACCGGCCTGATGCACGGCTTCTCCTGGGGGGTGGCCGACACCGTGCTGGCGGTCGGCTGGAGCCAGGCCGGCGAGAGCGCCATCGCCTACGCCCTCGCGGGAGCGCTCTGCCTGCTGGCGCCGCTGCTGGGGACCCGAGAGGAGGGCCCCGGGCACGGCGACGCGAGCGGGTGACCCCTGTTCTCGATTACTCTCTGGGAGACAACGGCCCTTCGGCCGATGGAGGACGCCCATGATCATCGCCCTGTCGCTCCTGATCGGCTGCATCGCCGAGGAAGAGCCCGCACCCCACATCCCCCGCTTCCAGGACCTCTCCTTCTCGGCGGACTCCTACGTCGACATCCTCGACCGCAACGCCTCGCTGGACGGCGCGGTGGAGGAGAGCAGCGGCGGCTCGCCGATCGACTTCACGACGGCCAACGAGGCCTTCATGCTGACCATCGGCAGCGCCGAGATCCAGGCCATCGACGACGCCGTCGACCCGGTGGACGAGGACTACAGCTCGGTGGTCGCCGGGGCCGGCGCCGCCCTGGCGGTCGACCTGACCCTGCTCAGCCGCCTGGGCGCGATGCGCAACACGATGGGCACGCTCAAGGACATCGCGGTCAACGACAACGGCACCTTCGCCTGGACCGGCTCGCGGGCCGTCACCAACGACGAAGGCTACACGGTCACCGCCGAGCTCAACCAGCACTGGGTCGGCACCGGCTGGATCTTCGAGGTCCTCCAGACCAGCGACACCGGCCTGTACGACAGCGAGATCTGGTTCAACGGCTTCTACCGGGCCGACGGGCAGCTGGGCTGGGTCGACTACTACCGCTCGGGCACGGTGATGGTCACCATGGAGTGGCTGGGCGACCGGGGCGACGGCATCGTCGAGCTGTACTGGGTCGTCGGCGACGACAAGGAAGACCGCATCCGCTACTACTGGACCGCCGACGGCGAGCTGCTGGCGGAGTGGGCCGACGAGCAGCCCCCGCCCAACGAGCCCAGCTACACCCAGGCCCAGGTCGAGGTCGACGGCAGCGGCTACGCCGTGATCCCCGGCTACAACAGCAGCAGCGCGGTCTGCTGGGGCGCCGACCTGAAGAACGTCGACTGCTGAGCGGCGGGCGGTCGGATCAGGGCGCCGCCAGGCAGGGGCCCTCCGCGCCTGCGGTGCAGATCCGCCCCTCCTTCGCCGGAGCGATGCCCTCGCCCGCGTCGGCCAGCGCCGCCAGCACGAGGTCCTTCAGGTCCACCCCCAAGGCGGTGCCCCCCGAGAGCATCGTGTAGCCGTCCTGGTCGCCGATGCTGGGGTCGACCAGGAAGCTCGGCACCACGGCGACCAGGCGCTGCTCGGGCTGGATGCGCTCGCCGGTCGAGAGCAGGGTCAGGCGGCTGGCCGTGCCCGTCGCCGGATCGTGTACGAAGGCCAGCCCGCTGATCTGCAGCCAGTGCCCGTTGCCGGTCCAGTCGTGGACCGAACGATCCAGGACCTGCTGCAGGGTGGCGCCGTCGAGCTCGATGCGCACCAGGGGAGAGGCGAAGGCGAAGGTCTCCTCGATCTCCCGCCGGGTGATCGGCCCCGCGGCGATGTCCCGGTTCAGGCGCAGGCCGCCGCTGTTGAGGAAGGCGATGTCGGCGCCCGGATCGGCCGCGCGGGCGAGATCGGCGACCCAGTTGCCCAGGTTGGTCTCGTAGCGGCGGATCGTCAGCTCCTCGGCCACGAGGTCGACCCGGCTGCGGCCGACCTCTCGATCCAGGCAGTCGGCCCCCTGGTCGCCGCAGAACTCCGCCGCGTGGGCCGCGAGCAGGGCCGCGACCCGCGCCGCCAGGGCCGGATCGGGCGGCGCTTGCGCGTCCAGCCGCAGCAGGCGGGGCCGCAGCTCCACCCCGGCGCTGCCGCGAACCAGGTCGACCCGCCAGGCCGTGCGCAGATCGGCGTCGGCCTTGAGCACCATCCGGCCCTCGACCTCGACCTGCTTCCAGTCGTGCTCGTGGCCGCCGATGACCAGGTCCGGCCCCTGGGCGCCCAGGGTGGCCACCATGACCGTGTCCTGCTCCAGCGTCTGGTGGGTCAGGGCGATCACCCGGTCCACGCCGGCCGCGCGCAGGTCCTGGGTCCGGCGCCGGGCCACCTCGACGGGCTCGTCGAAGGCGTCGACGTACTCGGGGTGCTTGCTGGAGAGGGTCAGCCCGAACAGCCCGAGCTTCAGCCCCCCGCAGTCCACGGTGGCGGTGTCCCGGAGCTGGGGCGAGGAGAGGCCGCCGTGCTCGGGCGAGCTGCCGAAGCGGATGTTGGAGCCCAGCCAGAGGAACTGCGAGTCGTCCAGGCGCTGGCGCAGGGCCGGGGCGTGCTTCCAGCGCGCGTCGTCGAACTCATGGTTGCCGAAGACCACCAGCATCCGCGGGTCCATCGCCTCGGGATCGCCGTCCAGGCCGTTGAGGACCTCGACCATATGGGCGCCCTTGCTCAGCCGGCTCTGCAAGGAGGGGAAGAGGAGGTCGCCGCCGTGCAGCAGCAGCACCTCCTGCCCCTCGGCCTCGATCGAGGCCCGCAGGGCGCGCAGCCGGGCCATGCCGCCGACACCCGGGAGCACCTCCTCGATCCGGTAGGTGTCGTTGACCGTCAGCAGCGTGCAGCCCAGAGGCGGAGCCGCGGTGGGCGGCGGGCGGACGCAGGAGAGCAGCAGGGCGAACCACATCGGGGACCTCCGAGAGGACCTCTCTTAGCCCACTTGCTCCCCCTCACCTCCGCGATACCCGGCCTCCCACCCTGGAGTCCCCATGCCCACCGCCTCGCCCCAGATCGCCCTGACCTACTTCAACGCCCCCGGCCGCGCCGAGTCCGTGCGGGTCGCCCTGCGCCTCGCGGGCCAGCCCTTCGAGGACCGCCGCCTAAACTACGCCGACTTCGGCGCCCTCAAGGCCCAGGGCGCCCTGCCGCTGGGCAGCGTGCCCCTGCTGGAGGTCGACGGCCTCGTCCTGACCCAGACCGCCGCCATGCTGCGCTACGCCGCCCGCCTGGGCGGGGGCGAGCTGTACCCCTCCGACCCGCTGCAGGCCCTCATCGTCGACAGCGCCCTGGACACCTTCAACGACACCCTCTCCAACGCCCTGCTGCCCAGCCTCTACGAGCGCGACATGGAGAAGAAGCTGGCCATGCGGGTGGACTTCGCCGCCGGCCCGCTGGCCCGGGCCTGCGCCTACGTCGAGGGCCTGATCGCCCGCTCGGGCGGGCCCTTCCTGCTGGGCTCGTCGCTGAGCATCGCCGACATCGTCATCGCCTTGCAGATCGGGCAGATCGAGGCCGGCGGCCTGGACGGCATCAGCCCCTCCATGCTGGACGCCTACCCCCACCTGAAGGGCCTCGCGGCCGCCTACCGGGCCGAGCCGCGCATCGCCGGCTGAGGGCCCAGCCCCCGCAGGCTCCGGCTGGTCACGGCTCGTCTCATCGGCGGGCCGAGGCGTGACAAGCCCGGATCCGAGGCGTACCTTCCGCATTCCTCAGACCGGAGGGACCGTGTCACGCGAGAGCACCGCCCCCGCTGTCTTCTCCGACTTCCGGCCGGAGCACGCCGCCCTGTGGGGTCGCCAGCCGATCCGGATCCACCACCGCCTGCATCGGCACGAGCTGCTGGCCGACGACGCCCTGGCCGCCCTGATCGAGGGCTACCCCCGCGCCAACTACGACCTGCTGGAGATGGCGCCCCAGGGCACCGGGCACCTCGCCCTCTGGCGGGAGGGCGAGCTCGGCGGAGCCAGCGGCGTCGATGTGCTCTCTGCGATCGGGCGAGGCCGGCTCTGGCTGAACCTGCGCCGGGTCCACGAGGCCGACGCCCGCTACGCCGCGCTGCTGGACGGCATCTTCGCCGAGCTGCACCAGCGGATCCCCGGCTTCTCCACCTTCAAGCACAACCTGGGCATCCTGATCAGCTCGCCGGGCGCCCAGGTCTACTACCACGCCGACCTGCCCGGGCAGTCCCTCTGGCAGGTGCGCGGCGAGAAGCGCGTCTACCTCTACCCGAACAGCGCCCCCTTCCTGCCCGAGGACCAGGTCGAGGGCATCGTCCTCAACCTGACCGAGGCCGAGATCGACTACCAGCCCTGGTTCGAGGAGCACGCCCGGGTCTTCCACCTGCGCCCCGGCGAGATGCTGCACTGGCCGCTCAACGCCCCCCACCGGGTCGAGAACCTCGACTGCCTCAACATCTCCATCACCACCGAGCACTGGACCTCCGACATCCGCGCCCTCTACGCCGCCCGCTACGCCAACGGCCTGCTGCGCAGGGGTCTGGGCCTTCGGCAGGGGCTGGGTCTGGGCCGGACCGCGCCGCCGGCCACCTCGGGCGCCCGCTTCTGGATGAAGGCCGGGCTGGCCGCGGCGGTCAAGGGCTCCGGCCTGCTGCGCGGCAAGGTCCACCGCAAGCGCATCGAGTGGCGCCTGGACCCCTCGCAGCCCAGCGGCGTCGGCGAGATCGAGCCCTTCCTGCTCTGAGCGGCCCTCCCCCTGCACGGACCGTCTCCCGTGGCCACCGTCGACCCCCTCCCCGCCATCCAGATCGCCTCCCACCGAGGCCTGGCCGGCTTGACGGAGCTCCTGCCCGCCTGGCGGGAGCTCGACGCCCGGGCCGCGGTCCAGCCCCTCTCCGCCGAGCTGTTCCTGGCCCTGGCCCGCGCCCGCGGCCACCACAATGGCCTCGCCCTCAGCGCCAGCCAGGGCAGCCGCCTGCTCGCGGTCTGGCCCCTCCAGGTGCAGCGCCTGGGGCCGCTCCGCCTCGCCCGACGGCTGGGCGGGGCCATCCAGACCTTCGACGGCCTCACCTTCGACCCGCAGATCGGCCCCCAGGGCCGCGCGGGAATCGTCCGAGACATGCTGGGCGCCCTGCGTGAGCAGCGCCTCGCCGACCTGCTGCACCTGCGCTTCCTGCCCGACGCGCCCGAGCTCCGGGAGATCCCCGAGCTGGCCCTGGCGGTCCGCCCGGCCGGGGAGAGCCCCTGGCTGGACACCTCCGCGCTGGGCGAGCGGGAGGCCGTGCTGGCGCGCTTGTCGAAGGAGCGCCGCAAGTCGACCCGACGCGGGCTGCGGGCGCTGGCGGCGATGGGGACGGTGACCTTCCGGGAGGAGCAGGACCTCGCGCGCAGGCGCGGCCTGGTCGAGCGAGCCCTGGAGCTGAAGCGGGCCTGGCTGCGCGAGGCCGAGGCGATCAGCCTGCCGCTGACGGCCCCCTGGCTGCCCCGCTCGCTGCTGACCCTGTGCACCGACCCGACCCTGCGCGAGACGGTCCGGGTCTTCGAGCTGGCGGTGAGTGGGAAGACCGCCGCGATCGAGCTGGGCTGGCAATCGGGCCGGGACTACCACTCCTACCTGGGCGCCTTCGACGCTCGCTTCGCCAAGGGCGGTCCCGGCGCCGCCCTGACCTTGGAGGTCCTGGCCTGGTGCGGGGCCAACGGAGTGCAGCGGGCCCACCTGCTGCCACCGGCCACCGACTTCAAGCTCGGCTGGACCGACAACCGCGAGCCGCTCTGGACGACCACCCTGCCCCTGACCGGCCGGGGCCGCCTCTTCCAGCCGGTGGTCCGCGACGGCAAGGACCTCGCCAAGCGGCGCCTCGCCGACGCCCGGGAGCTCTGGTCCCGCGCGCGTGCCTCAGAGCCAATTGCCTGAGACGCCCACGGCGGCCCAGGCGAGCAGGCCGCCGACGCCCAGGACCATCAGCCGCCCGGCCCAGGGGTGGCCCTCGTTGCCGGGCACGACCGGCGGGGAGAGGACCGCGGCCAGGGCGGCGCCGGCGAGCAGCCCCCCCAGGTGGGCGAGGTTGTCGATGAAGGGGATGAGGGCGCCGATCAGCAGGTTCAGGACCGCCCAGGGGATCAGCCGCAGGCGCAGAGCCCGGCCGATCTCGGTCGGCAGCTCCTCGCGGAAGCGCCAGCCGAAGACGATCGGCGCCGCGAGCAGGCCGAAGACTGCCCCGCTGGCCCCGACGGAGAGCTCGGTGCCGCCCAGGTAGGAGAGGCTGGAGCCCCCCAGCCCGCTGAGGACGAAGAGCAGCAGCAGCCGGGCGCGGCCGTAGATGGACTCGCAGAGGCGGCCCAGGCCGAAGAGGGCCAGCCCGTTGAGCAGGATGTGCAGGCCGTCCTGGTGCAGGAAGACGCAGGAGATCAGGCGCCACAGCTCGCCCGCGTCGATCTCGGGGGCGGACTGGCCGCCGGCCCGCTCCAGCAGGGCCTTGGGCCGACGCGCCAGCAGCACGCCGATCGGCCCGATCCGATCGTTGGACCACATGCGCAGGCCCAGGCTCAGGTGGATGGCGACCAGGCCGACCAGCAGCCCCACCGTCAGCCAGGGGCGCCGCATCCCCTCGAAGATGCCCCACTCGCTGGCCGCGGCCAGCAGGCGCTTGCGGTGGGCCTGAGGGTCGGGCTCCCGGGTCAGCGGAGCCGCCACGCCGTGGCCTCTTCCAGGGGGCCCGGAGACCAGCCCAGGGGCACGACCCCCAGGGTCTCGCTGTAGAGGCCGATGCGACAGGAGGCGCAGACCACCCGCCAGCCGCCACGATCGTAGGAGTAGTCGGCGACGTGCTCCTTGACCTCGGGCAGCAGGCCGGGAGAGGAGTTCGTGGGCGCGACCACCAGCACCCCCGAGCTGCTCTCCTCGTCGAGGAAGCTCCAGCCTCGCACCCGCATGGCGTGGCGGAACGCCCACTCGCCCGTGAAGGAGCCCGGCGACTGCCAGGCCCGGGCGACCTGGTTGGCGAGGCCGTCGGCGGCCGCGAAGAAGCGGTGCTCGGCGTGGACCACCAGCGTGCTGAGCATCACCCCGGCCACGCTGCCGGCGACCAGCATCACGCGGGCGCTGCGGCGGGCCTCGACCGCCCGGGTCAGCAGGATCGCCAGCGGCGCGATGGCCGGCAGCATGTAGCGAGGCGCCGAGAAGTTGTGGACCAGCAGCACGCCCAGCAGCCAGGCCGCGGCCCAGCCGATCAGCAGCAGCCGGTCGCCGGGCAGGCCGGCACCGCGACGCTCCGGCCCCGAGAGGGCGAAGTGCAGCAGGGCGGCCGCCGAGACGCCCCCTCCGACGGCCCAGGGCAGGACCCGCAGGGCGGTGATGGGATCGAGATCGGCCGGCCCCCAGGCCAAGGCCACCGCCCCCAACGCCAGCAAGGAGCCGGTCAGGAGGGTGCGCCGCAGGCCCTCGAGCAGCAGCACCAGGGGCACGACCCCCAGCGAGAGGCGGGCCAGCAGCCCCAGGGGGCGCAGGCGGAGGTCGCCGCGGGCGATCTCGTCGGCGCGGCCGATCACCTCGACCAGGTGCAGGCGCCCGTAGAGGGCGGCCAGCCAGACCTCGCCCGCCATCAGGGGCAGCAGGGCGGCCACCCAGAAGGGCAGGGTCGCCCGCAGGCTGAGCAGGCCGGGGCCCAGCGCGACCCGGCCGTGCAGGGCCAACACCGGCAGCAGCAGGGCCGCGGGGTACTTGGTCCAGACAGCCGCGGCCAGGGCGAGGCCTCCGAAGACCTGGGCGACCCGGTTGCCCTCGATGCCCAGGCGCCAGCCGGCCACCCCGGCCGTCAGCAGCGCCGCCATCGAGAGATCCGGCATCAGCCCGCGCTGCAGGCAGAGCACCACGATCGGGGCCGAGGCCCAGGTCAGCACGGCGAAGATCGGGCGCCGGGTCAGCGTCCGGGCCAGCGTGGACACCGACCAGGCCAGCAGCAGGGCCCAGGGCGCCGCCGAGAGCACCTTCAGGGCGCGCATGCCCAGCTCATCGGGCACGGCGCGCATCATGGCCCAGACCCAGAGCAGGTGCAGCGGCGGGTGGGCGAAGACGAAGGCGTCGCCCTCGCGCTCGGTCCCCCAGGGCTGCCAGGGCCGCCACCAGTCGTAGGGCCGCAGCGGGTCGAGCTGGCTGGCGATGTCGAGGTAGCTCTCCTCGTCCAGCACGGGCACGGGGCTGGCCAGCAGCACGGCCCCCAGCACCAGCACCAGGGCCAGGACCGTAGCCAGGCGCGAGCCGGGCGCGGGTGCCATGCTCAGACGGCCACCGCGAATTCGCGGAGCACCGAGTTCAAGGAGGTCTTGCGGTCGGTGCTCTCCTGGCGCTCGCCGATGATCAGGGCGCAGGGCACGCCGTACTCGCCCGCCGGGAAGCGCTTGAGGCGTGTCCCCGGGATGACCACCGCGCGCGGCGGCACCACCATCTTGTGGACCACCTCCTCCGGCCCTCGCACGTCGACGATCTGCGTCGAGGCCGTCAGGACCACGTTGGCCCCCAGCACCGCCTCCTCGCCGACCCGCACGCCCTCCACCACGATGCAGCGGCTGCCGATGAAGGCGCCGTCCTCGATGATCACCGGGCTGGCGCCGGGGGGCTCGAGCACCCCGCCGATGCCGACCCCGCCGGAGAGGTGTACGCCCTTGCCGATCTGGGCGCAGGAGCCGACCGTGGCCCAGGTGTCGACCATGCTGCCGGCCCCGACGTAGGCGCCGATGTTGACGTAGCCGGGCATCACGACGCAGCCGCGCTCGACGTGGGCGCCGTAGCGGATCACGCCGGGAGGAACGAGGCGCACGCCCTGGGCGGCGAGGTCGCGCTTGAGCGGGATCTTGTCGTGGAACTGGTAGGGCCCCAGCTCGTGCACCTGCATCGGGGCCTGCCGGAAGTAGAGCAGGATCGCCCGGTGCAGCCAGCCCTGGACGCTCCACAGCCCGTCGGCCCCCTTGGCGGCCACCCGGCAGCGGCCCTCGTCCAGGCGGGCCAGCGCCTCCTCGACGGCGGCCGCGTCGGCCTCGCCCGCCCAGGCGGCCTCGATCTGCGCTGCGAGCTGCTCATCGCTGAGGGAAACCAGGGGCCGATCCATACGCTCCTCCAAGGCGGCCGAGCATAGCGGATCCGCGAGGCGTACGGCTCCTCAGCCGAGGACCTTCCGCAGCAGGGCGCAGGCGGCGTGGATCTCCTCGACCGAGGGGACCAGGGCGAGGCGGACGTAGCCGTGGCCGGCGCCCTCGACGCCGAACATGCGGCCGGGGCTGACGACGACGCCGTCCTGCAACAGGCGCGCGGCGAAGGCGTCGTCGTCGCCGTCGCCGGGCACCTTGACCCACAGGTAGATCGTCGCCTGGCTGCCCAGGACCTCCAGGCCCAGCTCCTCGAAGAGGGCCAGCAGGACCCGGCGCTTCTCGCTGAAGATGGCGCGCCGCTCGGCGACGTGGCCGTCGTCGGACCAGGCGGCCTCGGCGGCGGCGTTGACGAAGTCCGGCGCGGCGAGGCCCGGGTTGGCGCGAAGGCGGCGCAGGCGGTGGATGACCGCGGCGTCCCCGGCCAGGAAGCCCGAGCGGTAGCCGGTCATCCCCGAGCGCTTGGAGAGCGAGTGCAACACCAGCACGTTCTCCATCCCCGCCTGCAGGAGCGAGGGGGGCGGCTGGTCCTCGTACAGATCGGCGTAGGCCTCGTCGCAGACCAGCAGGATGTCGTGCTCCTGGGCGAGGTCGACCATGCGCCGCAGATCGGAGAGCGGGGTGACCGCCCCCGAGGGGTTGTGCGGCGTGTTCAGCCAGATCATCCGCGTGCGGGCGATCAGCTCGGCCGGCAGCAGCCAGGGCCGGAAGATGTGATCCCCGCTCAGCGGCACCCCCACCGCCTCGCCCCCCGCGAAGAGCGCCCCGCGCTGGTAGGCGGGGTAGCCCGGGTCGGGGAAGAGCACGACCCGGTCCTCGGCCGCCGGGTCGATCACCAGCTGGGGCGTGTGGAAGACCGCCTCCTTGGCGCCGGCGGTGGGCAGGATCTGCGTCTGCGGGTCGAGGTCGAGCCCGAAGCGCCGCTGGAGGTAGCCGGCGATGGCCTCGCGCACGCCGCTGGAGCCGCTGATCGTCGGGTAGCCGCAGCGCGGCGGGACCGAGGCCAGCAGCGCCTGCCGGATGAAGTCGGGGGTCTCCTCGACCGGGTCGCCGACGCTGAAGTCGACCAGCGGCAGGCCGCGGTCGCGCACCGCCTGCTTGCGGCGCTCGAGCTCGACGACCGGGTACTCACTCAGTCGGTCCAGGAGGGGGTTGAGGCGTGGCATGGGCCCCGTTCTACCGCAAATGGCCCGCAGGTGGGCCGGCGAGTAGATTCCCGCTTCACCTCGCCCCGGACCGCCCGTGCTCCTCTCCCTCCTCCTCCCCGGTTGCAGCTTCGTGGCCGAGCGCGCCGGCGCCCCCCGCGACCCCGCCGACAGCACCGAGCTCGTCGTCGAGGTGCCCGCCGGCGCCACGGCCCGCTCGATGGCGCCGATCCTGGAAGAGGCCGGCGTCATCGACGACGCCGGGGACTTCGTCCTGTGGGTGCGCCTGACCAAGGAGGGCGGCTGCATCAAGGCCGGCCGCCACAAGGTCCGCCCCGACATGGACGCCGCCGCCATCGTCGCCTCCCTCTGCGCGGCCCCCCTCGCCTCGGACGTGCCCTTCACCGTGGTCGAGGGCTGGCGCATCCGCGAGATCGACGCCGCCCTGGCCCAGGCCGGCCTCGCCGAGGCGGGGGCCTACAGCCTGGCCGTCTCCACCCCCTCGGCCTACACCGCCAGCTTCCCGCTGCCGACGGACACCCTGGAGGGCTACCTCTTCCCCGAGACCTACATGGTCGACCCGACCCGCTTCACGGTCGAGGGCTTCGTCCAGCGGCAGCTCGACCTCTTCGGCGAGCGCTTCGCCTCCAAGCACAGCGAGGAGGAGCTGGCCGGCCGCGGCCTGCACCCGCTGGTGATCATGGCCTCGATGCTGGAGCGCGAGGAGCCCAAGCCCGAGCAGCGGCCGATGGTGGCCGGCATCCTCTGGAAGCGCCTGGACAACAACTGGAACCTGGGGGTCGACGCCACCAGCCGCTACACCCTCGAACAGTGGAACGACCGCAAGGCCTTCCTGAAGCTGCTGCGGGACCCCAACGACATCTACAACACCCGCCTGCGCGGCGGCCTGCCCCCGACGCCGATCGGCAACCCCTCGACCAGCAGCCTCGAGGCCGCCCTGGCCCCGACGGACAGCCCGTACTGGTACTACCTGCACGACGCCCAGCAGAACTTGCACCCGGCGACCGACGTGGCCGGGCACGAGGCCAACCGGCGGAAGTACAACGTCTACTGAGCCCAGCGCCTACCGAGGACGGCGGCGACGGAGGAGGGGGAGGCCCGCCAGGAGCAGGGCCAGCGCGCCGCCGACCGGGGCGACCGTGGCGCAGCCTCCACCGTGGAAGCCTGGATCCTCGTCCTCCTCGACCTCCGGGTCGACCGTGTGGCAGCGCGTCTCCTCGGCCCAGCTGAGGGTCCCGGCGGCGTCGACCTGGGCCACCGTGTAGCACTCCTCGCTCAGCTCACGGTCGATGTCGTAGAAGCTGCGGGTGTCGAGCACCAGCTCGCTGTCGTCCACCAGCGGGCCCAGCACGCCGAAGGGCGAGTCCGCCACGACGCCGGCGTCCGAGCGGTAGACCAGCAGCCAGGCGTTGGGGTCGGCCGTCCCTGCCGCCGGAGCCACCTTGATGCGCGCCTCCCGCCACTCTGGCGCGCTGCAGGAGTTGTAGCTCTCGTCGTTGATCACATGGGTGACGCTCACATCCCGCATGGACGGAGCCCCCGGCGCCGGCGTGGCCATCCCCTCGCCCACCGTGAAGTGGTGCAGCATCGTCTCGCCCTTCCAGCCGAAGCCCATCAGCCGGGCCTCGACCTCGACGCCGGCCTCGAAGGGCAGCTCCGGCGTGAAGATGATCTGCCCGGTCTGGGAGGTCAGATCCATCGTCCGCTCCCAGAGCTGCTGGCTGCCCGCGAGCTGGGCCCCGTCCACCCAGAGCTCGACCATCGGCTCGTCGTACATCTCGATGTAGCCGTTGCCCATGGTCAGCACGAGCCGCGCGTCCCGCGGCACATCGACGGCGCCGTCGACCGGCGCGCTGCTGAGGATCTCGGCGATGCCGGGCGAGCAGGCCTCGGCGTCGGGGGTGACGAAGGAGAGCAGGAAGAGCATCATTCACCTCGGGGGATGCCCCCACCATAGCCGGGCGATTCGCCACCGGGGGTGTGACTAGCTAGGACTAGCTAGTGCCTGGCACTAGCTAGTCTGCCTCCCACTCCAGGCCCTCGACCTCGCCAGGGAGCCAGTCCTGGGCCTGATCGAAGCCCCGGACGGCCTGCACCCAGGCCAGGGAGAGGGTCTTGGCGATCTGCTGGACCTCCTCCGGCGGCAGGTAGGGAGGGGCGCAGTCGGCGAAGGAGGGCACCAGCGAGCAGGCGTCGCTGAAGCTGTAGTGGCCGGCGTCGATGACCAGGCCGGCGGCCCGGGGCGAGGCCTGGAGGTCGGCGTAGATGGGGTAGACCTCGCCCTCCCAGGTGGTCAGCGAGTCGCGCGAGCCGCCCAGGACCAGGCTGGGCACGGCGATGTCGGGGAGGCCGGCGACCAGGGCCTCGTAGCCGGCGGGGGCCATCGGGATGGCCGCCCAGGCCCGCGGGTCCGAGAGGTCGAAGACGGTCTGCCCCGGGTTGAGCTCGGCCCAGGTGGCGACATCCTGGCAGAGCCAGCCACCGTTTGAGGCGCACCAGGCCGCGGTCTGCTCGCTGTCGATGGCGGCCCCGGCGACGGCCATCGTCGTGTAGCCGCCGAAGCTGTGCCCGGCGATCGCGTAGCCCGCGGCGGGGTCGGCGCAGCCGTACAGGCGGTCCTCGGGGTCGGCGATGCGCTCCAGCAGCAGGTCGAAGCTGTCGGCGATGTCGACGGGGCGGCGGAAGACCAGCTCGTAGCGGCGCTCGTCGTCCAGGTCGAAGATGGTGTTGAAGGTGTGATCCGGCGCCAGCACCAGGAAGCCGTGGCTGGCGAAGTGCTCGGCCAGGAAGAAGCTCTGCCAGCGCATCCCGCCGTTGCCGTGGCTGAAGAGCAGCACCGGCCGGGGCGAGGCGCAGTCGGCCTGCCCGCCGTCCAGCGCGCCGCCGGGGACGAGGTCGTCGTACTCATGGACAGAGCCCTCGGTCGAGTCGCGCGGGAACCAGGCCTGGACGGTCAGCTCGACCCCCGACGAGCCGGTGATCGTGCGGGCGTCGGTGCCGACCGGCCAGGGCCCCGGGGCGGAGGGGTCGTGGAAGACCTCTGCCTCGGTCCCGCTGTCGGTCCCGCTGTCGGAGGGCGAGTCGTCGGGCGTGCAGGCGAGCAGGAGGAGGAGGATCATCCCCGCAGCCGCTCGGCGATGTCCAGCGCCGCGTAGGTGAGGATGCCGTCGGCGCCGGCCCGCTTGAAGGCCAGCAGGCTCTCCAGCACGCACGCCTCCTCGTTCAGCCAGCCGTTCCGCGCCGCCGCCTTCAGCATCGCGTACTCGCCACTGACCTGGTAGGCATAGGTCGGCACGCCGAAGCGATCCTTGACGCGGCGAACGATGTCGAGATAAGGCATCCCCGGCTTGACCATGACCATGTCGGCGCCCTCGTCGAGATCAAGCGCAACTTCCTTCAGCGCCTCG
>DDSR01000079.1 GCA_002343455.1 Deltaproteobacteria bacterium UBA2385 | reverse complement strand
CGCCCCCCTCCCCGCCTCCCCCGCGGTGCATACTCTCCCGGCAATTCCCCTCTCCCGAGGATCGCCATGAAGTTCGAGAAGTTCACCGTCAAGGCCCGCGAGGCCATCGCCGACACATATGTCCGGGTCGGGGACCCGGACTTCGGGTTCAGTCGGGGGACTGGTTCGAGTAGTCGCAAGGGCCCCCGGGTGTCGTATCGAAATAGCCATCTTCTGTGATGCACTCGAAACAGTAGTAGTAGGTTGCTTGTTCTACTTCGTATCCGCGGTCATCGGAGCCGATACAGATCCACAATTCTGAGCAATCTCCACATGTCGCGCGCAGGTTCTCCTCCGGCAAACCAACGCTCGCGCAGTCCTCCCCGCTGTAGTCGATGCACTCGAAGTCGTCGCGGGGGTCCTCTTTGGCGGCGCAGCCTCCGAACAGGCAAGCCGCCAGCGACGTTCGGATGATTGCGATCATATCGTCCTCCTCATCGTGAAGCACACCAGGCCGTAGACAGCAGGTAGTCGGCCATCTGTTCGCTGTCGCCAGGAATACAGGCCCGAGCGAGGGTCCACTCCTCGGTGCCGCCGCGCACTGTCCGAACGGTTCCCGCGCCGAGGTCCAACTCGGCTACCGAGTAGTCCCGCCACGCCCGATGCAGGCAGAACTCGGAGGTTCCTCCCCATCGTCCGGCCGACTCGACGGTGCAGCTCCAGCACAGCCGGCCGTCGCCGCGGGTCAGGTCGGGGACGATGTGGGTGGTGCTCCCACCCTCGCCGATCCACCAGTCCCACAGGCCGTCGTCGCATCGCCCACCCCCATTTGTGTGGATCAACAGGGATGGGCCACCGCCGAACTCATGCTCCAGAGCGTCATCAACCTCGACCAACGACCCATCGGTCGGTCGAGGGCCATCTCCATGGAAGGTCCCCGAGTAGAGCGTGGCGATGGTGTTCGGCGAGTCGACTACGGAGGCCGGCAGCCCCAGTTGCCCGATGACAAAGCACTGCCAGTTCCGAGCCGCAATCTCAAAGCAGCAGCCGTACGTGCAGTGGCCTCCCGTACCTATGTACAGGTGGCCAGCCTCGTGGATGAAGAGACCCGCCCGCGAGACCAGAGTCGAGAGCGCATATCGGCCCAGGCGCCGGGCGTGGGTGCGATAGGTCTTGTCGCCGCTGTGCTGGTAGTAGTCCCAGGCGATGCGCGCCCGATGCATGATGCGGTCGGTCACAAAGCCCACCCACGCAAGGAAAATGGCGTGGGTCACTATCTGGAAGCTCTCCATGACAGCGTAGCCGCTTGAACTGCCTGGCTTCGTTGGTTCAAGGCCTCCCTTCTCTGCTACATACGTCCGTGTCGCCTCGCTCCACCCGTCCTCCCAAGCCTCCCACTCGCTATCGTACGGGACCCCTGGCTCCCCGTCTCCTCGACTGTACCACCGCCCGCAGTTGCGCTCCCGGTCATCACACGCCACCGCGTGGGCCCGCTCGGACCTCTCGTCCTTCGCATCAAAGTGCACCGTCAGCGTGCAGCGTTTCCCTCTCGACGATGGCGCCGGTCGGTTCTGGAAAAGCCGCCGAATGAAGTCCCCCAACCCCTCGCAGCGCTCGGCGTCCACCGCGCTGCCGCCGCTGGGCTGGTATTCATCCTCGATTCCGTCGGCGTAGGCGACGATCATCCGCATGATCATCCGGTAGGCGACCCGGTGGCTGCCCTCCTCCTCCCGCCAGAAGAACGATCGGTCGGCGACGCTGCCCAGCGAGACGCAGCCGAGCATCGCATCGAGGTTGTCGTTGGTGAGCCCACGGTAGGCGCTGTACGCGGCGACGAACTCGGGCAGGACCCCCGCCAGGCAGTCGCTGACGCTGCTGACCCGGCTGCCGCCCGCGTTGCTGCCTTCCAGGTCCAGGTACTCGTCCAGCCAGGCCCGGTACCAGAGGGAGGGCACTCGAAACTCGACCGCGCGGTACTGGATGGTCGTCTCGGGGAGGATCAGGTCGGCCCCGCTGGGGATCAGGGTGGGTTCACCAACCAGCGGAGTACCGCGGCCTGTGCCACGGGCGTGGAGCCGGGGTGGTCGACCGGCTCGCCGCCAGGCCAGGACCTCGCGGCAACAGGAGTCTCCGTCGAGGGCCAGCCCCCCGGGGCCGATGGCCGACAGGCCGGAGGACCGCCGGGTGGAAGACCGGCGCCCGTTGGCAGCACGTGCGCGCACCGGATCCCGAGGAGCGCCCGCGGGGAGGTTCGGTCGGGCGAACAGCAGGCCCTGGGAAGGGGGGAGGCCCAGTCCGCACTCGGCCGTCAGGCCCGCGACGCCGAGCAGGCTCGCCCCCGACTGGCAGCCTCCGCCACACCCGCAGCCCCCCGCGCACGCCATCGGCGCTACTCCTTCAACACGAGGTCGACCAGGACGATCGGCGCGCCCGCCACGCCCGCGTCCGCCCGCCAGCGGAGGAAGCGCAAGAAGGCGGAGACGTAGGTGAAGGTCCCCCCCTGCGTCAGGTCGATGGTCGTCAGCGTGCGCCAGGCACCCTCCTCGTTCACGGAGGCGTGCTCGATGATCACGGTGCCATCACTCCCCGTCTTCAAGACGCGGGGGTCGATCCCGCACTCGCGAAATCCACCGGCGTCGACGACACGGTCGGACTCCTGCACCTCGTTGGGCTTGGGGGTGTAGGCATCCATCAGGCGAACGTAGCGGCCGGCCATGGTCGGCTCCAGGGTGAGGGTGAAGGGCGGCCCCGGCCCGGGACCGCTCTCCACCCACAGTATCGGAGAGAGAGAGAGAGTGCAACTCCCATGCCGCAGGACCTCGCCCCCCTCCCCGCCTCCCCCGCGGTGCATACTCTCCCGGCAATTCCCCTCTCCCGAGGATCGCCATGAAGTTCGAGAAGTTCACCGTCAAGGCCCGCGAGGCCATCGCCGACACCCAAGCCCTGGCCGGCAAGCTGGGCAGCCCCGAGCTGCGTCCCCAGCACCTGCTGATGGTCCTGCTCACCCAGGACAAGGGCGTCGTGCAGTCCTTGCTCAAGCACGTCGGCATCCAGCTCGACCAGTTCAACCGCGACGCCACCCGCCTGCTCGACGAGCTGCCCAAGGTCAGCGGCGCCACCCAGGCCCGCATGAGCAGCCAGCTCCAGAAGGTGCTCGACAAGGCCGAGGCCATCGCCCGCGAGCTCGGTGACACGCACATCGCCAGCGAGACCCTCTTCCTGGCGATCGGCGAGGTCGACGACAAGCCCCGCCAGCTCTTCCGCGACTACGGCCTGACCAGCGACAGCCTGCGCAGCGCCATCAAGATCCTGCGCGGCGGCCAGACCGTCAGCGGCGAGGAGGCCGAGGGCCAGTACGAGGCGCTCAACAAGTACACCCGCAACATGACGGACCAGGCCCGCGAGGGCAAGATCGACCCGATCGTCGGCCGCGACGAGGAGATCCGCCGCACCCTGCAGGTCCTCTCCCGGCGCAGCAAGAACAACCCGGTGCTGATCGGCGATCCCGGCGTCGGCAAGACCGCCATCGTCGAGGGCATCGCCCAGCGCGTGGCCATGGGCGACGTGCCCGAGAGCCTGAAGGACAAGGAGGTGCTGGCCCTGGACCTGGCCGCCCTGGTCGCCGGCGCCAAGTACCGCGGCGAGTTCGAAGAGCGCATGAAGTCGGTCCTCAACGAGCTGGAGGCCAGCCAGGGCCGCTACATCCTCTTCATCGACGAGCTGCACATGATGGTCGGCGCCGGCAAGGCCGAGGGCAGCATGGACNNTCGGCGCCACCACGCTCGACGAGTTCCGCAAGCACATCGAGAAGGACAAGGCCCTGGAGCGCCGCTTCCAGCCGGTCTTCGTCGGCGAGCCCACCGTCGACGACACCATCTCCATCCTGCGCGGCATCAAGGAGAAGTACGAGGTCCACCACGGCATCAAGATCATGGACGACGCGATCATCGCCGCCGCCGTGCTCTCCGACCGCTACATCAGCGACCGGCAGCTCCCCGACAAGGCCATCGACCTCGTCGACGAGGCCGCCAGCCGCCTGAAGATGGAGATCGAGAGCCTGCCGATGCCGATCGACATCCTGGAGCGCAAGGTGCGCGGGCTCAAGGTCGAGCTCTCGGCCCTGTCCCGCGAGAAGGACGAGGCCGCCAAGGTCCGGGCCGAGGCGATGCGCCAGGACATCGCCGCCATCGAAGAGGAGAGCCGCGAGCTGAAGGCCCGCTGGAACGCTGAGAAGGACGCCATCGAGGGGATCCGCGCCTCGCGCGAGCGCATCGAGGAGCTCAGCCACCAGCTCGAGCTGGCCGAGCGGCACGGCGACTACGAGGGCGCCGGCAAGATCAAGTTCGGCGAGATCCCGGCCCTGCAGCAGGAGCTGAAGGAGAAGACCGCCCAGCTCGCGGCCCTGCAGGAGGGCGACGGCGGCATCCTGCGCGAGGAGGTGACCGAGGAGGACATCGCCACCGTCGTCAGCAAGTGGACCGGCATCCCGGTCAACAAGCTGACCCAGGGCGAGCAGGACCGCCTGGTCAAGATGGAGGAGAACCTCCACAACCGGGTCATCGGCCAGCACACCGCGGTCGTGGCCGTCTCCGACGCCGTCCGCCGCGCCCGCGCCGGGCTGCAGGACCCCGACAAGCCGACCGGTAGCTTCATCTTCCTGGGCCCGACCGGCGTGGGCAAGACCGAGCTGGCCAAGGCCCTGGCCGAGTTCCTCTTCGACGACGAGCGCAACGTCGTGCGCATCGACATGTCCGAGTACATGGAGAAGCACACCGTCGCCCGGCTGATCGGCGCCCCTCCCGGCTACGTCGGCTACGACGAGGGCGGCCAGCTGACCGAGGCGGTGCGCCGCCGGCCCTACAGCGTGGTGCTCTTCGACGAGATCGAGAAGGCCCACCCCGACGTCTTCAACGTCCTGCTCCAGGTGCTCGACGACGGCCGGCTGACCGACAGCAAGGGGCGCACGGTCGACTTCAAGAACACCGTGCTGATCATGACCAGCAACATCGGCAGCCGGAAGATCCTGGAAGCCGGGCGCGACCGCGAGAAGGCCGTCTCCGAGGTCATGGCCGAGCTGCGCCGCACGCTCAAGCCCGAGTTCCTCAACCGCATCGACGACGTCATCGTCTTCGACGGGCTCAAGCGCGAGGACATGGACGCCATCTTCGACATCCAGCTCCGCCGGGTGAAGAAGCTGCTGGCCGACCGCCAGCTGGACATCACGGTCACCGACGCCGCCCGCACCGCGCTCTGCGACGCCGGCTTCGACCCGGACTTCGGCGCCCGCCCGCTCAAGCGCACCATCCAGACCCACCTGCTCAACCCGATGTCCAAGGCCATCGTGGGCGGCGGCTACGGTCCGGGGGACACCATCAAGGTGGAGACCGAGGGCGAAGGTGCCGACGCCCACATCACCTTCGAGCGGGTGCCGGCGCCGGTTGAGGCGGGCGCCTGAGGCGCCGGGGCGGCCGCGGCGGGCGCCTGAGCCGACTCGTCGATTTCACAAAGATTCTCTCCCCGGGTTTCCCCCGGCGTGGATCCATCTGGTAGGCTGGGTCCGTTCCCGATGTCCACGCCCGGCATCGGGGGCTCAACCCGCAAGGCTCCACGGGGCGTACCGCAAACCAACGCGGAGCCAGGCACCAACCCAAGGACACCACGATGCCCACCGAAGAGCTGTTCGGCGCATATCACTTCCTCCTGGAGATCCAGGGGATCATCAACGACAACAAGGTCATTGTCGGCGGCTTCAAGTCCGTCTCCGGCATGGACTCCGAGACCGAGGTCATCGAGTTCAAGCAGGGCAACGATCTCGTCGTCCGCAAGAAGCCCGGCCGCACCACCTACGCCAACATCGTCCTCGAGCGCGGCTACACCGCGACCGACGACCTCTGGCAGTGGCGCAAGAACATCGAGGACGGCAAGATCGACCGCCGCGCCGGCTCGGTCATCATCCTCGACCAGGACGGCCAGACCGAGGTCGCCCGCTACAACTTCTTCGAGGGCTGGCCCTGCAAGTGGAACGTGCCGGACATGGACGCCGACAGCTCCTCGATGGCCATCGAGAAGATCGAGATCGCCGTCGAGAAGGTCGAGCGCGCCTGATTCAGGCTGCGGTCTTCCGCTCTCTGGGGGTCGCCTTCGGGCGGCCCCCTTTGCGTTTGGGGGTTCCGTGGTGATGCTCTTGCTGATCGCCTGCAGCCGGACCCTGCCTCCGGCCGCTCCCCCTCCCCCTCAACCGCCCCCCTCCTCTCTCGGCGAGGGCCCTGGCACCATGTCCGCGCGCCAGACCATGGTCGAGCAGCAGCTCCTCGGCCGCGACATCACCGACCCCGCGGTGATCGGCGCCATGCGGCGCGTGCCGCGCCACCTCTTCATGCCCGAGAGCTCCTGGCCCCTGGCCTACCACGACGGCCCGGCCCCCATCGGCCACGGCCAGACCATCAGCCAGCCCTACATCGTCGCCCTCATGACCCAGACGCTGCGGGTCCAGCCGGGGATGAAGGTGCTCGAGATCGGCACCGGCTCGGG
>DDSR01000375.1 GCA_002343455.1 Deltaproteobacteria bacterium UBA2385 | reverse complement strand
AAGGGCCGGAGGGGGGGCTGCCTGCCTCATGGCCCAGTGGAGGCGCCTCAGCGCCATGGGGAACTATCACGAGAGGGCCGCTGCCCTCCCGCAGCCCCTCAGTAGCCCGCCTCCCAGCCCGCCCCGCTGGCCTCGAACTCCTCGTCGGAGAGGCCGGTCTTCGTCGCCCGCAGGGCCCAGTCGTCCTGGCAGCTGGTCGTGACGCTGAGCACGCAGCGGGTGTCGCTGCACTCGACCGCCTCGCGGGTGTTCGACCCGGCCACGGGCGCCCCGAATTCGTCGAGGGAGTAGAGGTAGCTGCCCATCGGGATGCTGCCGGCCTCGCCCAGCTTGGCCTCGGCCGGCCACTGGTCGGACTCCTCATAGGAGGCCACCGACTCCTCGGCCTGGGTCCAGCTCCCGCTCAGCTCGATCGAGGTGCCGGCGCGCTCCGCGTCGGTCTGCTCCTGCTCGCTGGGCAGGTCCAGGAAGAGCCGGACCACCGCCGAGTCGCTGAGGTCCTGGCGCCACTCGTAGCCGGAGCTGTGGACTCGCTCCGAGCTGGAGGTCTCGAAGCGCTCCCAGGCGAAGGAGGCCTGGGCGTCGGTCGCGCCCTCCTCCTGCACCAGCAGCAGCCCGTCGATCACCAGCAGCCAGCGGTCTCCGTCGGCACTGAGCCGGCCCAAGCCGGTCCAGCTCGACCACTCCGAGCTGGTCTCTTCGGTCCAGTCGCTGGCGGGGGTCTCCTCGGCCAGCTCCTCGGCCGTCAGCAGGCCGGCGGCGTTGTGAAGGACCCGCTGCACGCAGCGATCCTCGGCCGCGGGGAGGACCTCGACCTCGAAGCGCCAGACGCCGTCCAGGTCGAAGTCGGCCGCCCCGGAGCAGCCCAGCAGCAGCAGGGGGAGGAGGGCCCCCATCGACTCAGAGCCAGGACTTGAGCTGGTCCTCGGAGAGGCTGGCCGGGTGGCCGCGCCAGACGATCTTGCCGTCCTTGACCACCGCGGCGGCGGGGATGCCGCTGACGCCGAAGTGCTCGGACAGGGCGCCGGTCTCCTTGGCCATCGGGTAGTTGACCTTGTTCTCGGAGAGGAAGGACATGACCTTCTCCTCGGTCGAGCTCTTGGTGATCTTGGTCAGGCCGACGACCTGAAGGCCCTGGGGCTTGAGGGCGTCGTAGGTCTTGATCAGCTCGGGCACTTCGCGCTTGCAGTGGGGGCACCACTCTTCCCAGAAGACCACCAGGGTCGTGCCGCTGCCGTCGAGCTTGACGGTGTCCTGGCCCTGGTACCACTTCTCGATCTCCCAGCTGGCCGGGGCGGCCTTGCCGATGATCTCGAGCTCCTGCTCCAGGCGGCGGGCCTTCTTGTAGGTCTGGGTCGTGCCGTGGTCGGCCTTGAGCGTGGCCAGCTTGGCCTTGGCCTCGTCGTACTTGCCCTCGCGGGCGAGGCTGGCGATCTCCTTGAGGAGCACGTCGGCGGCGGCCTCGGCGGCGGGGTCGCCGGCCGTGGCGGCGGCGCCCGGACGGGCCGGAGCGGACTTGAGGGTCTTGACCTCCTCTTCCAGGGTGGCGAGGCGCTGCTCCATCGCGTCGACCTTGTCGGCGGGGGCGCAGGCGGCGAGGAGCGAGAGGAGGACGAGGCTGGAACGCGTGTTCATGGTGACTCCGGTGAGGTCAGACCCGCCCTCTACCCGGGTTCACCGCCGATCGGCAAGTCCGGAGGCGATCCGCCGCCGCCTGGACGGGGAGGGCCCTCGAAGGACCAGGCCGGGGAGCGCACGAATTTCACGGCGTTGTCGACCCCCAGCAGGGAGGCAGGCGAGGCGCAGCCGGCCTCCACCTGCTTGATGATCAGCGTCCGCATCAGGTCGTTGCGCGCCGCGTAGCAGGTCGTCGCGCAGGGGATCGCCAGCACCGGCGGGTTCAGCCGCAGGTACTTCTTGGAGCCGAGCAGCGTGCGGGCGACGAGATCGTTCATCTGCTCGCCGGGCTGAAGGCTGTAGCTGTAAGGCGGGAAGGTCCCGGGCAGGGTGTTCGCGGGCGCCATCATCCAGGGAAGCCAGCCCCAGCCCAGGCGCTCCTGGGGCATGAACGGCTGCTTGGAGCCGTCCCCGATGGAGAGCATCGCCATGGTGGCCAGCCGCCGGCTCATCAGGCCGAAGGGGTCGTCGCCTTCATCCCCATCGATGTCCAGCGCGGCGATGATCGCCATCGTCGAGGGGTTTCCGTTGAAGATGCCCGCGTCCGCCAGGCCCTTGCGCACCGGCCGCATCGTCGGCATCGCGGTCGCGGCGTAGGCCAGGTCGGCGACCCGGAAGTCCAGCCACGTCTCGTCCAGGAAGTTGCTGACCAGCACCGGACGCCAGTGGCGCGAGGGGTCCCCGTTGTCGGGCTGGGCCTGGGCGCGGATCAGGCGGAAGATCGCCTCCCAGGCCTGGAGGCCGCTGCTGGCCGCTGCCTCGGTCCGGCCGTCGGAGAGGTCGTAGCAGCAGAGCAGGACCCGGTTGGGCAGCTCGCCCATGCGCAGATCCCCGAACATCCGGTCCAGCAGCTCGGTGAAGACCTTCTCGCCGTACCAGGCCGTCAGGCCGTACAGGCTCAGCAGGTTGTCCAGGGGCGAGTCCGGCGGCTGCCAGGGCTCGGAGCTGCGCCAGAGCTTGACGATGTCGGCGATGCCGTCGCGGGGGTCCGCCTGTCTGGCCAGCAGCAGGCTGTTGACCGCTCCGGAGCTGATCCCGGCGAAGAGGTCCACCTGGTCGGGCTTCAGGAAGTCCGGCTCGGCCTCGCTCATCTTCTGGAGCCACAGCCCGGCCGAGAGGCCGTAGATGCCGGCGCCGTCCATGGTCAGGACGCGGGTGAGGTTGGGTGGACCGGGCAGAGGGCGCAGCATGGGGGCTCCGTGCGATTGGCAGAGCATGGCACAGGTGTGGAGCGGATAGACCCCCTTCCCACAGGAGACCCGCGTGCGCCTCGACGAACGAATCCCCGACCACGGCTTCGCCTCGCCCGACGACGCGCTGCTCTGCTTCCTCGACTGGGTCGTCGAGCAGGGCACCGAGCCCTGGCCCCACCAGGAGGAGGCCTTCCTGGAGCTCTTCGCCGGGCGGCACGTCGTGCTGGACACGCCGACCGGCTCGGGCAAGTCGCTGGTGGCCCTGGCCCTGCACTTCAAGACCTTCGCCGAGCTGGGCCGCAGCTTCTACACGGCGCCGATCAAGGCCCTGGTCAGCGAGAAGTTCTTCAGCCTCTGCCGCATCTTCGGGGCCGAGCACGTCGGCATGATGACCGGGGACGGGGCGATCAACCCGGGCGCCCCCATCCTCTGCTGCACGGCCGAGATCCTGGCCGACCTCGCCCTGCGCGAGGGCCACGAGGCCAAGGTCGACAGCGTCGTGATGGACGAGTTCCACTACTACGCCGACCGCGACCGCGGCATGGCCTGGCAGATCCCCCTGCTGACCTTACCGCAGAGCCAGTTCCTGCTGATGTCGGGCACGCTGGGCGACACCCAGACCATCCGTGAGGACCTCGAAGCCCGCAGCGGCCGCAAGGCCAGCCTCGTCCAGAGCAGCCACCGCCCGGTGCCCCTGGAGTACCGCTACAGCAAGACGCCGCTGCACGAGACCATCGACAACCTGGTGCGCGCCGACAAGGCCCCCGTCTACGTCGTACATTTCACCCAGCGCGACGCCACCGAACAGGCCCAGGCCCTGACCAGCCGCACCTTCTGCACCAAGGAAGAGAAAGCCGCCATCCAGGCCGCCATCGCCGGCTTCCGCTTCGAGAGCCCCTTCGGCGCCACCGTCCGTCGTTACGTCAGCAACGGCATCGGCCTGCACCACGCCGGCCTGCTGCCGCGCTACCGTCTGCTGATCGAGAAGCTGGCCCAGCAGGGGCTGCTGAAGGTGATCTGCGGCACGGACACCCTGGGCGTCGGCATCAACGTGCCCATCCGCACGGTGCTGTTCACCCAGCTCTGCAAGTTCGACGGCGAGAAGGTCGAGCACCTCCGACGCCGGGACTTTCGACAGATCGCCGGCCGCGCCGGCCGCGCCGGCTTCGACGATCGCGGGTACATCGTCGTCCAGGCCCCCGCCCATGTCATCGAGAACGCCCTGATCGAGGCCAAGGCCGCCGAGAGCGGGCGCAAGAAGAAGGTCGTCAAGGCCCAGCCTCCGACCAAGGGCTTCAAGTTCTGGGACGAGGAGACCTTCCGCATGATGGTCGAGCTGCCTCCCGAGCGCCTGGAGAGCCGCTTCACCGTCGATCACGGCCGCCTGCTGACCCTGATGCAGCAGGCGCAAGAGAAGGGCCAGGACGCCCGCCGCGGGGTCGAGGATCTGCTCGCCCTCGTCCGCAGCAGCCACGCTAGCGAGGCCGACAAGCGCCGCCTCGCCACCCAGATCGACCAGCTCCTCGAAGGCCTCCTCCGCGCCGGCATCGCCGAAGAGCACGAGGGCGGCCTGCGCCTCTCCCGCGGCCTGCAGCGCGACTTCAGCCTGCACCACAGCCTCTCCCTCTTCCTGGTCGAGGCCATCGCCAACATCGATCCCGCCCGCCAGGACTACCCCCTGCTGCTGCTCACCTGGGTCGAGGCCATCCTGGAGAGCCCCCGGCCCATCCTGCTGCGCCAGGCCGACCGCGAGCGCGGCAGGCTGATCGGCGAGCTGAAGAGCCAGGGCGTCCCCTACGAAGAGCGCATGGACCTGATCGAGGAGGTGAGCTGGCCCAAGCCTCACGCCGAAGAGATCTACGCCGTCTTCAACGCCTACCAGGAGAAGCACCCCTGGGTCAGCGGCGAGTCCATCCGCCCCAAGGCCGTCGCCCGCGAGCTGGTCGAGGAGTATCGACTGTTTGGGGACTACGTCAAGGAGCTGGGCGTCGAGCGCAGCGAGGGTGTGCTGCTGCGCTACCTCACCGACGTCTACAAGGCCCTGCTGCGCAACGTCCCCGAGCACCGTCACACCGAGGCCGTCGACGACGCCCTGGCCTGGCTGCGGGCCATGCTCGGCCGGGTCGACAGCAGCCTGCTGACCGAGTGGGAGAGCCTCGTCTCCCACGCCCAGGCCGTCGGCGTGCCCGTCGAGGCCGGGCCGGTGGACATCTCGCAGGACAAGCGCAGCTTCCTCTCCCGGGTGCGGGCCGAGGTCCACGCCCTGGTGCGGGCCCTGGCCGCCGGGGAGTGGGAGGAGGCCCTGGCCTGCCTCTGTTTGGATCCCGACCAGGAGCCCTGGACCGCCGAGGCCCTGGAGCAGGCCGTGCGGCCCTTTGTGGAGGAGTACGGGGCGATCGCCTTCGACCCGCGGGCCCGGCAGCCGTTCCTGACCCGGGTGGAGTCGACCGGCCGGCACGAGTGGCGGGTTCGGCAGGCGCTGCTGCCGGTGCTGGGCGAGGCTGTGTACGGCTCGGAGTTCGAGGCGGAGGCCGAGGCCGAGGAGGAGGTCGCCTGGCAGATCGAGGCGCGGATCGACCTGCGGGAGGACAGCAACCCGGCGGGGCCGATGCTGCGGTTGGTGGGGGTGGGGGAGTAGGGGCCCGGATGGACCGCTAAGCGACCCGTCGCCAGGCGGTGGCCACGAGGTAGTCGCGGCTGTCCCGCTCCCGGCGCTCGATCGTCCAGCCCAGGGCGAGGAGCACGGGATCGTAGTCGTACAGACCGTGTACGGGCTGGCCGGTGAACAGACGATAGATCGAGAGGGTCGGCGGCCGGACGAGGTCCAGCATGGCGGCGACCCAGGGGCGAGGGCTGCGGCCCTCGTCGGCGATGCAGAGCGTGCCACCGGGGGCTACCAGGCCGCAGAGGTGGGCCAGCACGCGCTGGCTGTCCTGCCACGAGAAGGTGTTCAGGAAGAAGGCGGCGATGACGACGTCGTAGGGCTGCGGGGGCGCGTGGGTGAAGACGTCGCCGACCTGGAAACGGTGCGCGTGGGAGGGTCCGAGGGCGGCTTCGACCCGGGTCTGTGCGCGGCGGACCATGGCCGGCGAGAGGTCCATGAAGGTGACGACGGCGCCGCAACGGGCGAGATCGGCGTTGAAGGGGCCCGGCCCGCAGCCGGCGTCGAGCACCCGGTCGCCGGGCTTGATGTGGGCCAGCAGGCGCCGTTGGGTACGCTCGACCCCCCCGCCGGTCAGGAGGCGGGTGATCGTGGTGTAGACCGGGGCGAGGGGGCTGTAGTCGACGGATCGGACGGTCAGAGGGGACATTCCACAGGGTTAATCAGTGAAACCAGATCGCTCAACTGGCGCTTGCAAACCCTCGTATACTGGCAGCATGCTGACCCTCTCCCTGCCCCTCCTCCTCGCTCTGGGCTGCGCCGACGCACCCTCGCCCTCCTCCGACACAGGGGAGGAGTCTCCCTCGACGGCAACCATGGACGGCGACGGCGACACGATCGCCGACATCCACGAGGGGCCCGACGACGTCGACGGGGACGGCGACCCGAACTACCTGGACCTGGACAGCGATGGCGACGGGATCAGCGACGCGGTCGAGGCGGGGGACGCGGACCTGGAGACCCTGCCGGTGGACACCGACATGGACGGGGTCCCGGACGTCCTGGACCTGGACAGCGACGGCGACTGCACCCCGGACGCCGATCAGGGGATCGACACCGACGGGGATGGCCGGCTCGACGCGCATGACCTGGACGACGACGGCGACGGGCTCTCCGACCTCGCGGAGCAGCCGGACTGCCTGCCGGTGGACAGCGACGGCGACGGGATCCCCGACCATCACGACCTGGACAGCGATGGAGATGGCCTGCTCGACGCCGAGGAGGCCGGGCCCGCGGGGGAGCTGCTGGACAGCGACGGCGACGGGCTGCCGGACCATCGGGACCTGGACAGTGACGGGGACGGGCTGCCCGACTCTGGAGAGGGCGCCGGGGACACCGACGGGGACGGCCTCAGCGACGCGCAGGATCCCGACAGCGACGGCGACGGGCTGGACGACGCCGACGAGCACGTCCTCGGCACCGACCCCCTCTCGCGGGACAGCGACGGAGACGGCTTCACCGACCTGGCCGAGCGGACCGTGGGCGCAGACCCGCTGGATCCGGCCTCTCCCGGGGGCCTGGACGTCGTCCAGGTGGAGCTGCCGGCTCGAACAGAGCTCGAGCTGGACCTGGGCTACACCCTGGACCTCCGCCGGCCCGACCTGGTCCTGCTCCTGGACACC
This sequence comes from Deltaproteobacteria bacterium UBA2385, assembly GCA_002343455.1. GTDB lineage: Bacteria > Myxococcota_A > UBA796 > UBA796 > UBA2385 > UBA2385. The sequence continues at coordinate 2,932 of DDSR01000375.1, read as the reverse complement.
ACCACCTCGATGTCGGCGACCATCCCGCCGGCCATCGCGGATCTGCTGGCCATCGCCGAGGCCTTCGCCTCCGAGTCGGTCGAGGCCCATGTCGGCGTGGCCGAGTTCCAGGAGTACGGGACGATGCCGTTTTCGTCGGGCAACGACGTGCCCTTCCGGGTGCTGCAGCAGCTCACTGGTGATCTCCGGGCGGCGAGCAGCGCGCTGTCCGGGGTGGACATCCACTGGGGCGGGAACGTGGACTGGCCGGAGACCAGCATGGAGGCCCTCTACCAGGCCCTCACGGGTGCGGGCTACGATCTGAACTGTGACACAGTCTACGATCCCTTGGTCGACGTCCAGCCGTTCCTGGCCAGCGCCACGGACCCCTTTGGCGGCCTGGGCGGCCAGGCCTACGATGCGACCGACAGCTCCTCGGGGACGCTGGGAGGCATGGGCTTCCGCGAGGGCAGCCAGCCCATCCTCCTGCTGGTGACCGACGCCGACATGCGCGATCCCGAGGCGGGCTACCCGGTGCCCGGCGGCTGCCCCGGGGAAGCGGGCGCCAGCGAGGTGGTCGCGGCGGCCACCGCGATGAGCGCGACCTTGATCGGTCTGGACACGGCCGGGCTGGCCACCGAGCAGATGGAGGCCCTCGCCACGGCGACCGGGTCGATGTACGATACGGGATCGGGAGGCCTGCAGCCGCTGGTCTTCGACTACGATCCCGGGGACGCCGACCAGGTCGCCCTGATCACCAGCGTCGTCGACGAGATCGGCCGTCGTGTCGAGATCGACCAGCTGGAGCTGGTCGCGATGGAGGACCCCTGGGACTTCGTGGTCGCGGCCGGGCCTGTGTATACCGGCGTCGCCGAGCGCTTCGACCACGGAGACCTGCTCTCCTTCCAGCTGACCCTGCGGGGCACCGTACCGGGAGAGGCGAGCGACGCGGCCTACGTCGTGACGCTGGAGGTCCAGGGGGACGGCGCGCCGGTGCGACGGATCACGCTGGTCGTGATCGTGCCCTGGGGCTGATCAAGAGGCCGCGCCCAGCAGCAGCCCCAGGGCCCTGCGCAGGTCAGCGACGCTGAAGGGCTTGGCCAGGTAGCTGACCTGGCCGAGCATGAACAGAGCGGGGCTGATCCTGCCCTTGTCGTAGCCAGAGCAGATCAGGACCGGGACGCTGGGGTTGATCTTCATCATTCGGCGGAGGACCTCGTCGCCCTCCATCAAGGGCATCTGCATGTCGAGCAGGACGACGGCAAAGGCTTCGGGCGTCCGTGCAAACAGTTGTAGGGCCTCGGGGCCGTCCTCGGCTTCGACAATCCGGTAGCCCAGGTGCTTCATGATGACCCCCAGAGAGGCCCGGACGATGTCGTCGTCGTCGACGATCAAGGCTGTGCCTGCCGATCCGGGGGGCAACGAGGGCGAGCGGGGCTTGGCGGGAGCGGCGGCCCCGGGCGCCGTCGGACTGGCGGTGGCGGACCGGGTCCGGACGAGCTCGGGGATCATGACGGTCACGGTGGTCCCGCGGCCGCTGACGCTGGTGAAGCTGAGCTCGCCGTTGTGGCTCCGGGCGACGCCGGAGGCCATGGAGAGGCCCAGGCCGACGCCCTGCCCGAGGGAGCGGGTGCTGTAGAAGGGTTCGACTGCGTGGGCCTGGACCTCGACAGACATGCCCTCGCCGCTGTCGGTCACCCGCAGCCGGGCGTACTGGCCCGGGGGCAGCCGGGGGAAGTCGCCGGAGTCCGCCTCGACCGGCTGGGGCGTCGCCTCGATCCCCAGGATCCCTCCGCGGGGCATCGCGGCGAGGGCGTTGAGGCAGAGCTGCCACAGGCACTCCGCGAGCTGCAAGCGGTCGCCGACGATCTCGGGGATGTCCTCGGTGACCCTCACCCGGACCTCGACGGTGGGCGGCGCCTGCCGCACTGCTCGGGCCGCGATCTCTTCGAGCAGGGCCCCGACGTCGACCTTGACCCGGCGGGACATCTCGCTGCCCGCGAAGCCCAGGAGATTGTTCACGATCGCGCTCCCGCGGCGGGCGGCGGCGACGATCGCGTCGAAGTCCTCGCGATAGCCGGCTTCCGGGGGGAGGGTCTCAGCCAGCGTTGATGCCCGGCTGAGGATCGCGGAGAGGACGTTGTTCAGCTCGTGGGCGACCCCGCCCGCCACCCGCTCCAGGGCCTCCCGGTGCAGCCGCTGGCCCTCGGCAAGCTCCAGCTGGGCCTGCCGGGTCACGTCCACGGCGACGGCGACCGAGCCGACGACGCTGCCGTCTCCGCCGACCAGGGGCTCGACCCGCACATCGAAGATCAGGCCTCTCCAGCCCTGTCGATACCCGGTCGGGTGGCCGGCCAGCGCTCCGGCGTGGGCCTGGAGGGCCGGGGAGCGAGGGTCGTCTTGATCGAAGATGCAGGCGATGGTGTCGGCGTTGCCTTCTCGAACGGGGTGAGGCAGGCCCTGGCGCGAATTGGTCTTCGAGGTGAGCTGGAGGGCGAGGTTGCAGGTCCAGGCGAAGGCCGGCATGGCGTCGAGGAGCAGGCGCTGTTGATCCTCGCGGCGACCGAGCTGGACGGCGTCCTGGTAGCGGCGGCTGACGTCGTGAACGGAGAGGAGCACGATGGGGCGGCCGTCGTGCAGGAAGGGGCGTGCCTCGACCTCGGTGTAGACGACCGTGCCGTCCAGCCGCTGGAGGCTCTCCACATGGGTGGGGGGAGGCGGACTGGCGCCCAGGATGGACTCGCGAACGCGCTTCAGCAGNNGCCCCACGATGTCCTCCAGGCGCTCTCCGCCGCACAAGGCGACCGCCGCTCGGTTCGCGTAGACCACCTCGGCGCCACGGACCATGAAGAACGGCCCCGGGGAGGCGTCCAGGAGGGAGCGGAACCGCCCGTCGTTGGAGAGCGGCGCGGTGTCTGAGCCGGCGGGGGGCGGCTCCGGGGGAGAGGGGGCC
>DDSR01000451.1 GCA_002343455.1 Deltaproteobacteria bacterium UBA2385 | reverse complement strand
CGGGGGAGAGCCCCTCGGCGACGGAGGGACCGGCGACGGAGGCGAGACCGGCGACGGAGGCGAGACCGGCGACGGAGGCGAGACCGGCGACGGAGGCGAGCCCTTCGGCGACGGAGGCGAGCCCTTCGGCGACGGAGGCGAGCCCGGCGACGGGGGGGCCACCACGGAGCCCGAGCCCAGCGCCGGGCCTCGCGGGCTCCTGCTGATCACCGACTGGGAGCGCGACGACGCCGCCTATGGCGACGGGGCCGGCAACTACCGCTTCGTCATCATGCCGCTGTCCCTCTACGACGTGCTCGACGAGGTCCGCGCCGCCAACCCCGAGGCCAGCGTGCTGGCCTACCAGAAGGTCGGCGGGATGCGCGACGACGGTGGCGACCATGCCTCGACCGGCGTGCGCATCTCCGAGGCCGAGGACGCCGCCGGCGAGGCCTGGTTCCTCCACGACGAGGACGGCGAGCGGCTGTACTACTGCGACTACGCCGAGGTCGCCGCCTCGGACATCGGGGACCCGGACTACCAGACCCTCTGGCTCGACAACGTCCGCGAGCGCCTGCACCGCGACGGCTGGGACGGCGTCTTCATGGACGACGTCAACGTCTTCCCGGGCCACTGCCTGGGCTCCCGCGGCACCGCCATCGCCGAGTACCCCTCCGACGAGGACTACGGCGCCGCCCTGGTCGAGTTCATGGAGGCCGTCGGCCCCGAGCTGATCGACGACGGCTTCCTGGTGGCGCCCAACATCGCCATGAACCCCTGGGAGGACTGGATGCTCACGACGGCGCTCGACGTCGCCGGACAGAGCAGCCACGTCTTCCGCGAGTACTGGATGCGCTGGGACGACTCCGAGGTCTTCACCGGCGATATGTGGCTCTCCACCCTGGAGTTCTACGAGGCGACCGAGGCCCTGGGGGTCGGCTTCATGGCCCTCACCTACGGTCCCGGGGACGAGGGCGAGGCCTGGGGACAGCGCTACGGGCGGGCCAGCTTCCTGCTGTCCTGGGACGGCGAGCAGGACTCGGCCTGGGGCTACCTGGACGAGGAGGTCGACCCCTGGAGCGAGGAGTGGGAGGGCGAGCTCGGCCTGCCCACCGAGCCTCGGACCGCCGTCGGCGTCGGCTGGCAGCGGGCCTACAGCGGCGGGATGGTCCTGCTGAACCCCGACGACGCCGACCGCCAGGCCTTCACGCTGGACGCCCCCTACATCGACCACGACGGCGCCGAAGTCGATCGCATCACGCTGGACCCGGGCCAGGCGGCCATCCTGCGAGCGGTCGAGTGAGCGCGCGCGCGCCGGCGACCCGCTCTCCTCGCTGGGCCCGCTCTCCTCGCTGGACCCGCTCCCTCCTGGCGCTGCTGCTGCTGCTGGGCACCCCTCGCGCCGACAGCGCCCCCCCTCCTCCGGGCCTGGAGACGCTGGCCCTTCCCTCCGACACGCTGGTCCTGCCGCCCGCCTCCCCCCGGCTGGCCGCCCCGATCCACCTCGCGGCGCGCCTCTCCGTCTCCTCCCACACCCGTCCGACCGGGGCCCCCGACCTCGTCGTGCACGCCCCGGCGGGCGTCGATCTCCACGACACCAGCTTGATCGTCTACCTGCACGGCTGGGAGGGCTGCGCCCAGGTCCTGGCGGCGAGCGGCGCGACCCCCTGCCGCGCGGGGGAGGCCCCGCAGCCGGGCTGGGGCCTGGCGGACCGGCACGACGAGGCCGGCACCAACAGCATCATGGTCGTGCCCCAGCTGATGTGGCGGGCCCAGAGCGGCAACCCCGGCCGCTTCCGCGAGCCCGGCTTCGCCTCGGCCTGGCTGGAGGCCCTGGTCGACGAGGTACTGGTGCCCGAGCTCGGGCTTCGGGGCCGGGAGGCCATCGGCGAGATCGTGCTGGTGGCCCACAGCGGGGGCTACCTGACCGGGCTCAGCCTGCTGAAGAACGACGAGCTGCCGATCTCCTCGCTGGTCCTGCTCGACGCGCTCTACGGGGGCGCGGACCAGGTGGCGGCCTGGGCGCTGGCCGATCCGCAGCGCCGCGCGATCAGCCTCTTCACCGCCCACCCGGGCACCCGGGGCCAGAGCCTGCGCCTCGCGCAGCTGGCCGAGGCCGGGATCGTCGGGTCGGTCGCCGTCCAGCCCGCCGATCTGCGCGAGGCGATGCAGGGCCACCGCGTCGTCGTCTCCCAGACCGCCGATCCCCACGGGCTGGTCCCCGAGCGCTCCTTGTCCACGGTCCTGGCTGGCCTGGGCCTGCCCACCCGGAGCGGCTGATCGGGCGCCTTCGGGCTCCCCGGGCTCGACGCGCCAGCGATGGCCATGGTCGCCGCCTCCCCAGGCGGCTAGGCGACCGGATGCCCGCGCCCCGCCCCCTCCTCCTCCTCCTCGCCCTGCTCTCCGCCTGCGGGGGAGGCTCGACGGGCGAGCTGCCGACCGCGACGGTCAGCCGCGGCGACCTGGAGATCCACCTCGCGGTGCCCGGCGAGCTGAAGGCGGTCAAGTCGATCACCATCTCCGCCCCCGATCTGGGCGGCAACATCAAGGTCAACTCCATCGTCGACGAGGGCACCCGGGTCAACCAGGGCGATCTGCTGGTCGAGTTCGACCAGAACGACCTGCTGGACGCGCTCTCCGAGGATCGAAGCAACCTCAAGGTGGCCGAGACCAAGGTCGAACAGGCCCAGGCGGCGCTCGACGTGCGCCTGCGCGACCTGGAGAGCGCCGTCACCCGGGCCGAGCTGGAGCTGGGCCGGGCGAAGATGCGGCTGACCGAGTCCGAGACCGTCGCCCTGGTCGACCGCGAGAGCGCCCGCATCGACGTCCAGCAGAACGAGCTGGCCCTGACCCAGGCCAGGGCCACCCTGGAGTCGGCCCGCCTGCAGAGCCAGTCCGAGATCCAGCTCCTCCAGCTGGAGATCGAGCAGAACCGCATGCGCCTGGAGCGCGCCGAGAAGCGCCTGGAGGAGGCCACCATCCGCGCGCCCGCCAGCGGCCTCGTCATCCTGCCGGAGATCTGGAAGGGCGGCTCGCGGGGCCCGGTCAGCGCCGGCGACACGCTCTGGTCGGGCACCACGGTGATGGAGCTGCCCGACCTCAGCGCGCTGGAGGTCGAGGCCTGGGTCCACGAGGTCGACGCGGGCGCCGTCGCCGTCGATCAGCCGGTCGAGGTGATCATCGACGCCTACCCGGACCCGCCCTGGCCGGGCAAGGTCACCCGGGTCGCCGACCTCGCCGTCAAGCGCAACCGCGACGCCCTGGTCAAGCACGTCAAGATCACCGCCACCCTCGACCAGGTCACCGAGCTGATGAAGCCTGGCATGACGGTCCGGGTGGAGGTCGAGGTCGGACGGGTCGACCAGGCCCTCTCCATCCCGCTCGAAGCGCTCTTCTACGAGGGCGAGGCCGCCACCGTCTTTCGCAAGACGGCGCTGGGCGGCTGGGACCGCGTGCCGGTCGAGCTGGGCCCGCGAAACGACACCCACGTCGTCGTCACCGGCGGCCTGGAGGAGGGCGAGGCCGTCGCCCTGGTCGACCCCGAGCGCTTCGCGGCCGGAGACGCGGCCCCCGCCGGACAGCCCTCCGGCAGCTCGACCGGCGAGAGCTCCACTCCGTGATCCTCGACCTGCTGCGGGAAGCCCTCGACGGCATCCTCGCCCACCGAGCGCGCTCGCTGCTCAGCACCCTGGGCATCCTCTTCGGCGTGGGCGCGGTGATCGGCATCCTCAGCATCGGCGAGGGGGCCCGCCGCGAGCAGGAGGCCCTGATCGGCCAGCTCGGCATCCTCAACGTCCAGATCCAGCGCGTCGAGCTGCCCGAGGACGAGGAGGAGGCCACCGAGCTGCGGCGCAAGTCCACCGGCCTGAGCCTGCGGGACCTCGCCGCCCTGAAGGAGATCCTGCCCGAGGCGACCCACGTCGGCGGCATGGTCATCGTCGAGGAGGACCGCTTCGTGCCCCTGCCCGACAAGGACGCCGTGCTGCGGGTCCTGGGGGCCGACCCCGCCTGGCTGGCCAGCACCCCCCTGGTCCGGGTCGCCGGCCGCCCCCTGACCGCCCAGGACGAGGCCGAGCAGGCCACCGTCTGCCTGCTGGGCGTCAACGCCCGCCGCAGCCTGTTCGGGGCGAGCCCGGCCATCGGGGCCAAGCTGAAGGTCGGCGACGTCTGGCTGACGGTCGTGGGGGTGGTCGACGTGCCCGGCGGGGCCAGCAGCACCCGCATCGAGGGCGTCGAGGTCGACGACCGCACCAACGACATCTTCCTGCCGCTGTCTACCGCGCTCAGCCGCCTGGAGCGTGAGCCCAACGAGTCCGAGCTCAGCGAGATCCAGGTGGCGGTGCCGCGGGTCGAGGCCGTCGCCGGTCACGTCGCCCTGGCCAGCCGGGCCCTGCAGCGCCTGCACCGCCAGCAGTCCGACTTCACCCTGGTCGTGCCCCTGACCCTGCTGGAGCAGAGCCAGGCCCAGCAGCGAATCTTCAACCTCGTCATGGGCTTGATCGCCGGCATCTCCCTGCTGGTCGGCGGCATCGGCATCATGAACATCATGCTGGCCAGCGTGCTGGAGCGCACCCGCGAGATCGGCGTGCGCCTGGCCATCGGGGCCACCCCGCGCGACATCCGCGACCTCTTCATCGCCGAGGCCAGCATGATCAGCCTGGTCGGGGGCGTCCTGGGCATCGCCGCCGGCTACGGCATCAGCCTGGCCGTCGGCCAGGCCACCGGCTGGGCGACCGCGGTCAGCGTCGAGGCGGTCGCGATCGCCACCCTGGTCAGCATGGCCGAGGGCGTCGTCTTCGGCTGGGTGCCGGCCCGACGGGCGGCGCGGCTGCCCCCCGCCACCGCGCTGCGGGCCATGTGACTCAGCTCTCCGGCAGCCCCAGCAGACTGAGCAGCCGCCCCTGGACCCGGGCCAGCTCCAGCAGGCTGGCCTGCAGATCGATCTCGGCCTGGAGGCGGTCTGACTCCGGGGTGACATCCGGAGAGGGCCTCTGGAGTGGGTCCCAGAAAGTGAAGCTGTTCTTGCTTCATTTGGTAGCGCTCCCCCGCTCGACTGTGGTAGCAATCCGTTGCACCAACAAAGGAGCTGCAATGTACCGCATACCGTCCCGCCTCCTCGGCTCGCCTCGCCTCGCCTCGCCGCTAGCGGGCTAGCCGTGGCGCTCGTGCTGGGCTTTGCGTCCTCGCCCGCCAACGCCAAGCCCGCTGCCTACTACGGGGTCTCTTGCGATCCGGGCGGGACCCATGTCTGCCAGTACAACGGCACGACCGACCGATGGGTCTGCGACCTCACCACCATCGCAAACCCCAACCTGGTCTCCGGTGGCGCCACCGCCTGGATGATCAACGGGCTGCACGACTCCTGCGACGGGATGTCGACCGCCTGCTCGAACATCTGCGACGGAGAGGACTACTGCGCCTTTGGGGAGATCCCGCTCACCGCCGGCGGAACCGCCAAGTTCTTCTGCACGCTGGGTGGGTACGACGCAGACGACATGCGTGAAGGCGTCCTGCTGGGCACGAGCGCGAACGACCAGCTCTCCTTGTGGTTTCAGGAGGGCGAGGAGGAGGTCGTGGAGTGCTGGATGCGGAACAAGGACACCTCGGACCGTGTGGAGGGCCTCTTGGAGGGCAATGAGGGTGTCGACCACCTCTACGGTAGCTGGGAGGACGACCCCGACCACTACCGGGACATCCTTCGGGGCGGCGACGATGCCGACACCATCATGGCCTACGCGGGCAACGACCACATCTTTGCCGGCGCGGGCAAGGACATCGTCAACGCAGGCGCGGGCGATGATCTGACCTACGGCGAGAGCGGCGACGACTTTTTGAACGGCGATGAGCACACCGACGACACGCGCGGCGGGTCTGGCGACGACCTGGTCTGCGGCGGTCCTGGGGACGACGACGCCAGCTTTGGAGATACCGGAGACGACAAGGTCAAGGATGTCTCGGGCGTCAATGACTTCGGCAACGGCGGGCCAGACGACGATGTCTGCGAGGTGGATGTGGCGAATGGATCGTGTGAAGATGCCACCAGTCCGATTTACGATACCTGCCCTGCCGAAGTGCGCCTCTACCCATGAGTCTCCTCCTCCTCTTCCTCATCCTTCTCGCCTGCTCCGGCGACAAGGGCGGCGGCGATCCGACCGACACGGCGGACGGTGGCAGCGACGGCGGCGGCGGCGGTCCGCTTGACGAAGACGGCGACGGCTATACGGTCGACGAGGACTGCGACGACCAGGTGGCGACCGTGCACCCTGGGGCCTACGAGACCTGCTGGGACGGGGTCGACCAGGACTGCGACGGGGTCGACAAGGCCTGCGAGGGGGTCAGCTCGGCGAGCTGGGGGGTGGGTCATGTGGTCGGCAGCGAAGATCCGGACTGGGACAAGACCGAGGGTTGGCAAGATGGTCCGTTCACCTTGTCGGTCGGCTGGGAGATGGCCAAGGTCGAAGGTTGGCTGCCCGACGGGGGCCCGGCGCTGATCGTCACGGCGCCTTCGACCAGCGAGACTTCGCCGTTCCCCTTGGCTGAGCCGGAAGGTAATGCCCAAGGCGCCTTCTACGTCGTGGACCCGGAACGGGTTCACGGCAAGCAGTCGCTGGACGGTGTGGCTGAGCGGCGTATCCATCACGAAGAAGAGGGGGCCCACCTGGGTGCTTCCGTGGATTCCCGGGACCTGGACGGGGACGGCGTGGACGAGCTGGTGGTCCTCGCGGGAGGCGCTTACGTCAAAGTGCCAAAACAGGAGGTATGGCTGCTGTCGGGAATGCCAGACGCGAGCGGCTACGTGGCCGACTTCGCTTCAGGCCCACTGACATGGGAGGGGACGGGACATTCAATCAACCAGGTGCGCCTGACGGATGACCTTACCGGCGACGACCTCCCTGATCTGGTGATGGGATTCGGGCAGGATGGCATCAACGGCGGCGTCATGGTGGTGGACGGTTCGAACCTGGGGGCTCGAGAGCTGGGCGAACAGGACATCTTCCTGCGTGTGGAGCGGTCGAGAACGACCCCCCGCGGGGTGACCGCCGGAGATCTGGACGGCGATGGCATCCCGGATCTATCGATGGCCGCGTTGACCGGCGGTGGGGCGTCCGCGAACTCGGGTCCGGGGGAGGTCTTTGTCTTCCTGGGGCCATTCGACCAGGATCGTGTCGACGCCGACGCCGACGCCCATGTGGTCGGCGAAGATGTGTATGCGGGGTACTTCGGCTATAGTCTGATCGCCAGCAAGGACCTGGACGGCGACGGGCGGGCGGAGCTGTTGGCCTGCGCCAAGTATGTCGACAACGACGAGAACGGCTCCGGCCGTGCCTATGTGATGCCGGGCGAACTGCTCTCGGGCTCCAGCGGGGTGATGGACGTGGCCAGCCTGGTGGTGATGAAGCAAGGCCAGCCGGACGAAGACATTGGACTGGGGATCCAGGACGGCGGCGACATCAACGGCGACGGACACCGCGAGCTGATCGTCGTCGGCGCCAACTCGGACGACTCCAACCCCGCCAACTACGGCCGAGGGAGCCTGTTCGTCTTTCAGGGTCCGGTGCCCACGGGGACCGTTCACCCGGACGACGCCAAGGTGGAGGTCATGGGCGAGGGACATGACTCCCTGGGGAACAACGCCTCGTGGCAATCGCTGCTCACGGACTTGGACCTGAACGGGGACGGCTTTGACGACTGGATGGCCGCCGGACCGTCCCGGGGCACCTTCTACGGGGAGGGCATCGCCTACCTGTGGTACGGCGCGGCCTGGTAAGGAAGGGGGCGCCCGGCAGGTCCGGGTCCCAGGAGAGCACCATCCAACGGGCATCCAAGGGCCACCGCGCTGCGGGCCATGTGACTCAGCTCTCCGGCAGCCCCAGCAGACTGAGCAGCCGCCCCTGGACCCGGGCCAGCTCCAGCAGGCTGGCCTGCAGATCGATCTCGGCCTGCAGGCGGCCGACCTGGGCGGCGTCCAGATCCTCCAGGGCCAGGATCACGTCGCGGGTGGCGCCGCGGCCCTCGGCCAGCAGCTCCTGCTCGGCGGCCAGGGCGGCGCGGGCGGCCTCCAGGGTCTGGCCGGCGAGCGCCTCCCTCGACCGGTCGCGGACGACGGCGCGCACGGCCTCCTCCACCGACAGGATCAGGCTCTGCTCGGCCAGCTCCAGGTCCAGCTCGGCCTGCCGATCGGCGGCGCGGGCGTCGCGCAGGGCGGCGATGCTGGCCCTCCCCAGCAGCGGCAGGCTCAGGTCGGCGCCGATCGCCCAGGCCCGGTAGCTGCCCTCGGTCACGCCGCGGCGGGCCTGCGCGGGATCGCCGTCCAGCCCGCTCCAGCCCAGGCTGCCGCTGAGCCCCAGGTCCGGCAGCGCCCCCTGCCGGGCCTGGCGGGCCGAGTCGGCGGCCTGCTCGCGGGAGAGGCCCGCCCGCAGCCAGTCGGCGTTGCCCTGGCGGGCCGAGACCAGGGCCTGCTCCAGCACCGGGTCGACCTGCGGCACGACCGGGCGGTCGACCGGCTCGATCGAGCTGCGCCCGACCAGGGGCCGGCCCAGGACCGCGGCGAGCTGCGCCTCGCTGCCCGCCAGCTCGGCCTCGGCCACCACGACCGCCTGCCGGGCGACGCCCACGGCCCGCTGCACCTGCAGCACCGGTCCCGAGCCGACGAAGCCCTCGGCGAAGCGGCCCTGGGTGTCGGCCAGCTCCTGCTCGGCGATCTCCTGCGAGCGCCGGGCCAGGACGAGCTGCTCGCGGGCGGCCACCAGGCCCCAGTAGGCCGCGCTGACCTCGCTGGCGACGGCCTCGGCCGCCCCTCGCCAGCCCAGGCGGGCGTCGGCGAGGCTGCGCTGGGCGGACCGCAGCTCGGCCCGGGTGGAGAGCGGTCCCAGCCCGTCCAGCAGGGGCTGGCGAACGCTGAGGGCGGCGCCCGCGCTGGTCGACTGCTCCAGCACCGTCGCCGCCGAGTCCGAGCTGCTGCGGAGCTCCTGCCAGGAGAGGCTGGCCGTGCCGCCGGTCGGCAGGAGCTGGCTGACCGCCGCCCCCCAGCCCACGCTGCGGGTGGAGACCTCGGCGCTGCCGTCCAGCACGCTGTTCGAGGGGCTGCGCGAGGCCCCCGTCTCGACCGAGGCATTCAGCGTCGGGTCGAAGCCGCCCCGCGCCGCCAGCAGCCCGGCCTCGGCCCGCTGCACGTCCAGGGTCACCCGCCGCAGGGTGATGTTGCCCTCCATCGCCTCGGCCAGCGCGTCGGCGAGGGTCAGAGGCGCCGCGAAGGCCCGAGGGAGCAGCAGGGAGAGGAGGAGGAGCATGAAGCGCGTCTATCCAACCCTGATGCTCCACTCCGGATGACGGCCCTCGATGTCGCGGTCCCACCTGCTTTCCGCCTGACGACGGTGGGCGGCTTGAGTCAAGCGGACGTAGCGCCCACCGATTTGTTCCCTGCTTTCCTGACTGGGTGTTGACCGGACAACGACTGCAGAGTCTGGGGGTTCAGCGCTCCAAAGTTGGCCCAGCCATCAGGAAAGCAGGAGAGGAGGAATGCAGGAAGCAAGCCGGGCGAGAGGGCGGGCAGCCACAAGCGAAGTGGAAAGGAAAGTCCTGCCTTCCTCTCTTCCTGCCTTCCTCAGCCAGTCCGGGCAAATCTCGGCCAGAAGGCCCTTCTGGTCCACATTTCGGTACGTGCCAAAGCCAATGGTCAACACCCTCTGATGGCGGGGAACGGTCCGACCGGCTGTCCCGAGGCGGCCATGTGTGTGGCACAGCCACGACGCCAGGAGAGCGGCGCGCTGCGAACGCAGGTCAGAAGAGAGGCAGGAAGGACCTGCCCACCCACCCGGCGGGCTGGCGATGACCCGGGAGCGGGGGGAGGACGATAGACCCGCCCCGTGAGCGCACCTGCTTCCCCTCCCCCCTCCATACCGACGACGGTCATCGACGCCCGCGAGCTGGTGCGCGCCTACCCGATGGGCGAGCGGCCCCTGCTGGCGCTGGACCGGGTCGATCTGCAGGTGCGGCAGGGCGAGTGGGTGGCCTTGATCGGCCCCAGCGGCTCGGGCAAGTCGACCCTGCTGGCCATCCTGGGCCTGCTCGACCGCCCCAGCTCGGGTAGCTACCTGCTGGACGGTCAGCCGGTCGAGAAGCTCGACGACCTGGCCCTCGCCCGGGTGCGCAACCGCCGGCTTGGTTTCGTCTTCCAGGCCTTCAACCTGCTGCCCGGCCTGCGGGCCGACGAGAACGTCGCCCTGCCGTTGCGCTACGCCGGCGTCTCCCGGCCCGAGCGCCTCGCCCGCGCACGCGCAGCCCTGGAGCGGGTCGGCCTGGGCGACCGGGCCAACCACAAGCCTGGCGAGCTCTCCGGCGGCCAGTGCCAGCGGGTCGCCGTGGCTCGGGCCCTGGTCAGCGACCCGGCCGTGATCCTGGCCGACGAGCCCACCGGCAACCTGGACAGCAGCTCGGGCGCCGCCGTGCTGGAGCTGTTCCGGGAGCTGCACCGGGCCGGGCGCACCATCGTGATGGTCACCCACGACCCGGACATCGCCCGCAGCGCCGACCGCCGGGTGGCGCTGGCCGACGGGAGGGTGGTCAGCGACGGCTGAGCAGGCTCTGGTCGGCCGAGCCCCTACCAGGCGAAGAGCACCTGGGAGGGCCCGACCCCGCCACGGTCGACGATGATCTGCTGGTAGCCCAGGTTCTGGCCGGTCATGACCACGTCGGCGTAGGCGCCGGACTTCTCCTGGGGCACGGACTTCACGTCGCTGCGGTAGCGCTCGTAGAGGTACTGCGAGAGCTCCAGCGCCGTCAGCGCCCCGTCGCTGTCGGCGTCCGCCAGCCGCTCGCCCAGGGCCTCGACCATGAAGCGGGCGAGGTAGCCGCCGGCCCGGAACTTCATCGCCACGGCCGAGGTCACGTCCTCGTGCGAGGAGAACAGACCCATCCGCCCGGGCTGGTTGATGACGTCCTTGCTGAAGCCGCCGCTGAAGCAGGAGTCCAGCACCATCAGCACCGTGCCCTGCGTCACCGCCGACATCAGCTCAGCGACCTCGTCGTCGCGCACCTCGCCGTCGTACAAGGCCAGGGTCTCGTCGTAGCCATCCGGGTCGGCGGGCTGCGGGCTCGTGCGATCCACCCGGCCTCCGTGGCCCGAGTAGAAGAAGACCAGCCGGTCCTTGGGGCCCATCTGTCCCGCCAGCTCCCGGACCGCGCCCTCCATCGCGGCCCGCGTGACCTGCGAGTCGACCAGCAGCCGCCCGTCGCCCGCCGCCATGCCGATCGACTGCATTCCCGCGTACATGGCGCGGGCGTCGTCAGCCGTGAAGTTCAGGTCCGTCGGTCCGCCGACCGGGTAGTCGGAGATGCCCATGAACAGTCCAAAGGTGCGACCCTCGCCCCGCGGCACGGTCGGCACACCGGCGAAGGAAGGCGCCGCCCGGATCTCGGCCAGCACCTCGTAGGCCCCGGCCGACCCGGCCCGGTAGGAGGTCACGAAGACCCGGTAGCGCCCGGTCTCGGGCGCCACGAGGTCGACCCGCGAGAGGTCTCCGCGACCCTCCCAGTCGTCGTTCTGGACGAAGGTGCCGTCGGGCAGGCCCAGGGCCAGGTAGGTGTCGAACTCGGTCGATCCCACCGCGACCGAGATCTCCTGGCCGGCCTGCACCTCGATCACGTAGACGTCCTGGAACTCGCCGCTGTCCAGGGTCAGATCGCCCTCCTGGAGCTGCCCCGAGACCTGGGCGCCGGGGGTCAGCACGGCCACGTCGCGCTGGGCGGCGGCCTCGCCCTGGGCGCTCTCCTGGGCGATGTCCAGCGTGTAGGCCCCGCCCTGCCCGGCGCCGTAGCTGGTGGCCACCACCCGGTAGGTGCCCGCCTCGCTCAGGACGGCCTCGATCCGGCTGTGGGTGTTGGACTCGCCGTCGTCGTTCTCGACCTGGAAGCCGCCCGGTCCGACCAGGCCCAGGTAGGTGTCGAAGGAGCCCCGCAGGTCGATCGTGACCTTCTGGCCCGGCAGGCCCTCGAAGGTGGTCTGGTCGAACCACTCGCCGCTGCCCAGCTGGGTGTCGCCAGCGGCCAGCGTCCCCGTGATGCGCTGGGTCCCGCCGGCGGCCTGCTCGCTGGAGAGGCGCCGCAGCGTCAGGTCGTAGGCGCCGCCCTGGCCAGCCTGGTAGGTCGTAGCGGCGATGGTCCAGAGGCCGCTGGCCGGCAGGGTCAGGTCGATCAGCGATCGATCCCCGGCGCCCTCGAAGTCGTCGTTCTCGAGCTGGGTGCCGTCGGGGCCCTTGATGATCAGGAAGGGGTCGAAGGCCGTCGAGCGCAGATCGACGACCCAGCGCTCCCCGGCCTGGCCCTGCACCTTGACCACGTCGGCGAACTCGCCGCTGGAGAGGACCGCGTCCCCCGTGGCGAGGCTGCCCGACCAGCGCTCCGGTCCACCCGAGGAGGAGCCGCCCTGCCCTCCGCCGGCCTGGGCCACCAGCGTGTAGCTGCCGCCCTGGCCGGCCTGGTAGGTGGTCGCGTAGACGGTCCAGACGCCGCTCTCCTCGACCGCGCGCTCCAGGCGGGAGTGGTTGCGGACGCCGCCGTGGTCGTCGTTGCCATCAACCGCGCCCGAGGGCGAGCGCAGCCCGACATAGGTGTCCAGCTCGGTCGCCGTCATCTCCAGCACCAGGTTCTGCCCGGCCTGCAGCTCGACCGTGTAGCTGTCCACCCACTCCCCGTTGGAGAGGGTCGAGTCCCCGGCCTGCAGCACTCCCTGCACCGGGCTGCCCAGGCTGAGGGCCGTCGCGCCGGAGGCCGCCCCGCCGCCGCCCTGCCCACCCGCACCACCACCGCTGCCGTCCGCAGACACGCGCAGGCTGTAGGTGCCGCGCTCGCCCGCCGCCGCCGTCGTGGCGTACACCAGCCAGGTGCCCGACTCCTCGGCGATGAAGTCGATCTGCGACTGGCGGTTGTCCCCGTCCAGATCGTCGTTCTCCAGGATGTTGCCGGCGGGCGACTTGATCACCAGGAAGGTGTCCAGCTTCTTGCTCTGCATCTCGATCAGGACCCGGCTGCCGGCCACCAGCTCGACGGGGAAGACGTCGGCGAACTCCCCGTTGGGGAGGGTCATGTCCTTCTTGTCCAGGCTGCCTTCCTGGGCGAGGACCCGCTCCAGCCGACCGGCCTGGGCAGGCGAGGAGGAGAGGGCGAGGACGAGGGCCAGGACAAGACTGGGAGCGAGCCGCATCGGGGATTGGTCCGGGTGAGAGAGGCCGGCAGCATAGTCCCGCCACGCCTGCCCTGCCCGACGAAGAGGGAAATTGCGACATCCCCGCCCTGCGAGACTCAGCCCGTCGAGCCCGCCCCGGCGAGGTCGAAGAGCAGCACCTCGGCCCCCTGC
>DDSR01000253.1:1046-11320 GCA_002343455.1 Deltaproteobacteria bacterium UBA2385 | reverse complement strand
ACCAACGGCGACACCTTCCTGGGCGGCGAGGACTTCGACGCCCGCATCGTGGAGTGGATGCTGACCGAGTTCCAGAAGGAGCACGGCATCGACCTGCGGGGCGAGCGGGTCGCGATGCAGCGCCTCAAGGAGGCCGCCGAGAAGGCCAAGCACGAGCTCTCCACGGCGACCGAGACCGACATCAACCTGCCCTTCATCACCAGCACCCCGAAGGGCCCGGTCCACCTGATCCTCAACCTCAGCCGCACCGAGCTCGAGGCGATGGCCAAGGACCTGATCGACCGGCTGGACCAGCCCTGCCGCCGCTGCCTGAGCGACGCCGGGCTGGAGCGACGCGAGCTCGACGCGGTCCTGCTGGTCGGCGGCATGACCCGCATGCCCAAGGTCCAGGAGAAGGTCCGCGAGATCTTCGGGCGGGAGCCCGAGCGCGGGATCAACCCCGACGAGGTCGTGGCGATCGGCGCGGCCATCCAGGCCAGCGTCCTGCAGGGCGAGGTCAAGGACGTCCTGCTGCTGGACGTGACGCCCCTGACCCTGGGCATCGAGATCGCCGGCGGCCTGACCGAGCCGATCATCCCCCGCAACACGACCATCCCCTGCCGCAAGTCCAAGGTCTTCACGACCGCGGCCGACAACCAGGACCTGGTCCGGGTGCACATCCTGCAGGGCGAGCGCGACATGGCCGGGGACAACAAGTCCCTGGGCAAGCTGGAGATGCAGGGCCTGCCGCCGGCCCCCCGCGGCGTGCCCGAGATCGAGGTGACCTTCGAGATCGACGCCAACGGCATCATCCAGGTGCGCGCGCGCGACCTGGGCACGGGCCGGGCGCAGTCGCTGCGGGTGGTCAGCAACAGCGGCCTCTCCGACGGCGAGGTCAACGAGATGATCAGCTCGGCCGAGGCCTACCGCGCCGACGACAAGCGCCGCCGCGAGGTGGCCGAGGCCAAGAACCAGCTCGACGGGCTCATCTACAACACCTCGCGCAGCTTCGACGAGTTCGGCGGGAACCTCGACCCCGAGGACGCCGACCTGGTCCGCGAAGCCCTGGGCGCGGCCGAAGACGCCATGGACGGGACCGACCTGGAGCTGATCCGCGGGGCCCACGACGACCTCTTCGCCTCGGCGCAGCGGCTGGCCGACGCGATCTACGGCGGCCTTCGCGAGCAGGTGGCCGGGCGGCTCAACGACGAGGACGAGCTCCAGGACGACGACGACCTCGAAGACGACGACTCGCAAGACGACTGAGGGTGAGCACCGCCCCCGGCGATGCGATAGCTCCGCAACCAATCAGGAGCAGACCGTGTCGCGTCGGGACTACTACGCCATCTTGGGAGTGGAGCGCTCCGTCGGGCCCGAGGACCTCAAGAAGGCCTTCCGCGCCCTGGCGATGCAGTACCACCCGGATCGCAACCCCGACGATCCCGACGCCGAGCGGCGCTTCCGCGAGGTGATGGAGGCCTGGGAGGTCCTGGGCGACCCCGAGCAGCGCAACCGCTACGACCGGCTGGGCCCCTTCTTCCGCCCCGACGGGCGCCCGCCCACGCCCGAGGACGTCTCGGTGGTCGTGGGCGAGGCCCTGGCCGGCATCTTCCGCCGTCGACCGGCCCCCGAGCGGGGCGAGGACCTGCGCTACCAGCTCGGCATCCGCCTGGAAGAGGCGGCGCTGGGCACCGAGCGCACGATCGAGGTGCGGCGGGTCGGCCCCTGTCGACGCTGCCAGGGCTCCGGCGCCGAGCCGGGCGAGGGCAGCCGGGTCTGCGACCAGTGCGCCGGCGAGGGCCGCACCGGCGGGCGCCTGCTCAAGACCGAGTGCCCGCGCTGCGATGGCCGAGGCCACATCATCGTCAAGCGCTGCACCAGCTGCGAGGGCAAGGGCCGGGTCGAGACCAGCGACACGCTGAAGGTGCACATCCCGGCGGGGGTGGCGACCGGGCAGAAGCTGAAGCTGCGGGCCAAGGGCAACCTGCCGCGGCGCGGCGGGGGGAAGCCCGGCGACCTGTACGTGTTGATCGAGGTGATGGAGCATGAGCTCTTTCACCGGCGGGGCTCCGACCTGCTCTGCGAGGTGCCCATCACCTTCACCGAAGCCGCCCTGGGCGCCGATGTGCTGGTGCCCACCCTGGACGGGACGACCGCCATCCGCGTGCCCCCGGGCACCCCCTCCGGTCAGACCTTCCGCCTGGGCGGTCGGGGCCTGCCCTCCCCCGGCGCCAACGGCCGCGGCGACCTGCACTACCGCGTGGTGGTCGAGGTCCCCGAGCAGCTCGGCGAGCCCGAGCGCCGCCTGCTCGGCGAGCTGGCCTCGCGACTCAGCGCCACCGCCCACCCACGCCGCGAGGCCTTCGAGGCCCTCCTGAAGGAGCGAAGAGGATGAGCTTGAAGGGCCCCACGCCCAGCCGCCGCCCGGCGACCCTGCTGCTGTTGGCCCTGCTGTTGACGGGCGCGCGCCGCGACAAGGGCCCCCAAGCCCCCCAGCTGATCGAGCAGGCCGAGGCCACCGCCGCCACCGACCGGGCCGCGGCGATCGCCTCGCTGGAGCGCTACCTGTCCGGCTCCCCCTCGCCCGAGGTCCTGCCATGGGCCAAGGTCTGGGCGGGCGAGCAGCGCCGGCTGGCCGGCGACGACGCGGTCGCCCGGGGCTGGTTCGAGGCCGCCGCCCTGGACCACCCCAGCCACGAGCTGAAGGACGCCGCCGTGCTCGGCATGGCCCTGGTCGACGCCCAGAGCGCCCTCTCCGGCAACACCCTGGCGACGATCCAGCTCAAGGATCCCAGCCTCGCCCCCGCCACGATGCGGGCCGACCGGCTGCGCATCCTGGCGCGAGCCGCGGTCAGCGACGGCACCGTCACCCGCAAGGTGCGCGAGATGGCCGCCCAGGCGGTGGAGCTGGCCGAGGACGACCCCCAGGTCCAGGATCGGCTCCGGATGGTGCTGGCCGACCTGCTGACCGAGGGCGGGCGGGTCGAGGCTCCTCCGACCCTCGATCCGCAGGGCAAGCCCCTGCCTCCGCAGGCCTCCGCCCTGGTCCGGGTGCGGGCCTCGCTCAGCAAGGGGCAGCCCGAGGACGCCGCCCGCCAGGCGACCAGCTTGATCGGCAGCTGGCCGGACACGCCCGAGGCCGAGCAGGCCCGCTGGCTGCTGAAGCGGGCCGAGGCCAAGGATCCGACCGTCGCGGGTCGGGTCGGCGTGCTGCTGCCGCTCAGCGGCGAGCTGGCCCAGGCGGCCGCGCGGATCAAGGAGGCCATCACCCTGGCCAACACGCAGACCGGCGGGGCGATGGAGCTGGTCTTCGTCGACACCCACAACAGCGCCGACAAGGCCAAGGCCGCCGTCGAAGAGCTGGTCCTGGTCAAGGGCTGCGTGGCCATCCTGGGGCCCCTGCACCGGGACGAGGTCGCCGCGGTCTCGCCCATCGCCCAGGGCCTGGGCGTCCCCCTGATCTCCTTCACGCAGTCCGGGGAGCCCACCGCCGGAGGCGAGTTCCTCTTCGGCGGCTTCCTCTCGATGCAGGCCCAGATCGAGGCCCTGGTCGCGCACGCGATGGACGGGCGAGGCCTGCGCCGCTTCGGGATCCTGCACCCCCGCACCAGCTACGGCGACAACGCCCGCGACCTGTTCGTCTCGGCGGTCACCCGCCGAGGGGGCAGCGTGCCCCATGTCGTGCCCTACGCCCCCGACGACAAGGATCTGCGGGACGAGGCCCGGCTGCTCGGCCAGAAGCACGGGGCCCGCCCCGAGAAGGGCAAGGCAGACCCGCCCACGATCGACTTCGACGCCCTCTTCCTGCCGGACAGCTTCCGGCGGGCGACCCTGGTGGCCAGCGCCCTGGCCTACGAGGAGTTCCCGGTCGGCAGCTTCCGCCCGCAGTTCGGCGGGCACGGCCTGCTGCTGCTGGGGCTCAACGGCTGGAACAACCCCGCCGTCGTGGACGAGGGGGCCGAGTACATGCGTGGCGCCGTCTTCGTCGACGCCTTCCTCCCCGACCAGGGCAGCCCCGCCACCGCCGCCTTCGTCTCGATGTACGAGGGCAGCTTCAACCGCGAACCCGCCCTGCTCGACGCGGTGGTCTACGACACCACCCGGGTGGTCTCGGCCGCGGTGCAGGCCGGGGGCAGCGACCGGGAGGAGATCCGCTCCCAGCTCGGCAAGGTGCGGCTGAGCGAGGCCGCCACCGGCGCCATCGGCTTCGGAGAGGACCGCGAGATCCAGCGTCAGATGCTGGTCCTGACCATCGGTCCGAGCAGCATCGAGCTGTGGCAGCCCGAGACGGGCCCCTGACCGGCGGGTTCCCAAGCCTGCGGACAACGTGCTAACGTCCGCCTCTGCCATGCCCGAAGAACCCAACGACCCCGAGCCTCCACAAGAGGCCTCCATCATCGCGACGGTCCTGGCCCACTGCCCGCCGCTCGGTCGACACCGCCCACCGGTCCACCCGGCGGCGGTGCCGGGCGATGACGCGGCCCTGATCCAGGCCGGGCAGGTGGTCACGGTCGACATCATGGTCGAGGGGGTCCACTGGGACCGACGCTGCGAGGCCGAGGACGTCGGCGCCAAGCTGGTCGCCGTCAACGCCTCGGACATCGCGGCGATGGGCTGCCGCCCGACCTGGGCCCTGCTGGGCCTGTCGCTGCCGGCGTCGATCCCGCGCGCCTGGGTCGACGCCTTCGCCCGCGGCCTGGGCGCCGGGCTGGCCCGCTGCGGCGCCGTCCTCGTCGGCGGCGACACCACCGGCAGCACCGGCCCGATCACCCTCAGCCTGACGATGGCTGGTCAGGCCGGGACCGGCCAGGGCGACCCCGTGATCGCCCGCTCCGGCGCCCGCCCGGACCAGGACATCTGGGTCAGCGGCACTCTGGGCGCGGCGGCGGCCGGCTTCTTCGACGACGATCCGGCGGGCCTCGCCTGGTGGCGGCGCCCCGAGCCTCCGCTGGAGCTGGGGCCCCGCCTCGCGCAGGCCGGGCTGGCCAGCGCCATGATGGACCTCTCCGACGGGCTCTCCGCCGACCTGGCCCGCCTCTGCGCGGCCTCGGGGCTGGGGGCGCAGGTCGATCCCTCGCTGCTGCCCCTGCACGAGAGCCTCGACCCCCAGGACCCCCGCGCCCTCTCCCAGGCGGTGGCCTTCGGCGAGGACTACCAGCTGCTCTTCACGGCCTCCCCGGCCGCGCGCGACGAGCTGCTCGACCTGGGCCGGTCCTTGGGGCTACGCCTGACCCGCATCGGACAGACCACCGCCCGGACCGCGCTGCTCTTCGGGCAGCAGGGCTGGCCGGCGCCGCTGTTCTCGCACTTCCCCGAGCCCGGGGTGCCTCGGTGAGGCCTGGGCTGATGCTGGTCCTGGGCGCCTCGGCCGGCGCGCTGGCCGCGACCGAGGGGGCCGCGCCCGCCCAGCCGGTCGCCGTGCTGCCGACCCTGGTGGGCTGCCTGGTGCTGCTGCTGTTCTCCAGCTTCTTCTCCAGCTCCGAGACCGCCCTCTTCAGCCTCCAGCCGATGGACCGCCGGGCCCTGGCCGGCAACGGCGAGGCCAGCGCGGTCGACCGCCTGCTGCTGGAGCCGCGCCGCACCCTGGCCGCCTTGCTGATCGGCAACGAGTTCGTCAACGTCCTGCTCTCGACGGTGACCGCCGGCCTCGTCGCCGGGCTCTTCCCTGGCCACCCCTGGCTCACCATCGCCCTGGTCGCGCCAACCCTGCTCATCTTCGGCGAGGTCCTGCCCAAGTCGCTGGCGCTGCGCTTCAACCGCCACCTCGCCCCGGTGGTGGCCCCTCCCCTGGTCTACTTCTCGCTCTTCGTCAGCCCCCTGCGCTGGCTGCTCACCCACATCGCCAACCTCTTCCTGCTGGCCACCGGAGGCAGCGGCGCCCGCAGCCACGCGGCCATGCGCGAGGCCCAGCTCCTCTCGCTGCTGGAGGAGGGCCGGGTGGCCGGCGCGGTCGGCCCGATGGAAGAGGAGATGATCCAGAAGGTCTTCGAGTTCGGCGACCTGCAGGTCAGCCGCCTGATGACCCCGCGGCCCGACGTGGTCAGCTTCTCGCTGACCACCCCCTGGCCCGAGCTGCTCGACCAGCTCCGCGAGGCCGGCCACAGCCGGGTCCCCATCTGGCAGGCCCGCCCCGACAACGTCATCGGCATCCTGGTGGTCAAGGACCTGCTGCCGCAGTTCGCCAGCCAGTTTCGCGAGGCCGAGGCCGGCCCGCGCGACCCCCGCGACCTGCCCCTGACCCCCCGCCAGATCCAGAAGCTGCTGCGTCCGGCCCACTTCGTGCCGACCAGCAAGCGGGCCGAGGAGATGCTGGCCGAGTTCCGGGCCGAGCGCTTCCACCTGGCGATGGTGGTCGACGAGCACGGCAACGTCGTCGGCCTCGTGACCCTGGACGACCTGCTGGCCGAGCTGGTCGGCGAGCTGCTGGACGAGGGCGACGAGCTGCCCGTCGACGTGACCCGCCTTGTGGAGGGGGTCTACACCATCCGCGGCAACATGGACGTCGACGACTTCGAGGAGCGCTTCGGGCGAGCCCTGCCCGAGGGCGAGTACGACACGGTCGCCGGCTTCCTGCTGGACCAGGTCGGCCGGGTGCCGGCCAAGGGCGAAGAGGTCGAGTGGGAGGGGCTGCGCTTCATCGTGCGCGGCATGGAGGGCCGCCGCATCACCGAAGTCTGCGTGCGCCTGCCCGGCTCGCCCCCGCGCGACGACGAGACCGCGGCCGAGGACCTCGCCGCCCGCCGGACGGCGCGATGATGAGCACGGGCCTCCTCCTCGCCGTGCTGGCCGGCTGCGTGCTCGCCGAGGGCTTCTTCTCGGGCTCGGAGATCGCCGTCGTCTCGGCCGATCGGCACCAGCTGCGGACCGAGGCCCAGCGCGGCGGCAAGGGCGCGAGCCTCGCCCTCACCATGCTGGAGCGCCCCACCTGGCTGCTGGGGACCTGCCTGATCGGCACCAACCTCGCCACCATCAGCGGCGCCACCATCTCGGCCATCCTGGTCGCCCGCCTGCTGGGCCTGCCCGAGGCCTGGGCGGTGCTCTTCTTCTGGCCGATCACCCTGACCTTCGGCGAGCTGGTCCCCAAGGCCATCTACCAGCACCACGCCGACCGGCTGGCGCCGCTGGTCGTCTGGCCCCTGAAGGGTCTGAGCTGGGTCTTCGCCCCGGCCCTGGTGCTCTTCGAGAAGCTGGCCACCCTCTTCGGCGCCGGCCCCGGCCAGACCCGCCCGGCCGCCACCCGCGAGGAGATCCGCCTGCTGCTGGAGGCCTCCCACGTCGGCGAGAGCGGCGGCGAGGGCGAGGACGCGCTGCGCCCGGTCGACCGGGCCCTGATCCGGCGGGTCTTCCAGTTCACCGAGTCGGTGGTCGAAGACGCCATGAAGCCCCTGATCGAGGTCGTGGCGGTCAGCAGCAGCACGACGCTGTCCCAGGTCGCCCGCAGGATGGCCATCTCCGGCCACTCGCGGCTGCCGGTCTACCGTGACCGGATCGACCAGATCGTCGGGGTGGTGCTGCACCAGGACGTGCTGGCCTCCAAGGACTGGACCCAGGCGGTCGGCGAGTCGATGCGGCCCTGCATGTTCGTGCCGGAGTCCAAGCGCGTGGACGAGCTGCTGGTCGACATGCGCCGCCAGCGCGCCCACATGGCCATCGCGGTCGACGAGTACGGCGGCGCGGTGGGCATCATCACGATCGAGGACCTGCTGGAAGAGATCGTCGGCGAGATCCAGGACGAGAGCGACCGCGACCTCGACGTGGTCCGGCGCACCGGCGAGAAGGAGTGGACCGCGACCGGGCGGGCCGAGGCGGACGACCTGCTCCAGGCCTGCGGCTTCGTCCTGCCCGACGGTGACTACGCCACCCTGGCCGGGTACATACTGGCGACCCTGGGGCGGGTGCCTCGCCCCGGAGAGCTCGTCACCGCCGAGGACTTCGTCCTCACCGTCACCAAGGCCAGCGACCGCGCCATCCAGGAGGTCGTGCTGCGCCGCCGCCGCCAAGGAGCCTGACCGTGCACGCCATCAAGCTGGTCGCCGACTGGAGCCCCCGCCCGGGCTACGCCATCACCCCGGCCGAGACAAAGGCGGGCAAGGCCCGGATGGCCTGCCACGTCTTCAAGAACCCCCGGCTGGAGCCCGTCGTCGTGCCCGACCCCAGCCCCGGCGCGGGCGAGGTGGTCGTGCGCGTGCGGGCCTGCGGCGTCTGCGGCTCGGACACGCACGCGATCGAGACCGACGCCCAGGGCTACATGATCTTCTCGGGCCCGGCCAGCTTCCCCTGCATCCTGGGCCACGAGTACGCCGGCGACGTCGTCGCCGTCGGCGCGGGCGTGCGCAACCTGCGCGAGGGCGACCTCGTCACGGCCGAGGGCATGCTCTACTGCGGGGTCTGCGAGGCCTGCCGCAAGGGCATGTTCAACCAGTGCGTGCGCCTGGACATGGTCGGCTTCAGCAGCCACGGGGCCTACGCCGAGTACGTCCAGGTCCACGAGCGCCACTGCTGGTCGCTCAACCGCCTCGCCGACAAGCTGGGCAGCGCCCAGGCCGCCTGCGAGCACGGGGCCCTGGTCGAGCCAGTCGGCTGCTCCTACAACGGCATGTTCGTCTCGGCGGGCGGGATGATCCCGGGAAGCCACGTCGCCGTCTTCGGCTGCGGGCCGATCGGCCTGGGCGCCATCGCCCTGGCCCGGGCCACCGGCGCCGCCACCATCATCGCCTTCGACGTCTCGCAGGCGCGCCTGGACGCCGCCCTGCGCCTGGGCGCCGACCAGGCCTACAACCCGATCACCCTCGCCCGCGACGGCGGCAGCAGCCCCTCGGCCCTGATGCGCGAGCTCAGCGACGGCTGGGGCTCGGACATGGTCGTCGAGGCCGCCGGCGCCGCCATCCAGACCATGCCCGAGATCGAGCAGGCCCTGGCCCCCGGGGGCAAGGTCGTCTACCTGGGCCGCACCGGCGAGCGCGCCCCGGTCATGCTGGACGTGCTGGTCAGCGGCGCCAGCAAGATCGTCGGGGCCCGCGGCCACGCCGGCGGCGGCGTCTACCCGCAGATCGTCCGCATGATGGAGCACGGGGTCTTGGACCTCGGGGCGCTCATCTCGCACCGCATGCCCCTGTCCGAGGCCGCGCCGGGTGTCGACCGCAGCCGCAGCCGCGAGGACAGCAAGATCATGCTGGTCGCCGACCCGGACGCGCCCTCACAGGGAGCGGCCCCGGCGGCCTGGAGCCGGGTTTGACGCTTCGCGACCGGCGCTGACCTCTGTCGACAGGCCGGGCTCGGGGACCGCCGAGGGGCGCAGCTCGAAGGCCCGGGCGATCAGCTCCTCCAGGCCTGCGTCGAAGAGCAGGCGAGGCGCGAGCCCGGGCATGTGCAGGCCCCAGCGGCCCAGCTCCTCGTTGCGGCTGAGCCGCGCCCCTTCGGGCACGCCGTCGCCGACGACCCGCACCTCGTCGGCGTCGCCGTGCGCCTCGAAGCGCAGCGAGCGCCCCTCGAAGCGCAGGGCGACCTGGTCCTCGGTCGAGCTGGTCTTGCCGTGCCCGAAGGCTCGAAAGAAGGTGGCCAGGTCGCGCAACAGCTCGGCCCGGGCGCGTCGGGCCCGCTCCAGTCGCGCGCGCCGCGCCTCCTCCTCGCGCCGCGAGGCGTCGATGCGCTGATCCACCGCGGCCCGAAGTCGAGCCGCCAATGACATCCCCCTTCCCTGCTCGTTTCCCTGCTCGTCCGACGCCATGACCATCGCCTCCTGCACGCCTGCGTTAGCCTGCCCCGAACCCCGCTGACTAGCCCGTGTTTGACGTGCTCTTTCGGCTCATGGTAGACATGCCGCGCCTCGTCTGGAAGGTCCGCAGCCCAAAGGATCCGGAATCATGGGAAAGGCCATCGGAATCGACCTGGGAACCACCAACAGCTGTGCTGCCGTCATGGACGGCTCGCGGCCGCGGGTGATCACGCAGCGCGGGGGGAACACGACCATCCCCTCGGTCTTCGCCATCGACGACAAGGGCAACCGCCTGGTCGGACACGAGGCCAAGCGCCAGGCGCAGCTCAACCCCTCCAACACGGTCATGGCGGCCAAGCGCCTGATCGGGCGCAATTTCCACAGCAAGACCATCGACAAGGTGCGCCAGGTCTTCACCTACGAGATGCTCGAGGGCGACAACTCCGAGGTGCTGATCAAGGTCAAGGACCAGGTCTTCACCCTGGAGCAGATCAGCGCCGCCATCTTGCGCCGCATCAAGGAGGTGGCCGAGGACTCGCTGGGCCAGGAGGTCGACCAGGCCGTCATCACCGTGCCGGCC
>DDSR01000253.1:0-1025 GCA_002343455.1 Deltaproteobacteria bacterium UBA2385 | reverse complement strand
GTGCTGCGCATCCTGAACGAGCCGACCGCGGCGGCCCTGGCCTACGGCCTCGGCAAGAACCTCAGCCAGCGCATCGCCGTCTACGACCTGGGCGGCGGCACCTTCGACATCTCGGTCATCGACATCAAGGACCGCATCTTCGAGGTCATCGCCACCGGCGGCGACACCTTCCTGGGCGGCGTGGACTTCGACGATCGGCTGATGCAGTACGTCCTGGAGGAGTTCCACAACCGGCACGGAATCGACCTCGCCTGGGACCGGGTCGCCATCCAGCGCATCCGCGACGCCGCCGAGACCGCCAAGATCGAGCTCTCCACCAAGAAGACCTCGCGGGTCCACATCCCCTACATCGCCAAGGGCGAGGAGGGGCCGCTGGACGTCGACATCGAGATCTCCCGCGAGAAGCTGGAGGAGCTGACCGGCGACCTGGTCCGCCGCACCGTCGAGACCTGCGAGCGCATCTTCAAGGAAGCGGGCACCGGCGCCACCGAGGTGGACGAGGTCCTGCTGGTCGGCGGCCAGTCCCGCATGCCCCTGGTGCAGCAGGCCGTCAGCGAGTTCGCCGGCAAGCCCCCCTCCAAAGGTGTGCACCCCGACGAGGCCGTCGCCATCGGCGCGGCCATCATGGCCCACAGCCTGGCCAGCACCAGCAACAACGACGTCACCCTGCTCGACGTGCTGCCGATGCCCATCGGCATCAACAAGCGCGACGGCTCGATGCACGTGCTCTTCCAGAAGAACCAGCCGCTGCCGGACTACAAGACCCGGATGCTGACGACCAGCAAGGACGATCAGCGCTCCATCATGCTGCGCATCTACCAGGGCGAGAGCCGCATCGCGACGGACAACGAGCTGCTGGGAACCTTCGTCTTCAGCGGGATCCGCCCCGCCCAGAAGGGCAAGGTCCAGATCGAGGTCACCTTCCACATCGACAGCGAGGGCATCCTCAACCTCTCGGCGCGGGACCAGTCCACGGGCCAGACGGTCGAGAGCACGCTCAAGCTCAGCATGGGCAAGGACAAGGA
>DDSR01000250.1 GCA_002343455.1 Deltaproteobacteria bacterium UBA2385 | reverse complement strand
GTGGAGGCGCCTCAGCGCCATGGGCAACTACTCGTCGACGTAGCCGACGGCCTTGAGCGCCTCCAGGGTGGCGGCGTCGATCTCGGCCGCCTCGCCCTCTCCCTGCGCCGGCAGCTGCACGCGCAGGCCCGCCCGCCGCTCGGCCTGCGCCTCGGCCAGGTCCTGGCGCTCGGCGGGATCCTGCGGCAGGGCGTAGAGCTCCTCGCCCTGCTGGCTCTCGATCAGCTTGAAGCCGTCGACATCGATGACGGCGCGCTTCTCGGTGCCGTAGCGGATGCTCTGGGCCCGACGAGGCAAGGGCTCGGGGGCGGGCGTGCCCAGCAGCTCGCTCAGCGGCTGGCCCTGGTGGGGGAGCGGCTCGGCGCCGGCCAGGGCGACCAGGGTCGGGGCGACGTCCAGGCTGCGCACGGGGCGGGAGGTGCGCCCACCGGCGCCGCTGGGGGCGCAGGCGATCAGCGGGACGTGGAGCTGCTCCTGGTACAGGGTGTGGCCGTGGCGCACATCGGGGGGCCAGCGCTCATCGGGGTAGGCGCCGGGGTGGTCGCCGAACTCCTCGCCATGGTCGGCGGTGATCAGGACGGTGGCGCCGCCCTGGAGCAGCTCCTCGACGAAGGGGGCGAGGTGCCGATCGGCGTAGCGGATCTCGGCGTCGTAGACGTCCATCACGGGATCGGGGCCCGCGCCGATGGCCGCCTGGTCCTCGGTCGGGGCGTTGTAGGGCTTGTGCGGGTCCATCAGGTGCAGCATCAGGAAGCGCGGCCCACCCTGGGTCTGCTCCCAGAAGGTGCGCGCGGCCTGCACCATTCGCGGGGCCAGCCGGTAGGTGCGGTCGGGCATGGCGCGGAAGGGGAGCTGGTCGATGGGGTGCAGCAGCATCATCATGTGGGCGAGGCCCAGCGCGTCGTCGTAGTGCTGGAAGCCGCGACCCAGGCCGAAGCTGGCCTTGAGGTAGGGGTTGCTGACGATGGCCCCCGTCCGGTAGCCCTGGGCGGCGAGGCGCTCGGCTACGGTCGGCAGCGCGGGCGAGAGGGGGGCCTGCGTGTTGCGCTCGCCGGGGTTGACGCCGGCTCCGTGGCGGTGGGGCTCGGTGCCGGTCAGCAGGCTGGCGAAGGCCGGCAGGGTCC
Source organism: Deltaproteobacteria bacterium UBA2385 (assembly GCA_002343455.1). Lineage (GTDB taxonomy): Bacteria > Myxococcota_A > UBA796 > UBA796 > UBA2385 > UBA2385. Next base: position 22,788 of record DDSR01000250.1, on the reverse strand, counting down.
AGGAGGTGGTGCTGAGCGCGTCCTCGTAGACGATGCAGCGCTCGGCCAGCGCGTCCAGGCCGGGCGAGGTGGGGCGCTCGTAGCCGTAGAGGCCCAGGTGGTCGGCCCGCAGGGTGTCGATGACCACCAGGACCAGGTCGGGCTTGGAGGAGGGAGAGGCTGAGGTGGGGGGAGGGGGGGCCAGGCTCCAGGCCAGCAGCAGCGCCAGCAGGCCGGGGCTCAGCGCGGCGCCGAGGGCCCCTGCGGAGCTGCGTAGGAGCAGGGAGGCGGGCAGGGCCAGCAGCAGGCTGAGCAGCAGGATGAGGGCGTCGGCCTGCAAGGCCTCGGCCGAGAGGGGGGAGCCGAAAGCGTTGAGGTTGACCGCCCGGAAGGCCGGCAGGAAGAGCACGGCGAGGACGGCCAGGCCGGCACGGAGCCAGGGGGCGCGCAGCCGCAGCAGGAGGAGGCTGGCGCCCACCGCGGCCACCACCGCCAGCAGGAAGCCCAGCGGACCGGGCAGGCCGCGCTCTACCAGCACCATCGAGGCGACCGCGCCGATCACCAGGGCCCAGACGCCGGCCGCCGCGACCAGCACCCGGCCGGGGAGGTCGGGCACGAAGGCCGCGGGCAGGGCCAGGACCGCCGGCCAGCCCAGGTACCAGGGCAGCATCCGCAGCAGCTCCGTCCGGGCCAGGGCCGACTGGCCGGTGGCGAGGTTGGCCAGCTCCTCGACCCCCAACAGACACAGACCGACCGCGGCCCCGGTCAGGAGCGCGGCGAGCAGTCGAGCGGGCAGGGGCCCGGGCTCGCGGACCTCAGCCAGCGTGCCGCTCCGGGTCGGGACGGTCGACCTCGGTGTCGTAGTAGACCGAGTTGTAGTCGTAATAGTAGTAGTAGCCGTAGCCGCTCTTGCGGATGTCCAGCTTGTTGACGATGGCGCCCAGGATGTTGGCGTTCATCTCGGCCAGCCGGCTGCGGGACTGCATGACCTGGTCGCGGTCGGTCTTGTTGGACTCGACGACCATCAGCACGCCGTGGGTGCAGCGGGAGAGGATCAGCGGGTCGGCCACCGCGCCGACCGGGGGGCTGTCGATCAGCACGAAGTCGTAGGTCTTGATGCTGTCCAGCAGGCGGGTCATCGCCTCGCTGCCCAGCAGCTCCGCGGGGTTGGGCGGCCGCGGCCCGCTGGTCAGCAGGTCCAGGCCCGGCACATGGGTCCGCCGCACGACCTCGGCCAACCCGGCCTCGCCCATCAGCACATTGGAGAGGCCGTAGTCGTTGTCGGTCTGGAAGAGCTTGTGCTGGCTGGGCCGCCGCAGGTCGGCGTCGATCAGCAGCACCCGGCTGCCGGTCATGGCGACGATGGTGGCGAGGTTGCTGGAGACGAAGCTCTTGCCCTCGCGCGGGGCGGCGCTGGTGATGAGCAGGCGCCGCACCTGCCGGTCGGGCAGGCGGAAGAGGATGTTGGTGCGCACGCTGCGCAGGGCCTCGGCCACCGTGCTGCGGGGCCGGGCGTTGACGTAGAGGTTGCGGTCGACTTCGGAGAGCTGGGCCAGCTCGGTGGCCTCCAGCATCGGGATGGCGCCGAGGAAGCTGACGCCGACGAGGCCCTCGATGTCGTCCCGGCTCTTGATGGTGCTGTCGAGGAACTCGGTGAAGAAGGCCAGCCCGACGCCGCCCAGCAGGCCGATCAGCAGGGCGATCGGCAGGTTGGTGGTCAGGTTGGGCCGCACCTTCTGGTGGACGGGCTCGGCCTGGTCGACGAACCAGATGTTGTTCGGCGTGAGCAGCTTGCTGAGGTCGACCTCGGAGAGGCGCTGGTCCAGGCTGCGGAAGAGGTCGGCGTTCTTCTCGGCCTCGCCCTTGACGAGGTCGTACTCGATCAGCTTGGCCTCGTACTGCTGCACCTCGGCGGTCACCTCGTCTAGCTCGCGGGCCAGGGCCTCCTCGCCCGCGACCACCGTGTCCAGGCGGCTCTTGCGGCCGGCCAGGATCTCGGCGTTCTGCTGCTTGATCTGGTCCTCGAGCCCGGTGAGCTGCTTGTCGACCCGCTGCATCTCGGGGTGGCCGTCCTTGTAGCGGGAGGCCAGCCGGGTGCGCTCCTGCTGCAGGTCCTGGTGGTCCTCCAGCAGCCGGGTCAGGACGCTGCTCTCGGCCGAGAGGTGGCTGGCCAGGGCCAGCCAGGCGCCCTGCTTGATCTGCTCGCCCAGGCGCTGGTAGGTCGCTTCCAGCTCGACCCGCCGGGCCCGCGTCTCCGACCAGGACAGCTCCAGCTGCTCCTGGCTCTTCAGCTTGGCCTTGTGGGCCGCCAGGACGCTGGTGTACTCGTAGCTCTTGAGGGTCTCGCTGCTGGAGAGGCGGCGCTGGCGGTAGACCTCCTGCTGGTCGGTCAGCCAGGTCAGCGCGTCCATGGTGGTCTTGCGGGTGCGCTCCAGGTTGGCGTCCATGTAGGTCTGGGCCAGCACGTTGGCGAAGAGCGAGGCCTTGTCGGGATCGGGGTATTCGACGACGAGGTGGACGAGTCGGGTGTCCATCTCGGGCTGGACCTGGAGATGCCGCTTGAAGAAGGCGATCGGGTCTTCGAGCTCGTCGAAGTCGGTGACGGCATGCTCTTCGCGCAGGCGGCGGACGACCTCGCCGATCACGGTGCGGCTCTGGATGATGCGGTACTGGGTCGTGTAGTAGGCGCGTCGCTCGCTGCCGCCCTGGTAGGCGACGATGTCGGTGACCTGCTCGACGTCCAGCACGGTGGGCTGGTCGGGGCTGATCTCGATGGTCGCGCGCGCCGCGTAGTAGGGGGTCGACAGGGCCGTGCCGATGGCCGTCGTGACCACCAGGACGGCCGTGAAGAGCACCACGATCAGCTGGCGCTTGCGCAGGATGCGCCAGTAGTGGAGGAGGTTGAACTCGCCGCTTTCGCTGGAGGGTGTACCGAACATGGAGCCTTCGAGTAGGGTTCGCGGGGGCGGGCGGCGAGGATTCCGATCTCGACTTGGGGATCAAGGTAGCGCCTTGTGGCCACCCTGGCCTTCCCCGCATCGTGAGGCTTGAGTGGACCGGAGCGACCTATCGGATCTCGGACCGGAGACCTCCTCGCCACGCCAGCGCTCGCGGGGGGGCCGGGGAGGCGAGACCCGGGACGAGCGGCGAGGGCAGCAGCGCCGCCTCGCCTGGGCGCTGAGCCTGCTGCTGCCGGCCTCGGTGCTGCCCTTCGCCTCGGTCCACGTCGAGGCCCGGCTGCCGCTGGCGGGCTTCGGCGCGCTCCTGGGAATGGTGGCGATCCTCCTCGGCGGCGGCCACCGGGGGCAGGCGCCGGGCGCCCGGATGGTGCTGGTCCTGGGGACCGCCGCGCTGGCCCTCGCCGGCATCGCCTTCCTCCCGGTGAGCGCGGGCCTGCGATCGATCCTCCATCCCGGGGTGGCCGAGGCCAGCAACGCCGTCCTGGCGTTGATCGGCGGGCAGGAGCGGGCGAGGGTCCTGGCCCTGGACCCCAGCCGGGGGCTGGTCGAGTGGGCCACCTTCGGCTCGGCCCTGCTGGTCTGCGCCGGCACGGCCCTGGTCGTGCGCAACCGGGTCCGCGCCCGCCGCCTGGGCGCGATCGTGCTGGCGACGGCCGTCGGCACCACCCTGCTGCACCTCGCCCAGCGCTGGACCGACGCCGCCACCATCCTCTGGGTGAGCGAGCTGCCGCGGACGGCCGGCCAGGCCTTCGTCGGCACCTTCATCAACCCCAACCACGCCGGCGTGCTGATCGCGGCGGCCGCCCCGCTGGCCCTGGTCTTCGGCCTGGACCGCGGCGCCTGGTCCCGCCTGCTGGGCGGGCTGGGCGGCCTCATCGTCCTGGTCGGCGCCTTCGCCTCGGGGAGCCGCGGCGCCCCCTTCCTGCTCCTGCTGGGGCTGGCGGCCTGGCTGGCGCTCTCCGGAGGTCGGATCGTGCGCCTCGCGGTGGCGGCCTCCCTCGCGCTGGGGCTGGCCGGCGCCGCCGTCTTCGGCCTGGGGGAGCTGGCCACCTGGATGACCGGCTCCCTCGATCCCGCCCAGCAGCAGGCCATCGCCGGCGGCTACCAGGACGTCTGGAGCGGCCGGCGCCAGCTGTACGCCGACGTCTGGTCGATGCTCACCGTCGCGCCGCTCACCGGCGTCGGCCCCGGCGGCTTCGACGACGCCTGGCGGGTCCTGCGCACCGGCACGGGCTTCACGGTCGCCGACCACGCACACCAGGAGCTGCTCCAGGCCGTGATCGAGCACGGACCGCTGGCCGTCCTGCTGGGGCTGGCGGCCCTGGGCCTCGTCCTGCGGCGGGCCCTCGATCCGGACCCCAGCGGCGGGCGCGGCCAGGCCCGCTTGCAGGCGGCCTTCGCGGCGGCCCTGTTGGTGCTGCTGGTGGCCGGCCTCTACGAGTTCCCCTTGCGCGCCGGCGGCCTCTCCACCCTGGCGGCCCTCTCGGCCGGCGCGGTGCTGGGCCTCGCCGCGCCGACGGCGACCGCCCCCGCCCGGGCCCGCCATGCCTTGCCCGCCCTGGTGTTGGTGCTGGGCGCCGTGGTGCTCGCCAGTGGCGCGCGTGTCGCCGGCAGGAGCGTCTTCGCCGACCCCGACGTCGCCGTCCTGCGGGGCCGCGCCGCGCTGGAGCGGGCCGGTATCGAGCGCGCCGAGGGCTGGACCGTCGGCGGCGACCCGGCCGCGCTGGAGCTCGCCGCCGACTCCTTCGAGGCGGCCCTCTGGTCGAGGCCGATCCATCGCATCGCCCTGCAGGAGCTGGCCCGCGTCCGCTTTCGCCAAGGCCGCGCCGACGAGGCGGTGGCCATCCTCCAGGTCGCCACCCGGATCTACCCCTCGCTGCCCTGGACCTGGAGAGACCTGGCCCGGGTGCAGCGGGTGCTCGGCCAGGAGGACCTCGCGCTGCAGGCCTGGGCCAGCTCGCTCAGCGCCGACCTCCCGGCCCGCTTCCCCGTCGAGGACTTCATCGCCGAGGCGCTGCAGAGCCCCTACGGCGCCGAGGTCGCCGCGCTGGCTGCGCTCCCGCCCCGCGCGGATCGCTGGGACACGGCCGCCCGGGTGATGGAGGAGCAGGGCGACCGGGCGCAGGCCGAGGTCCTCTTCCGCGAGGCCGCCGCCCTCGACGTGCGCAGCCGGGCCCCCCTCGCGCTGGCGCTGGCTCGCTGGGGTCGCTTCGAGGACGTCGTCGCCCTGCTGCCCGAGCCGCTCCCGGTCTGCGGGGAGCACCGGGCCCTGGGCGAGGCGCTGCGCCGGCTGGAGCGCTGCGAGGAGGCCCAGCCCTGGGCCGAGCGGGCCTTGACCTCCTGCGGGGCGATGGACCGCGACGCGCGGCTGCTGGTGGCCCGGGTCCGGCTCTGCCGCGGCGATGAGCGCGCCATCGCCATCCTGCAGGCCCTGATCGCCGAGCGTCCCGAGGAGGCCGGCCCGCGCCGCAGCCTCGCCCAGGAGCTGGCCCGCCGGGGCCGCACCGAGGACGCCCGGAAGCACCTCCAGACCCTGGAGCGCCAGGGACGGGCCACCGAAGAGGACAAGGCCCTGCTGGCCAGCCTGCAGCCCTGAGCAGGGGACCCCGGGACTCCGCTCAGCGCTCGGTGCCGGCCCGCAGGCGGGCGAGGTTCTCGCGGTGCCGCCAGACGATGCCCGCGCCGAGCAGCAGGGCCACCGGGAGCCGGGACGGTGCCAGCCAGAGGGTCAGCAGCGGGAGCAGGGCGACGGCGACCAGCGCGGCCAGCGAGGAGCGGCGGGTGATGGCGACCACGACCAGCCAGGCGAGGCCGGCGAGCGAGGCGGCGGCGGGCGCCAGGGCCAGCATCACGCCCGCGCCGGTGGCGACCCCCTTGCCGCCGCGGAAGTCGAGCAGGGGCGACCAGCAGTGGCCGACGAAGGCGAGCAGGCCGCAGGCCGCCGGGTAGGCCGCGGGCCCCTCGGGCCAGAGCAGTCCGGCGCCGAGCACCGCCAGCAGGCCCTTCAACAGGTCGACGACCAGGGTGGCGACCCCGAAGCCTCGCCCCAGCACCCGGTTCATGTTGGTGGCGCCGATGTTGCCGCTGCCCTGGCCGCGGATGTCCACATCGGCCTGCAGCGTGGCCAGCACCACGCCGGTCGGGAAGGAGCCGAGCAGCCAGGAGATGAGCAGCCAGCAGGCGCCGAGGAGCATCCGAAGACGTAGCGCGAAGGGGCTCGCTTCGTCGAATCCAGTTAGGCCGGTGCCCTTCGTCTCGAGGTGCACATTGACAACGCTCTCCGCAGATCAGATCCAGACCATCGGCGTCGTCGGCGCCGGCCAGATGGGCAACGGCATCGCCCACGTCGCCGCGCTCGCCGGCTACACGGTCGTCCTCTCCGACGTCTCGGCCGCCGCCCTGGCCAAGGCCCGGACCACCATCGAGGGCAACCTGGGGCGCCAGGTCAAGAAGGGCGCCCTCGAGGATGCGGCCGCCAGCGCCGCGCTGGCCCGGATCACCTTCAGCGACAGCCTCGCCCCGCACGGCCAGGCCCAGCTCGTGGTCGAGGCCGCCACCGAGAACCCGGCGCTGAAGACGCGCATCTTCTCGGACCTCTGCGCGGTCGTCTCGCCCGACGCCCTGCTGGCCAGCAACACCTCCTCGATCAGCATCACCATGCTGGCCTCGCACACCGACCGGCCCGAGCGCTTCATGGGCATGCACTTCATGAACCCGGTGCCGGTGATGAAGCTGGTCGAGTTGATCCGCGGCCTCGCCACCACCGACGCCACCTTCGAGGCGGTGCAGGCCGTCGCCCAGCGCATGGGCAAGACCACCATCGTCGGCCGCGACATGCCCGGCTTCATCGTCAACCGGGTGCTGATGCCCTACATCAACGAGGCCGTCCAGGCCCTGTACGAGGGCATCGGCAGCGTCGAGGACATCGACACCGGCATGAAGCTGGGGACCAACGTGCCGATGGGGCCCCTGACCCTGGCGGACTTCATCGGCCTGGACACCTGCCTCGCCATCATGGAGGTCCTGCACCAGGGCCTGGGCGACAGCAAGTACCGACCCTCGCCCTTGCTGCGCAAGTACGTCGAGGCCGGTTGGCTGGGCCGCAAGACGGGCCGCGGCTTCTACACCTACTGAGGGGGCGCACCGTGGACTGCATCCGATTCGAGCTGAGCGGCGAGGGCGTCGGTCTCATCACCCTGAGCCGGGAGAAGGCCCTCAACGCCCTGAACAGCCAGCTCCTGGCCGAGCTGGACCAGGTGCTGACGGCGCAGTGGGACAGCGGCCTGCGCGCGCTGGTCCTGACCGGGCAGGGCGACCGGGCCTTCGCCGCGGGCGCCGACATCGCCGAGATGGCCGAGTTCAGCGCCTTGCAGGCCGAGGCCTTCGCGGCCCGGGGCCAGGCCGTCCTGCGGCGGCTGGAGCTGTTCCCGGCGCCGACCATCGCCGCGGTCAAGGGCTTCGCCCTGGGCGGCGGCTGCGAGCTGGCCATGGCCTGCGACCTGGTGCTGGCGGGGCCCACGGCGGTCTTCGGCCAGCCCGAGGTCAAGCTGGGCGTCATCCCCGGCTTCGGCGGCACCCAGCGCCTCGCCCGCCGGGTGGGCCGCCAGCGGGCCCTGGAGCTGATGCTCACCGGCCGCAACGTCAAGGCCGACGAAGCCCTCGCCATCGGCCTCTGCCTCTCCATCGCCAGCGAAGGCGACGTCCTCGCCCAGGCCCTGGACCTCGCCGCCCGCATCGCCCGCCAGGGCCCCGCCGCCGTCCGGCTGCTCAAGCGCGCCGTGATCGAGACCGACGGCCTGGACCTGGACAGCGGGCTGGCCGCCGAGCGCAGCCTCTTCGCCCTCTGCTTCTCCACCGCCGATCAGAAAGAAGGCATGTCCGCCTTCCTCGGCAAGCGAGCGGCCACCTTCACCGGTCGCTGAGCCCGACGGGCGGCGGCCACACCCAGGAGTCCCCCATGTTCGAGCTCTCCGAGGATCACCAGCAGATCCGTGACCTGGCCCGCGACTTCGCGCGAAACGAGGTGCTGCCGGGGGCGATGGCCCGCGACCGCAGCCACGAGTTCCCGATGGAGGCGTTTCAGGCCATGGCCGAGATGGGCTTCATGGGCATGTTCGTGCCGTCCGAGTACGGCGGGGCCGGCATGGACGTGCTCTCCTACGTCCTGGCCCTGGAAGAGGTCTGCTACGCCGACGCGGGCGTGGGCGTCGTGATGAGCGTGCAGAACTCCCTGGCCGGCTGGCCCATCCTCAAGTTCGGCACCCACGAGCAGAAGGAGCGCTTCCTGGCCCCGCTGGCCACCGGCCAGAAGATCGGCTGCTACGCCCTGACCGAGCCGGGCGCGGGCAGCGACGCCGGCGCGCAGACCACCCGGGCCACCAAGGTCGACGGGGGCTACCGCCTGGACGGCACCAAGATGTGGATCACAAACGGGCCTCAAGCCGACATCTGTGTGGCTTATGGAAACCTGGACCCCGAGCAGCGGCACCGCACGGTCTGCGCCTTCATCGTCGAGCGCGGCACGCCGGGCTTCTCGGTCGGCAAGGTCGAAGAGAAGCTGGGAATCGCCTGCAGCGGCACCAGCGAGCTGGTCTTCGACAACTGCGTCGTGCCGGCAGACCAGCTGCTCGGCCAGGAGAAGCGGGGCTTCGCCGTCGCCATGGCCACGCTCGACGGCGGGCGCATCGGCATCGCCGCCCAGGCCCTCGGCATCGCCCAGCGCGCCCTGGACCTGGCCGTCGACTACGCCCGCACCCGGCAGACCTTCGGCAAGCCGATCGCCCAGCACCAGGCCATCCAGTGGATGATCGCCGACATGGCCACCCGGGTCGAGGCCGCCCGGCTGCTGACCTGGAAGGCCGCCACCCTGAAGGACCGGTACTGGGAGGCCCCGCTGGAGGTCCAGGCCCAGATGTGCGGCCAGGCCTGCTCGATGGCCAAGCTCTACGCCAGCGAGGCGGCCAACTTCTGCGCCGACAAGGCCCTGCAGATCCATGGCGGCTACGGCTACAGCAAGGAGTACGAGGTCGAGCGGCTCTTCCGCGACGCGCGCATCACGACCATCTACGAGGGCACCAGCGAGATCCAGCGGATGGTCATCGCCCGGAGCGTCCTCGGCTGAGGGCTCGTCTTGGGTGGCAGCGCGGTGTCCTGGCCGGTCAATCCCCGTTGACCCCAGGATCGCACCGGCCTACGCTCCGCAAGCGGCGAGCAAGTGGAGTCGCGGCCCGTCTAGGCCGGCGGGATGGTCGGCCTGTCCCCATGAGGAGTTGAATGAACAAGGAGGTGCGAGCAGGCACCGCCGGGGCTCCGGACGCTCCGGTCGAGGTCCGCAAGCGACGCCGGAAGCGTCGCCCGGAGAACGCCTTTGTCTCGGGTACCTCCAGCGAATTTCTCGGTCGCCGGCCGCTTCCCCGTGCCGCCGGCGAGCGGTCGGTCGTCTTCCTCCTGGGCCCTCCGGGGGTCGGCAAGTCGGCGGTCGCCCGCAGGCTGCTCGACATGCCCGACGCCTTGCACCTGTCCGGAGACGAGCTGCAGGAGGTGCTGACCTCCCAGGCTCGCCGACGCACCTGGCGAGAGGACGTCGGCAGCGCGCGAGGCCTCATCCTGGACGGCCCCTGCTTCCTCAACCGCCGCCCGGCGGTCGTGCGCATGCTGCGCGAGCTGCTGCGGCAGCGCTCCGGCGCGGGGCTGCGGACCATGGTCTGCGAGGGCCCCGATCGGTCCCCGCTGACCGAGCTGATGGAGGCGGTCGAGGCCGACGCGCGCGCCACGGTGGCCCTGCGCTTTCCGGTGGGTCATGGCCGCCGCCGGTTCGCCGTCCGTGCCTGCGAGGAGCTGGGCCTGGACAAGCGCCACGCCCAGCTCTCGGACCAGGTCGATCCCTGGTCCTACGAGGCGGTGCTGGCTCGCCTGCGCGAAGAGGCCGACACCCTGCGTCGAGAGCGCCGCCGCCGCCGCCGGCACGCCTACCGGGTCTGCGACCAGCTGCGCCTGCCGCGCTCCTTCGCCGAGCGGGTCGTCTCGATGGAGCCCTACGATCGAGAGGCCGCCACCCGCATCCTGACCGCCCTGATGGAAGACCTGGTCCGCAAGCGTAAGGCGAAGCGGAAGCGCAAGGAGGGCCGCGACGAGCTCAGCGCGGGCTGAGGGCCTCGAAGTCGATCCCGCCGCCGATCACGCTGACCTTGGCGGTCCAGGTCGAGCCCGGGCTGAGGCTGGCCCAGCGCTGCTGGGTGGTGGAGCAGCTGCCGTCCTTGCCGTCGTCCAGCCGGAAGCGGACCGTGTAGTCTTCGCTGCGCGCGCCCTCGCGCTCGCCCGCGCCAAGGCGGACGACCGGCCAGGCGATGGTGTCCCCGGTGCTCGTTCCGCCTGCGGTCTCGGTGCGGCGGGTCTGCCACTTCATGACGCTGTAGCTGCAGCGCTCGCCGTAGACCGGCTCCTCCTTGTAGGTCGGCTTGCACTCGTTGACCTTGTCGTAGGTCCCGTCGCCCTTGTCCTTGCGCACGGTGGTGCACTCCTCGCCCGACTGGACCCTCTTGGTGCTCTTCTGCTCCTTCGAGCAGCTCACGCCGCTGGCGCCGGCCGGCACGTCCTCCTTCCAGGCCTTCTCGCTGACCTTGGCCTGCTGCTCGACCGCGATGCTGCGCGCCCAGCTGTGGCCGGTCACGGTCACGCCGGCCTCCTTCTTCCAGAAGACGGCCACCAGGCAGAAGAGCGCCAGGGCCCCGAAGACCGTCAGCACGCAGCCCAGGCCCAGGAAGGCGGCCAGGCCCTTCTTCTTGGGTGCGGGCTCGGGTGCCGGCGCGGGCAGCGCGGGCCGCGCCTCGGCCTTCAGCTTCGCCGCGGCGGCCTCGTCCATCGGGCTGCCGCAGCTCCCGCAGAAGTCCGCGGCCTTGGACATCGGCGTCTGGCAGGCCGGGCAGACCCGGTCGGCGCCGTGGAAGGGGTGGTCCTCGACCGCGATCTCCTCGCCCTCGGGCGGGTAGTAGCGCTTGTCGGCCGCTTGGGGCGAGCCGCAGCCCGGGCAATGCCGATGGTCCAGGCCCAGCAGCTTCTCGCTGCCGCAGAAGGGGCAGTCCCAGAGCATCTGGAATCGTCCGAGGTGGTCTTCGCGCATCGGCCCTCTCCGTGTGGCGGCAGACTACTGGATGGCCGTGCTCTTGACGAGGCCCTCCAGCCCCTCCTCCTGGAAGACGCGCAGGGCGCGCTGGGCGGGGTTGCGGCGCTCGACGAGGCGGGCGCGCAGCGGGCGGAGCAGGGCCTCTTCGCCGCGGCCCCGGGCGGCCAGCGCCGCCTCGCAGCGATCCAGCACCCCGTCGAGCAGGCCGGCGGCCGGCTCGGGGGCGGCCAGCCCTCCTTGCACCACCAGCTCGTGCCAGGAGCGCATCGCCGGCCAGGGATCCTCGCCCAGCAGCTCGTCGACCAGGCCCTGCAGCGCGGGCCCCGCGCAGACCATGGCGACCCCCAGGGCGGCGGCGGCCATATGATCCGCGTGGCGTCGCCCGTCGTCGGGGATGCCCGGCTCGATCCAGGGCTGCTGGCAGGCCGCGCGCAGCTCGATCGTGCCGTGGTTGCTGCGGGGGCGGGCGCTGTGCCAGATGTAGTGCTCGTGCAGCAGGAAGGCCTCGAAGGCCTCCTGGCGGCCCGCCGCCTCGCCCTCGTCGCCGTGCTGGGCCAGCCACCAGGTGAAGGGGCGCCCATAGGGGGTGTGGCGCCAGTCGCCGCGGTCACCGCGCCGCAGCTCGACCAGGAAGGGCTGGCCCGCCAGGACCCGCACCAGGTCGTCGATGTCGCTCACAGGGCGCCCGGGCATCCCGTGGCGGTGCTGGTCGGTGTGGATCTCGCCCATCCGCCCCTCGCGCGCGCTGCAGAAGCCCGATGGCTGTCCGGCGTAGATCGGCGAGTTGGCGCACAGGGCGATCGTCACCGGGGCCAGCAGGTTGCAGAGGTTGGTCATCGGCACGATCTCGTGCCGGCGGATGCTGGCGTGGACCTGGTCCGAGGCCGTCAGGGTGAACCACAGCCAGGGGTCGCCGATGGCGTCGAGCAGTGCGGCGTAGCGCAGCTTCGGCGTCATCGCGTCCAGGGTGGGCGCGGTCGACGGCTGGATCCCGTAGCCCAGCAGGGTCCAGCCCTTCTGCGCCACGGCCTGGAGCAGGACCTGCATCGCCTCCTCCTGGGCATCGGCGATCTGCCACAGATCCTGGCAGGGCCCGGTCAGCAGCTCGATGGTGCCTTGCCCGACCTCGCTGAAGAAGGTGTAGCGCTCGCCCACCAGGGCGACGATCATCTCGCCTTCGAGCTTCTCGCGCAGGGGGTGCCCCTGTTCCGCCGCGAGCTGCGAAAGCAGCGGCCACAGCTCGCTCACCCGGGCCGCGCTGCCGTCCTCGCGCACCACCGGGTACTCCGCCTCGCGGCCGACCGTGCGCCAGGTCGAGGGCCCCTCGGGGAAGCCGCTGGCGAAGCGCTCGGCGATGCTCTTCAGGTGCAGGCTGGTGGGATCGATGGGGGTCATGGGCGCCTCAGAGGGTGGCGATGATTGAGGGGAGCTGGTCGGCCGAGATGCAGACCGCCTGGGCGCGGGTGCCGGCCGAGCCCCGGTCGACCACCGCGGTGAAGAGCACGGCGCTCATGCCCAGGGCGAGCGGCCCGGCCACGTCGTTCTCTTCGCGATCACCGATGTGGACCATCGAGGAGAGAGGCAGAGCGAAGGCCTGGGAGAGGTGGGCGAACATCGGCGGGGCCGGCTTGCTGGCGCCGATCTCGTCGGAGAAGGCGAAGGCGCTGAAGTACTGCAGCAGCCCGTGCGCGCGCAGGATCTCCCGCAGGCTGCGCCCGGGGCTGAGGATGGCGTCGCTGGCGATGCCCAGCCGATAGCGGCCGGCGAGGATGTCCAGCGCAGCGGCGATGCCGGGCACGGCCATGGGCATCGGGTCCAGCTCCATCTCCTGCAGCCCGGCGACCAGGGCCTCGAAGCCTGCGGGACGCGGCTTGTGAAGCAGGTCCAGAGCGCGGTCGACCCGCCAGGCGGCGTCGGGGGTGCGGTGCTGCACCTTCCACTGGTGGCGGAACTCGGCGGAGACCTGGGCCCAGACCTCGCCCAATTGGCCGGCTCCAAGCTCGGGCCAGTCCGCTTGCATGGCGAGGCGGAAGAGCTCCACGCGCGCCTGCTTCTTGGGCAGCAGGCCCCGCGCCGCGCGCTCGATCTCGTCGGAGTCGTCGACGATGAGGGTGTCCCAGAGGTCGAAGCTGATGGCGTGGATCGGCATGCGCGGGAGTATCTCACGCCGCGCCGCGGGACCCCCGGGGAGTCGGTTACGGACGGTCCTCGCCTTGGAGCGCCTTCGTGAACCTCCGTTGGATCGCCGCTGCCGGCTTGGGGATGGCTCTCGCGGGTGGGGCCTGGTGGTGGACGGGCCGCGCCGAGCGCGTCGAGACCACCTGGAAGCTGGACCAGGTCCGCCTCGCCGACGTGCGCGCCCGGGTCTCCTCCACCGGCAGCCTCTCGGCGGTCACCACGGTCGAGGTCGGCACCCAGGTCTCTGGCGTGATCCAGGAGCTGCTGGTCGACTACAACGACCCGGTCGAGCAGGGGCAGCTCCTCGCCCGGCTGGACACCTCGCTCCTCCAGGCCGATGTGCGCAGCGCCCAGGCCACCGTGGACCTGCGCCAGGCCGAGCTCTCCCAGGCCCGCCTCGAGCTGGAGCGCGCCGAGTCCCTCTCGGCCCAGCAGGCCATCTCCGCCCAGGAGCTGCTTGCGGCGCGGACGGACCTCGCGGTGGCCGAGGCCTCGCTGCGCACAGCCCGGATCAACCTGGAGCGGGCCCGGCAGAACCTCGGCTACGCCACCATCCACTCGCCGGTCACTGGCACCGTGATCGAGCGCGATGTCGAGCAGGGCCAGACCGTCAACGCCGGCATGACCGCGCCGCGCCTCTTCCTGATCGCCGGTGACCTCCAGCAGATGCAGATCCTGGTCAATGTCGACGAGTCCGACATCGGCCGGGTGGCCGCCGGGCAGCCGGTCGAGTTCACCGTCCAGGCCTTCGACAGCCAGCGCTTCCAGGGGCGGGTCCGGCAGGTGCGCCTGCAGTCCAAGACCGAGGAGAACGTGGTCACCTACACGGTCGTGGTCGAGGTCGACAACGCCGACCGGCGCCTGCTCCCGGGCATGACGGCGACGGTCGAGATCATCGTCGCCGAGGCCCCCGGCGTGCTCTGCGTGGCCAACGCCGCGCTGCGCTTCCGCCCGGAGGAGGGCCAGATCCTCGCCGCCACGGGGCCGGCGGAGGCGGTCGAGCCGGTGAGGGGGAAGCGGGGTGCTGGCGGCCGAGGTCCCAGTCGGCTCTGGGTCCCGGCGGGCGAGGGCAAGGTCTCGGCCCTGCCCGTCAAGGGCGGCCTCTCCGACGGCAGCTGCACCCAGGTCGAGGGCGAGGGCCTCTCCGAGGGCCTGCAGATCGTCACCGGCGTCGAGGTCCTGGGGGCCGAGGGGTCCCAGGGCAAGGCCGGGGTCACCAGCCCATTCTCGTCGCAGAGCAGCGGCGCGCGTCGCCCCGGCGGCCTCTGATGGCCGACCCCGTGGTCCAGATCACGCAGCTCACCCGCGACTACCGGGTGGGGGAGATCCTCGTCCAGGCCCTGCGCGGGGTCGATCTGCAGATCGAGCCGGGGGAGATGGTGGCGATCATGGGGCCCTCGGGCTCGGGCAAGTCGACGCTGATGAACACGCTCGGCTGCCTGGACCGGCCCTCCAGCGGCACCTACAAGCTCGACGGCGTGCCGGTTCACGAGCTGGACGACGACCAGCGGGCCGATCTGCGCAACCAGAAGCTCGGCTTCGTCTTCCAGGGCTTCAACCTGTTGGCCCGGACCACGGCGCTGGAGAACGTGATCCTGCCGATGCTCTACGATCGACAGGGGCGCTTTCCGGATCCCGAGGTCCGGGCCCGGGCGGCCCTGGAGCGGGTCGGCCTGGGGGAACGCCTCGACCACCACCCCAACGCCCTCTCCGGCGGCCAGCAGCANNCCGACCGGCAACCTCGACACGCAGACCACGATGGAGGTCATGGCCCTCTTCCGGGAGCTCAACGAGCAAGGCATGACCGTGCTGATCGTCACGCACGAGGACGAGGTCGCCGCCTTCTGCCGGCGCAAGGTCGTGCTGCGGGACGGGCGGATCGAGAAGGACGAGGTGCTGTCATGAAGGCCGGGAGGCTGATCGGCCTCGCCCTGCAGAGCATCCGTCGCCACGCGGGCCGCTCGGCCCTGACCATGCTGGGCGTGATCATCGGGGTCGGCTCCGTCATCGTCATGGTCGCGATCGGACAGGGTGCGCAGTCCGAGATCCAGGCCCGCATCGACAACCTCGGCACCAACCTGATCGTCGTCACGCCGGGCAGCAGCCAGCAAGGCGGGGTCAGCGGTGGCGCCGGCAGCTTCAACCGGCTGACCACCCGGGACGCCGACCTGCTGCGCTCGGACGGACAGCACCTGGCGGAGGTCTCTCCCGTGATCTGGACCCGCACCATGATCGTCGGCAGCTCCGGAAACTGGCGGGCCAACATGCTCGGGGTGGCGCCCAGCTACGAGCAGATCCGCGCCTGGCCGGTCAGCTCGGGCCGCTGGTTCACCGAAGAGGAGCGCCAGGGCAACCGCAAGGTCTGCCTGTTGGGCGCCACCGTGGCCAAGGCCATCTTCGCCGACGCCGACCCGGTCGGCAGCTCGGTCCGCCTGCGGGAGGTGCCCTTCGAGATCGTCGGGGTCTTGTCCGCCAAGGGCCAGACGGCCGAGGGCACCGACCAGGACGACGTGATCCTGGCCCCCTGGTCCACCGTCCAGACCCGGCTGGCCGGTCGCCAGTTCATCGCCCAGATCGTCGCCAGCGCCGTCAGCGAGCAGCACCTCGGCCCCGCGATGACCGAGGTCGGGGTGCTGATGCGCGAGTCCCACGGCCTCAGCCCCAACGAGCCCGACGACTTCGAGGTCAAGGACCAGCGCGCTCTGGCCGACACCGCCAAGGGGGCCACCGAGGTCATGACCACGCTGCTCGCCGCCATCGCCAGCGTCTCCCTGGTCGTCGGCGGTATCGGCATCATGAACATCATGCTGGNNCTGGTCAGCGTCACCGAGCGCACCCGCGAGATCGGCATCCGCCGGGCCCTCGGCGCGCGGCGGAGCGATGTCCTGGCCCAGTTCCTGGTCGAGAGCATCGTGCTCTCCGGCCTGGGAGGCCTGCTCGGCGCCGCCTTCGGCGTCCTGGTGACCGTGCTCGTCGGCCGGGCCACCGGCTGGGCCACCGTCGTCACCCCCGCCACCCTGCTGCTGGCCCTCGGCTTCTCCGGCGCCGTCGGCGTCTTCTTCGGCTGGTACCCCGCCCGCCGCGCCGCCTCGCTCGACGTCATCGACGCCCTCCGCGGCTAGGCGGCGTCAGGTATTATCAATTGCCATTTCCGGGTCAGAATCAAATGGCAAAAGGCAATACCTGACGCCGGGGGTTAATAGTGGACCATGAAATCCATTGACGCCAAGGGCTTCCGCCCCTTCTTCCTGCTGGCGGGTGTGCAGGCCCTGATCGCGATGGGGCTCTGGCTGGCGAGCCTGGGCGGGGCGCTCCAGCTGGATGGCGCCCTCTCGGGCCTGCGCTGGCATGCCCACGAGATGGTCCACGGCTTCACGGTCGCCGTCATCGCCGGCTTCCTGCTGACCGCCGTCGGCAACTGGACCGGCCGCGAGACCCTGGTGGGCATGCCCCTGCGCACCCTGGCCGGGCTCTGGCTGGCGGCCCGCCTCGCGCTGCTCTTCGACACCGGCCTGCTCGGTCCCCTGCTGGACCTCTCCTTCCTGCCGCTGCTTGCCCTGGCCATCGGCCGCCCGCTCTGGGCCACGCGCAACCTCCGCAACGCCGCCTTCCCGGGCCTGCTGATGCTGCTGTGGGCCTGCAACCTCGCCTCCTGGCTCGACCCCGCGCTCGCCCCCCGCGCCGACCGCTTCGCCATCTACGTCATCCAGGGGATCATCCTGCTGGTCGCCGGCCGCATCGTCCCGATGTTCACCCGCAACACCACCGGCGTCGCCGAGATCCGCAACCGCCCCGGCATGGACACCCTCGCCCTCGCGGCCGCCGGCGCCGTCGCCCTGCTCTCCCTCGTCCCGGGCGCCACCACCGCCATGGACATCGCCGCCGCCGTCGCCGGGGTCGCCGTCCTCGCCCGCGCCTCGACCTGGGGCTTCGTCCCGGCCCTGCGCGTGCCGATGCTCTGGGTCCTTCACCTCGGCCACGCCTTCATCGGCCTCGGCTACATGATGCAGGCCCTCTCGGCGCTCTGGCCCCTGGGCTCCAGCCTGCCCCTGCACGCGATGACGGTCGGCGGCATCGGGATGCTGACGCTGGGGATGATGGCCCGGGTCGGCCTCGGCCACACCGGCCGCACCATCCGCGCCCACCCCGTGATCGCGCTGGCCTTCGGCGCCCTGGGCCTCGCCGCCCTGGTCCGGGTGCTCGGCCCGCTGCTGCTGCCCGATCGCCTGTTGCTGCCCTGGATGCTGGCCGGCGGCCTGTGGATCCTGGCCTTCGCCGCCTTCGTGGTCGTCTACCTGCCCATCCTGCTGGCGCCCCGGCCGGATGGAAAGGCGGGATGATCGCCCCGCGCTGGAGTATTGTGGGCCCATGCTGTTCGCCCTCCTCCTCGCCTGCAAAGCCCCCCCGACCGCCCCCACCGAGCTCGCCGAGCTCTGCAACTTCATCTTCCGCGAGGCCGGCGAGGGCGACGAGCGAGAGGAGTACCTACGCCTGGGCCTCCAGAACCTGGACGACTGGCTGCAGGAGGACATCGAGGCCACGGCCGAGGGCTACACCGTCGACCTGCTGGAGCAGGAGGTGGTCGATGGCCTGGGCATCTCCGGCTACACCATCGAGTCGGTGGAGGCCCTGGACGCCGCTGGCGCACCGACCCCCATCTGGTTGGACGGCCGGGGGCCCTCGACCGCGGCCCTGCTGGGCGCCGCTATCGCCGTCCGCCAGGAGTACCCCCCCGACGCGATCGCCCTGGCCACCACCTGGGCCGACCAGCAAGAGGTGATGGAGGGCGACTTCAACGTCTACGAGCGGACCTGGTACGACGACAAGGACGCCTTCATGCAGCAGGAGATCCTGCGCATGGAGGCCTCCAGCTACAGCGAGGCCGACTACTTCAACGTCATCGAGGTCCACAGCAACAACTGGATCCAGTACCGCTGGGTCGAGACCCCCGACGGCTGGGCCCTGGTGCACCGCAGCTGGCTGGTCCGGCCAGCCGAGGTCAGCTGGGAAGGGGTCTCGGTCAACGCGCAGTACCTGCTGGCCGTCACCCTCCCGGCGACCTGGAACCCCGGCGGCAGCATCCGGATGATGACCACCTGGATCGAGGCAAAGTACGGCGGTCTGGACCGGGATTATGCCCTGACGCAGATCAACAAGTCCATGGCCGGCCAGGGGGCGATGATCGACGACTGGTTGGCCGAACAGTTCGCGATCTACGGCGACGTCGAGGGTGTGATCGAGGCCGGGGGATAGTGCTCCCCCTCGTGCTCTCCGCCGCCCTGCTCTCCCCGCTGGCCCTGGCCAACGGGCAGTCCACGCACGTCTGGATCAGCCAGCACGCCCTGGAGCACCTGCCCGAGGGTGAGCTGCGCGAGCTGCTGACCGACCCGGCGTTGGAGCCGATGCTGGCCAACGGCACCATGTTCCCCGACGGCGGCTACCCCCTGGGCGACGGCTATGCCGAGATCGCCCACTGGGAGCCCTTCCAGAACCGCTACCGCGACTGGATCGCCGCCCGCTGCGAGCAGCCCTGGCCCGACGACTGCCGCCAGCACATCGCCTTCCTGATGGGCATGGCCAGCCACGGCATGGCCGACCAGGTCTTCGACGCCCTGTACTACGAGCGAGGCCGGCAGTACGACCCCAGCGAGAGCTTCTCGGCCCACAGCTTCGACCAGAGCACCGATGTCGCCATGATGGCCCTGGTCGGCAAGGTCGAGTACGCCGAGGACTGGGTGCCCTACGAGACGCTGGTCGATCTGTACGCCGAGTACGGTCACACCGTCGACGTCGACACCCTGGAGCAGGGCCAGGCCCTGCTGCGCATCGCCATCCTCTGGGTCGGCAACGCCAGCGAGGACGAGGACCTGCTGGCCTCGGAGACCGCCTGGTTCCCCTGGCTGACCAGCAACCTCGACGAGCCCGACCTGCCCGGCACGCCCTTCTGCGAGGGCCGGGTGGTCGCCGCCTACTGGGAGAGCGTCTACCGCCGCCTGCAGGGCGATCTCGCCTTCCAGCCCGAGCTGCTGGCCAGCTTCCCCGAGAGCGGCTTCGGCCTCGATCCGGACCCCGCCCGGGTCGAGAGCCGCATCTCGCTGGTCTTCTCCCAGGCCATCGACACCGAGACGCTGAGCGAGAGCTCTGTCCAGGTCCAGGACGAGGCCGGCCAGCCGCTCAGCACCGACGCCTGGATGTACTACGGCAACGGCAGCCATGTGATGCACATCGCCTCGCCCGCGGGCTGGCAGCGGGACGCGGCCTACACCGTCGTCGTGACGCCCGGGCTGCGCACCCTGGACGGTCAGCAGACCAGCGGCAGCACCGAGCTCACCGTCAGCACCGCGCCTCCCCCCGAGCCCGAGCCCGAGCCCGAGCCCGACGGCACCGACAGCGGGTCGGTCGACGGCGGCGAGGAGCCCACTGGCTGCGGCTGCGCCTCCGGCGCTCCGTTTGGATTCTCATTGGTCTTCCTCCTCCCCCTGCTCATCCGGACGCGCGCGTGCGAATCCCCTCGGTCCTGACCGCCCTCTGCCTGATCGGCGCCCTGGCCCTGGCCTGCGGCAACTCCGAGCCGGCCTTGACGCCCCCGGTCGTGGATCCCACGGACGGGGCCATCGATGAGCCCCCCCCGATGGAGGATCCCAGCAGCGCGGCCTTCAGCGGCCATGGCTACAACCACTGCGATGCGCGCCTGCTCTCCCAGCACTGGCAGGTCGCGCTCGATCAGGCCCCGATCAAGGCGGCCCAGATGATCGCCGCAGGTCGCCCCGACGGGGTCGAGGCCGCGTTGACCGCTGCCCGCGAGAAGGTCGGTCAAGGCCAGATCGAAGGCTGCACCTTCGCCGAGACCGACTTCGCCTACGACGACGCCGAGCTGCTCGCCCGCGCCTGGGGGACCGGGGTGGACGATGCCAAGGCTACCCTGGCCAGCAAGGCGACCTGGGGCTCGATGGCCGAGGCGAGGCAGCTGGTCGAGGCGGCCCGCGGGGCTCCGGCGGCTCCGGAACAGAGCGCCGACGACCAGGCCATCTCGGCCTTCCTGCGCACCGAGGAGCTCGACGCCTGCCACGCCCGGATGCTGGCCAACGCCTGGGGTTCCACCCTCAGCCAGGCCAAGGCCATCCTGGGGCACAAGCTGCTGAACGATCGGCGCGACCTGCTCGAAGCCAGCCTGGGAGAGGCCCGGACCCACGCCCGCGAGCGGGTGGAGGCCCGCTGCGACTGGGGCGACCTGCCCTACACCTGGGAGGACGCCCAGGCCCTGGCGACGCTCTGGGGCACCGACACCGACCAGGCCAAGGCCCGGGTGCTGGACATGTACCTCGACGGTACCGACCGCGACGTGGTCGGAGTCCTTCGGCGGGCGAAGCGCAGGTGAGGGGAGGGCGGCTGCCCCGGGTCGGCGTCGAGCTCGAGCTGCTGGCCCCGGTCGGCAGCAGCCGCGCCGAGCTGGCCCGCGTCCTGGCCGGCCCCGGCGGCAGCGTCACGCCCTTCCTGCACCCCGACTCCGAGCCGGCCCTGGTGCCCGGCGTTCCCGTCTTCGAGACCCTCACCCCCGGCTTCCTGGCGCGCGACGCGCGCGGCGCCGAGGTGGCCCGCCTCGTCGACGACCTCACCCTGCAGGCCGACCTTGACCGCAAGGCCCCGCCGCTGCCCGGCTGGTGGCGGGTGCTCAGCGACGACCGTCGGATCCTTCACCTCGTCCGCCGCCACGGACGCGCCGACGCCGGCCCCAACGAGGCCCTCGCGCCGCTGGCCGCGCTCTTCGGCACCGAGGTCGAGCCGATGGACGGCGGCGTCCTGCGGGTGCGGGACCCGGACGGGGCCCCCCTCGCCCTGGCGGCTCCGGTCCCCGGCGAGCGCTGGCGACCCAGCGAGCTCGTGACGCCTCCGCTCGGACCGTTCACGCCGCGCCAGCTCCACCGCGCCCTCGACGCCCTGCTCGGCCCTGCCCGGGCGCTCGGCTTCACCGTCCCGGTCGAGGCCGCCGTCCACCTGCACCTCGACGCAGCCCCCTGGCGGGAGACCGCCGCCTTCGTGCGCCTCGTGGAGCTCGTCAGCGAGCGCCTGCCGGCCTGGACCGAGCGGGTCGGCAGCAACCCCGCCAACCGCCGCCGCGGCCCCTGGCCCCCCGAGCTGCTGGCCCTGGTCCGCCAGCCGGGCTTCGCCGCGCTGCCCTGGCCCCTGGCCCGCGCCCGCCTGCGCGAGCTGGGGCCGAGCAAGTACCACGACGTCAACCTGCGCAACATCGTCTTCGACGTGCCCGGAAAGCAGACCTTGGAGCTTCGTTTCCTGCCGGGGTCGATCGAGGCCGGTCCCGTCGTCGCCAGCTTCGACGATCTCTGGTCCGAGCTGGAGTGAACGGCCCGCCCGCGACCGCCACCTTGGACGTGATGCGCGACGACCTCCTCTCCCAGCTCGATCTCGAAGCCTGGGGGGCCTCTCGCCCTTGGATCGGCGGCCGCGCCCTGGCCCGCGCCGAGGCGCTCGTGGCCGCAGTGCCCCCGGGCGCTCCCGAGCTCGACGAGGCCCTCGCCGAGATCCGGCAGGTGTGGGAGCTGGCCCGGCGGCGGCGCGATCGCCGGCTGCGCGGGCGCCTGGGCCTGCTGGCCCTGAACCTCTCGGCCTCTGTGTTGATCGTCCTGGGCCTGGGCCTGCTCGCCGCGCAGAGCCAGGCGCGGCTGGATCCACTGTCCACGGTGGCCATCTCGCCCGGACCGGTCCGCACCGCCCGGCTGGTCCTCGGTCCGGACCTCGGCGCCGACGAGCCGGTCGAGGAGGAGGCTCCTCCTCCCGCGAAGATCCCGGATCCGGCCCCCCTCCCCGAGACCGCGCTGCCGGAGGAGCGGCAGGTCGATATCGAGCCACTCTCCGAGCCCGTCGCCGAGATCCTGCCGCCGCAGCCCGACGCTGTCGTCCAGCCCCAGCCCTCGCCCGCCAACCGGACTCCGCCCGAACCGTCCAAGCGAGGCGGCGGGCAGGCGCTCACCGGCGAGGCCGGCGGCCTGGGGTACACCGCCCTCAGCCGGCAGGCGCCGATGCCCTTTCAGCGCCTGGGAGATCCCCTGCCCGGCCGTCGCTCTGCCCGCGTCGGCCTGCATGTCGCCCAGGCGGAGGTCAACCAGAAGCAGTGGGTGGCCCTCATGGGCCTCGACCTCGGCAGCGTCTCCGGCCACTGGGACCACCCCGCAGAGGCGATGACCTGGTGCGACGCCATCCGCTTCGCCAACGCCCTCTCCAGGCACGAGGGCTTCCGTCCCAGCTACAAGGTCGACGCCCGCTGCGAGCAGGGCGCCGAGGTGCGCTGGGACCCCAAGGGGGAGGGCTTTCGCCTGTTGACCGAGGAGGAGTGGGAGGCGCTCGCGGACGGTGGACAGTCCCAGGGCGTCGCGGGAGAGCAGGCCGCCTCGATCAACAACCGAGGCCTCGGCGTGGTCAGCGACGGCGCCTCGGACGAGCAGCACGGTCTGCTGGGGCTGCGCGACAACGCCCGGGAGTGGGTCTGGGGCCGGAGCGAGGGGCGCTCCGTCGCGCGGGGCTGCACGCCGG
>DDSR01000351.1:32595-33357 GCA_002343455.1 Deltaproteobacteria bacterium UBA2385 | reverse complement strand
CCCCTGGAGTCCCCTTGTCCCCCACCCCTACCCGCATCGCTGTGGTGCCCGGCGACGGCATCGGCGCCGAGGTCATGGAGCAGGGCTGCCGCGTGCTGTCCGCCCTGGCCCCCGAGCTCGAGCTCGAGACCTTCGACCTGGGGGCCGAGCGCTTCTTGAGGGACGGCACGACCATGCCGCCGGGCCTGATGGAGCGCTGGCGGAACGAGTACGCGGCCGTCTACCTCGGCGCGCTCGGCGACCCGCGCGTCCCGGGCAACCAGCACGCCCGCGACATCCTGTTGGGGGCCCGCTTCCAGCTCGATCTCTACATCAACTTCCGGCCGGTCCAGCTCCTGGACGCCCGGCGCTGCCCCCTGAAGGACCGCAGCCCCGAAGACGTGGACATGATCGTCTTCCGCGAGAACACCGAGGGCCTCTACACCGGCATCGGCGGGCAGTTCAAGCGCGACACGCCGGACGAGGTGGCGATCGAGGCCGAGATGAACACCCGCAAGGGGGTCGAGCGCATCATCCGCGCCGCCTTCGAGTTCGCCGCCACCCACGGCCGCCGCGAGGTGCTGATGAGCGACAAGTCCAACGCCATGCGGCACGGACACGACCTCTGGCAGCGCACCTTCAAGGCGGTCGCCGCCGAGTACCCGGCGATCCGCACCCGCCACCTCTTCGTCGACGTGCTGGCGATGGAGATGGTGCGGGCGCCTCAGACCCTCGACGTGATCGTCACCAACAACCTCTTCGGCGACATCATCACCGACCTCG
>DDSR01000351.1:193-32518 GCA_002343455.1 Deltaproteobacteria bacterium UBA2385 | reverse complement strand
GCCGGCCAGGGCATCGCCAACCCCCTGGCCGCCATCCTGACCGCCGGCATGCTGCTGACCTTCCTTGGCCGCCCCGAGCAGGAGGAGCGAATCCGCCGGGCGGTGCGCTCCTGCCTGGAGGCCGACCTCGTCACGCGCGAGCTCGGCGGTCGCCTCAGCACCTCCGAGGCGGGCCAGGCCGTCCTGGACCGGCTCGGCTAGCGCTGTGAGGCTGGCGCTCCTCCTCCCGGTTGTCGGCCTCCCGGTCGTCGGCGCCGGCTGCCTGGGCGAGGAGCCGGCGCCGGAGGCGGTCGCCCCACCCTCTCCCGCCTGGGTGGGTGTGCTGGAGCTACGGCTGGAGCCGGTCCATATCGCCGAAGGTGTCGCCCGACCCGAGGAGACCGCCGGGCTGGCGATGGCACTGCTGGAGCGCCGCCTGGGAGATCTGGAGGGGGTAGCAGCCCGGGTCGAGGGGCTGCCGGCCCGACCCGCGCTGGCCTGGGCGGTCGCGCCCGAAGAGCGCTGGCGGCTGGCGGTGCGGGTGGAGGGCGAGGGCGAGGAGATCCGCCTGAACAGCCAGCTCTGCGATCCGCTGGAGCGCTGCCTGGACAACTCCGTGCCGGCCGAGTGGGGCTGGCCCGGAGCGGCCACCACCGCCACGGTGGCCTGGGTGGGCGCACGGCTGGGTCGGCGCTTCCTGGGCAGCACCGAGACCTGGGCCGCGCCCGAGAGCCGGGACCCCTACGCCCTGCTGATCCTCGGGCGCGCGGCGGCCACCGTCTACGGGCTGCGGGCCGCCCCCGACCCCGAGGAGCGCGACGACCCCCGCCGCGACCCGCTCGCCCGGTCGGTCTTCCTGGACCCGACCATGGCGACCGGCTGGTACCTGCGCGCACGCAGCCCCCTCTCCGGCCCCGAGGGCACCCGTCGCCAACACGCCGAGCGGGCCAGCGCCCTGGACCCGGGCGATCCCCTGCTGGTCGCCGACGCCGCCTCGCTGGCGCTGATGGCCGGCGACCCCGCCCTGGCCTTGCCCGGGCTGGAGTCCCTTCAAGGGGTGGCTCCAGACGATCTGCGCTTCCCGCTGGCTCTGGCCGAGGCGGCGCTGCTGGCCGACGCACCAGAGACCTCTCGCCGGGTCGCCTTTCGGCTGCGCAATGTTCCGGCCGCCGATCCCGAGCGCCTCTCGCTGGAGGTGCGAATCGCGGAGGCCACGAACAGCCTCGACGGGCCCCAGCTGGACCGACTGCTGCAGGAGTGGGCGATCGCCGCCGATCAGGACCCCGAGCCCGTGCAGCGCCGCGTGGACCAGCGGGTGGCGGCCGGCGACCTGGCCGGCGCCCTGGAGCTGATGCCCGAGCTGCAGGCGCGTGCTCCCGGAGAGGCCACCCGCGCGCAGGAGATGGCCCTGGCCCTGGCCCTGGGGCAGCACGAGCGCGCCGCCACCCTGGCCGACGAGCTCGGTCGGGTGGAGATCGCCGCGGCCATGCGGGCTCTGCGGGACCTCAACGATCCGGCCGCGGCAGCGAACCACCTCGCCGCCAGCGGGGATCCGGGCGCCCGCCTCGCCCGCGGCTGGCTGCTGTTCCGGGCAGGCCGGACCGAGGAGGCCGCGCAGATCGCCCAGGCCGAGCTGGAGCTGCGCCCCTGGGAGGCGGACGCCCTGGCCCTCGGCGTGCAGGCCTGGCGAGCCCAGGGCCGTGAAGAGGAGGCCCTGGCGCTGGCCCTGCGCCTGGGCCAGGTCGACCCGCTGCATCGGCTCGCCCTGGCGCCCTCGCCGGTAGCGGAGTGAGCATGCTCCTCCTCCTGCTCAGCCTGAGCGCCTCGGCCCAGGATCCGGTCGACCGCCTGCTGGCGCCGACCCCGGCCACCCTGCGGACCTCCCTCGCGCGGATCGACCAGCTCCTGGACCAGGGCCTCGCCCTCGGCACAGCGACCGCCCGCATCCAGAACGCCGTGCTGGTCGAGCTGGGCCCACGGGTGAGCTGCGAGCCGACCCGCGATCAGCACGCGCTGCGGGCGGAGCTGCTCACGGACGCCTGGTGGGCCCGGGTGCAGTCAGCGCGGTCCGAGCTCGGTCGTGCCGAACAGATGGCCGCCTCGCCCGCGGCCCAGCCGCTGCTTCGCGAGGCGGACGCCAAGGCCCTGGCCCGGGCCCAGCAGCGGGTGGAAGAGCAGTCCATCGCCTGGCTGATGGCCGCCCGCGCACAGAGGGAACGAATCCTGCCCTACCGGGAGCGCTGTCCGACCACCCTGGAGCCGGGTTCGGGGCTGCTCAACCGCAGCCCGGCCTCGGCCGAGGAGCAGCGCCAGGGCGTGGCCGTCCTGCTGATGGCCGGCGGCCTGCTCTGCCCGGACCCCCTGGGGGGAGACGCCCCCGTTGCCGTCGGAGAGGACGCGGCGGTCGTGCTGGGCAGCCCGGCGGCCTGCTGGTCGGCTGCCGAGTGCGACTGTGTGCCGGTGGCGGCGCTGCCCGGCGCCGTCTTCGGTCCCCCACCCGACCCGGTGTCCCCGTGAAGAAGGCCGTCCTGAGACTGCTGCTCTGGATCCTCATCCTGCTGGCCGGGGTCGGCACCGGCTGGCTGGCCTTCCAGAACCAGGTCGTGCCCGAGCTCGATCGGCGCATCGAGGGGCTGCGCACCTTCCGTCCGCTGACCACCTGCCAGGTGGTGGCCGAGGACGGCACGCAGATCGACGAGTTCTACGTCGAGCGTCGCTTCTGGGTGCCGCTGGACGAGATGGCCCCGGTGGCCTGGCAGGCGGTGCTGGCGGCCGAGGATCGGCGCTTCTTCGACCACCCCGGGGTCGACTTGCTGGGCATCGCCCGCGCGATGGTCGTCAACATCGCCGCCGGGCGCATCGAGGAGGGGGGCTCCACCCTGACCCAGCAGGTGGTCAAGAACCTCGTCGTCGGGTCGGAGCGCAGCTACCGCCGCAAGGCGCTGGAGGCCCTGCTGGCCTGGAGGCTGGAGACGCAGCTCAGCAAGGAGCAGATTCTCGAACTGTACGTCAACATGGTCTACCTGGGAGCCGGAAACTACGGCCTGGAGGCTGCCGCGCAGGACTACTTCGGCCTCTCCAGCGCCGAGCTGGACCCCGGCCAGGCCGCCCTGCTGGCGGGCCTCATCCCCGCACCCAGTCGGTACGCGCCCCGGCGAAATCCCGAGACGGCGCGGGTCCGTCGGGACCTCGTCCTCGGCGCCATGGTCGAAGAGGGCTTTGTCACGGACGAGCAGGCCGAGCAGCTGCGCAGCGCACCCCTGGAGACGACCCGCCAACGCGCCGCCCGCAGCGAGGTGGGCACCGCCTACATCACGGCGGTGCGACGAGAGGTGCGCCGCCTGTTCGGCGACGAGCTCCCCGTACGACACGGATTGATGGTCTGGACCGCCTACGACGCCAGGCTGCAGGCTGTCGCCGAGGAGGCCATCGAGACGGCCGCCGCCGCGGTCGAGGAGCGCCAGGGCATGGACGGCCCCCTTCGCACATTGGACGAGGCGGGCGTCGTCGCCTTCTTGGAGCGAGGGGAGGGCCTGTCCCGGGACCCGATGAGCGGGCGCTCGGTGCTGCCCTCGCCCGGCAACTGTTTCCCCGTGGTGCTGGGTTCCTCGCCCCGGGAGCCGGTGCGGGCTGGAGGGCTGGAGCTGGAGCTGGTGTCTGCCGACTGGCAGCGGCCGGTGCGGAGTCGTGATCCCGAGGTGGCTTCCAAGAGCCTCTCGGCCTTGCGGCCCCGAGGACAAGTCTGGAGCGCCTGCCTGCAAGACGACGGCAAGCTGGAGCTGGACCGTTCCCCTTGGGTTCAAGGGGTCGCGGTGATCATCGAGAACGCCACCGGCCGCATCGTCGCCATGACGGGGGGCCGGGAGATGGCCCTGGAGGGCTTCAATCGCGCCACCCAGGCCCGGCGCCAGCCCGGCAGCAGCTTCAAGCCCTATGTCTACGCCGCCGCCCTGCTCCACGGTCGGCGCATCGACGACATCGTGGTGGACGGGCCGATCGCCCTGCCGGCCGGCGGCGGGAAGACCTGGTCGCCCAAGAACTACGACGGGGGCTATGCCGGCTCGGTAAGCTTGAAGACCGCGATGGCCCGCAGCCTCAACACGGTGGCCGTGCGGCTGACGATGGAGACGGGGCCCGAGGCGGTCGCCGAGATCGCCCGCGCCATGGGGGTCCGCACGCCGCTGCGCACCGACCTGACCATCTCGCTGGGCAGCAGCGAGGTGACCCCGATGGACCAGGCCGTCGGCATGGCGACCATCGCCCGGATGGGCGTGAGCACCGAGGCCCATATGCTGCTGGAGGTGCAGAACACGGAAGGCCTCACCGAAGGTCGGGCCGGCGGCCCCGTCGTGATCGACGGCCGCGAGGTCGCCCGTCTTCCGGGGGGCCCCGGAACACGGGTCCTGCCCGGCGGCCTCGCCTACACCCTCGTACAGATGCTGGGCGCCGTCGTCCAGGAGGGTACCGCCCGCCGAGCCCGCCGCCCCGATCAGCCCCGCATCGGCAAGACCGGCACCGCCAGCTCCTTCACCGACGCCTGGTTCGTCGGCGCCACCCCCACCCACAGCATCGCCGTCTGGATCGGCACCGACGGCATGCTCCCCCTGGGCCCGTCGGAGACCGGCGGCCGCGCCGCCCTGCCTGTCTTCACCGCCATCGCCGACCAGCTCCCCGTGGGCCCCCACCTGGTGTTCCCGTTGCCGGACGACGCCCTCCCCGAAGCGAACGGCCGTATCGGCTCGCGGAGTTCTCCTGGCCGCGAGGCACCGACGCTGCCGGAGGTCGGGCCGCTGGAGAGGCTTTAGGCTGGGGCGATCACCATCCAGCCCTCTGGATGCCAAAGGCGAATGGGTGGTGGGAGGACTGCTGGGCCAGTCAATTGCAGCAATAGTGGCATCGTGCCGCCATCTTCGCGAAGGCAAGGCCTCTTCTGGCCGCCTGAGTTCGGACCCCACGTGCCGAGCTGCCCACGGTCCGAGGGCGCCCCCACCCGCCCGCCGGCGTTGCCGCTTGGTCGTGCGGGAAGCTCGCGCCCGCGCCTGTCCCCCATCGCTTCGGATCGAACCCGCGCGCCCCAGGGCGGTCACCCCGCGCGCCGATGCGCTCGTGCCCGTCCCCGACCTTGACCTCGACGAAAGAGTTCACAATCGCCGATGATACCGACCATCACGCCATTCCTGACCATCGCGACGGCTCCGACCCACACCCTTCAACGATACGGGGCCTTCCTTGAGCTGTCGACTTGTGTAGCCTATGCCCCGTCCAGCTGTTGACCACTCAGGCATCCGCTGGGCTAACTCATACGGCTGGAGTATAGAAATGAACCTCGCCCCCCCCCGTCCCGTTCTCACCTCCCTCACCCTCCTTGTAGCCCTTGGCTTGCCAGTGGTCTGGCTGGCATGCACCGGCAAGGACACGGAGGAAAACAGAATTACGGGTATCAACCCGTCGGCATTCACCACCTACACCACCGTAGGTGGTGATCCATCCTTTCTGACAACCGGCCACTGGTGCCGAAGCAACGAGGCCCTGGCGGTTGTTGCCAACCAGAGGCTCGAGGCATGGAAGGATGAGGGCACCACCACGGGCGGCACCACTGTTGTATCGGCAGCCCTCAAGAAGAGCGGAGGTTTGAGCGGATATACGAACGAAGAGGGGATCAGCGACGAGTCGCCCTGGAGGACGCAAGGCAGCGGGCTGCACACAGATTTCGGCAATGTCGCTTGCGGCTACGACGTAAACTCGGACGGCACCTATGATAGCGAAACTGAGTCTTGCGAGGGAGAGTGGAAGGTCATGATCGAGATTGAAGACAACGGGAGTTGCTCCGACCCTCAGAACACCGTGCTGGCATTCGACGTCTCTACCATCGAGTCCTCCCGGCTCAAGGACGACACCACTTGCGCCGCGGGTAGCGGCCGATTCGTGTTGGTACCCGGCTATCGAGGTGATCGTGACGCCGATGGAGACGAGCATGGAGTGTACTACGCTGTGCTGGAGAGCGGAACGGGCACCATGACCTCCCGTGCATGGATCACCGACATCGATGTCGTAGATGATGACGACATGGATGTACGTGTCGTCCATGTTGACCAGCCCATCCGCTTCAGTGGAGCCGATGTCCTGCTCAACAAGTCCAGCATCTCCACCGCGCTGACGGGGACCCATGGCTTCAGTAGCGGCGTCATCACCGGTCATCCGGGGTTCGTACTCGAAAACATCGACTCCGAAGCAGCACCAGAGGTGGTCGTCGACATGGAGTGGACGTGCAGCGACAGCGGTGGGCTGGACTGGGAAGGGGACGCGGGCTTCGTCTTGGACCTGGACAGCATGGGCTGCGGAATCGAACAGAAGCTGGTGATGCGTCCCACCCCTCACTTCCTTCGCTTCCAGATCTACGGCGACCCGACCCATGACAAGCGCATCTTTACCAACGTCGTCAGTACGGGCCGAGCCTTCAACACGGAAGTGTTGGGAGTTGATGTCAAGGGCGTGCTTACCTCGGTCAGCCCGACCCAAGCCACCCTGCAGATCGACCACATCAAGCTCGGATCGGTTGAGCTGTGCACCGCAGACACCTATACGCTTCCGGCACTGTAGGACTGGTGTTGGCCAGCTTGTCGACAGGAGCCCTTCTCCTGCCGACAGGCTGTGCCGTGCAGCCCGTAGATGTTGACGCTACCCGGCGGGCCTGCGGCCTTGGTCCCACGGGGTTCTACCGTTCAACGGGTCCCACGAATCTGGACCTGTCGGAGGAGTGCGTGCGCGCGCTGGGCGAGGATGTGGGCTTTGACTGGGAGGGGCTTGGACAGGAGCCCCGGGCGCTTCTCTATACGGGCGGGACCGACATCCCGGATACCATGGTGGGGGGCTTGTTCCTGCTGCTTGCATCCCCAATGCCCAGCATCGCCGAAGAGCTGGCAGAGGACGACATTCCGCCTGTGCTGGAGCGGGCGCTGAGGAGGGTGCAGGAGGTCAACGGGTTTGATGATTCTCTATCGGCGAGCTACCTGTACTATGGACTGGTTGCGGGGCGGGCTCGCCGAATGCAGTTCGTCGTTGACTCTGAGAGGTCCGCTCAGTTCTGGTACCTACCGACCCGGGCCATTATTGTAGTCAATCTAGATCAGGTTAATCTCTCTGTGGGGCGGGTTCCCGCCAACCTGGTGCACGAAGTGATTCATACCTGGACATCGCATGTGCGATGCTCGCCTACCAGCAACCGGGGTGTTCCCGATACCCCTCCAGTGGTGGCCGCGAAAGGGTCGAAGATCTGTGACCAGACAACCGATGGAGCGTGGGGGGCTCAGCTCTGGTACTACTACCGAATGTCCAGGACCGCAGCTTGCCTTGAGCCATACCACAGCGCCCATTGCGTTTGGCTCGACAACGAGACGATCTGCCGCGGCAAGTTGCTTGAGGTGGGTGACTTCACTCCCTGCGAGGTCTCAAGGCTCGTCTACGAAGACAGCAGGCACTGCCACATGACTCGCCATCTGGGGTACATCGACCCCTACCTCCCTCCAGACTGCGCGCCGTACAGCGGCACCCGAAGTCTCGCCCCATAACCAGCCTACTCAATGCCGTTCTATACAACTATGTGACATCGGTTGTGAAGGAGACACGCCCCAACGACAGGTCCGGGAATGCCCTCGCTCCCAAGGAGCGGGTTCTGCTCATCGGTCTACAGGGCCTGGGCCCACTCTACGGGCCTGGAGTGCTCGTACATGAGGCCCGCCACGCCTGGACGGGCCACACCCTTCGGTGTAGCGGAGTTCCATGCGATGCCGACACAAGTGAGGCATATGGATTTGAGCTCGCAGCCTATCTTCTTGCCTGGAGGCATCTGGACTTTGGAGATGACTGGGTAGGCGAGCAGGACGCGCGCAGCACACTTGAATGGGAGATACGGCAGTGCCTTGAGCATGGAATTGCAGCCTTCCAGGATCAGAATGGTGAGCTGCTACCCGAGTGGCAGGACCTGGACCTTGCTAGGTATTGACTGGCATCCCTCGCGTGGTCGCGTCCACACCTGGTCCACTCGGGCGCGATGAATCGCGCCCGGGCCCGCGACACATCCCGTAGGCCAACCCTACTCAATCCAATCCCGCTCAATCCTCACCTCCCTCACAGTACCATCCTCGCCGAGTACAGTGAGCGTCGCTTCGCTCCCGACGGGGCCGGTGATTCGGGTGATGGCTTCGTTGATATCGAGGCCGGCGAGGCTCTGGCCGTCTACCTCAGTGATGGTCTCGCCGTTGCGGATGCCGGCTTCGGCGGCGGGGCCGCCGTCCAGCAGGCTGGGCAGGTAGACGCCCTGCTCGACGGCCTCGACCCGGGCGCCGATGCCGCCGATGTCGGCCTCGGGCAGGAAGAGGCGGATTTCGTAGTACTCCTCGTCCCCATCGATGGGCAGGCGCAGGACGTCACTGCTGGCTCGCAGGGCTCCGTCGAGGCGGAAAGCCTGGACGCGGCAGGTGCCCTCCTCGGCGCGACCTACCAGCTCGAAGCGGCCGTCGGGGCCGTTCAGCTCCTCGAAACCAAGGCAGCTCTGCAGCCAGGCGCGCTCGCCCTCCAACAGGCCGAGGACCAGGCCCGACAACTTGACCGTGCGGTTCAGGTCCGGCTCGATGATGCCCTGGCAGCGGCCGCGCTCGCCTACCCAGACCACGTCCATCAGGGCCGTGATGGGGCTGCCGTCGTCCAGCCGTCCGACGAAGCCCAGCATCCGGGTCTCCCGGGGGGCCTCCACCTTCAGCAAGAAGCCCTCGTTGACGACCGGCACGACCATCCCCTCCTCCGGGTTGGAGGGGGTCAGGGCGCTGGCGACGACCTCGACCATGTTGCCGCCCTTGACCATGCAGTAGACGGTGCCCGTCAGCGGCTCGACCTCGGCGGCGGGCTCGACCTCGGCGACCTTGCTCGGGGGCGAGGCGGCTTCGAGGACCTCTCCGCCGGTGTCGTACAGCTCGTCGTCGGGGGAGCGGGCGGGGAGGTCGGAGAGGGGCACGGAGTCAGCGGCGGCGGCACCATCGAGCTGGGGCAGCCCGCGGGGCCAGGCCAGCCACAAGCCGATCATCAGCCCGGCAAGCGCAGCGATGATGAGGACCCGGCGTCGCATCCCCCCAGGGTATCGCAGCCCGAGGCGAGGCGGGGCCTATCGGGCTACGCTGCCAGCCACCCCATCGAGGAGCCTCCTCCATGTCCAGCGCCCGATCTTCCAACGACATCGTCTTCCTCTCCGGCAAGCGCACGCCCTTCGGCACCTTCCTGGGCGCGCTCGGCAGCGTCTCGGCCAACGATCTCGGCGTACACGCCGGCCGCGCCGCCCTGGCCCAGGCCGGGGTCGAGGCCGCCGACATCGACCACGTCATCATGGGCAACGTCATGCAGACCAGCCCCGACGCCATCTACTGCGCCCGCCACGTCGGCCTCAAGCTGGGCGTCCCGGTCCCCACCCCGGCCCTGACGGTCAACCGCCTCTGCGGCTCGGGCTTCGAGGCCCTGGTCCAGGCGGCCCACCTGCTGCGCCTGGGCGAGGCCACCATGGTCCTGGCCGGCGGCACCGAGAACATGACCCAGGCCCCCCACACCATCCGCGGCGCCCGCGAGGGCTTCAAGCTCGGCGGCACGCCGATGAACGACTACCTGCAAGAGGTGCTCTTCGACACGGTCGCCGGCTGCGCCATGGCGATCACGGCCGAGAACCTGGGCGAGAAGTACGGCATCAGCCGCGAGCAGGCCGACGACTACGGCTACCGCAGCCAGGCCGCCTGGCTCGACGCCCACAACGCCGGCCGCTACGCCAACGAGATCGTGCCTGTCACGATCGCCGACCGCAAGGGCGACATCGTGGTCGAGGTGGACGAGCACCCGCAGCTCTCCCCCCTGCGCCCGGCCAAGATCCGCGAGCGCTTCGGCCGCGAGGCGATGACCGCGCTGCGACCGGTCTTCAAGAAGGACGGCACGGTCACGGCCGCCAACGCCAGCGGCATCAACGACGGCGCCGCCGCGATGGTCATGACCACCGCCGACGAGGCCGCCCGCCGCGGCCTGAACCCGATCGGCCGGCTGATCGCCCAGGCCTCCGTCGGCGTCGAGCCCTCCCTGATGGGCATCGGCCCCGTCGAGGCCATCAAGTCCGCCCTGGCCCGGGCCAACATGAGCCTCGGCCAGATGGATCTGATCGAGATTAACGAGGCCTTCAGCACCCAGTACCTCGCCTGCGAGAAGCTGCTGGAGCTCGACCGCGCCATCACCAACGTCGACAGCGGCGGCGTGGCGGTCGGTCACCCGCTGGGCGCCAGCGGCACCCGCATCACCATGCACCTGCTCTACGAGCTCAAGCGCCGCGGCAAGTGCTACGGCGTCGGCAGCGCCTGCATCGGCGGCGGACAGGGCATCGCCGTGGTGGTCGAGGCCTTCTGATGATCATCCTCGTGCTCCTGGGCCTGCTGGGCTGTCGGAAGTCCCCCGCCGCCAACCCCGAGTTCACCGACGCCGCCAGCTACCTGGTGCGCATCTTCGACTCGGGCACGGACGCCGAGCGGGCCTTCGGCATCCGGGCCCTGGAGCGCGAGATCTACCTGGGCATGGACATCGAGGGCAGCAATGTGCTGGACCGCTCGCTGATCCCCGCCCCTCTCGGCGACGAGGACGTCGCCGACCTGGACCACCCCGGTCGGGACCTCGACGACAACCTCGCCATGGCGGTCGGGATCCACAACACCTACCCGCCCGACGAGATGGCCCCGGTGCTGCTGCTGACCGACCAGACCCCGGTCGAGCCGACCTCGGACATCTACGAGCGCAGCTTCCTGGAGGGCCAGGACTGCTGGCTCGACAGGGAGTGCGCCGTGCTGCGCACCGTCAACGACGTCAACCGCAAGAACATCGCCTACAGCGCCCGCTACGATCTCTACAAGGACTACCGCTGGGTCGACCTGGGCCTGCCGGACCCCTCCGAGGTCGAGGACGGGGAAGAAGCCGTCAACGAGGGCGAGCCCCGCTGGGCGGTCCAGGTGCGCTCCTGGGTGATCGAGCCCACCTACGGCGACGGGATCACCATCTACCAGAGCTTCGCGATGGAGGTCTGGGTCCCCCGGGACTGCCGCGGCTTCGTGCGCGACGGCAGCGAGGAGAACCGCGACGGCGGCGACTGGACGGCAGACAGCTGCGCGTACGGCACGGCGCGGATGCAGGCGATGTGGTTCGAGACCGAGATCGCGTCCTCCAACGACCAGGACCTGATCGAAGCGACCACCCGCGGGGGGATGAACGCGGGGATGGAGGCCTTCGACAAGTGGGTCGAGGAGAACTGAGTGAGCCTGCTCTTCGCCTCGCTGCTGTCCTGCTCCCCCTCCTCCGGCCCGGCGACGCTCGAAACCGGCACCGAGGCGGCCGCGCGCGGCGACTGCAACCCCGTCGAGGGCGAGCTCTGCCTGCTGCCCTACCCCTCGGACTTCTTCCTGCGGGAGGACGCCTCGACCGGGACCGGGTCCCGGGTGGCCTTCGGGCCGACCAGCCTGCCGCGCAACATCGACGGCGTGCAGATGGCCCCGGACTTCTGGAACGAGCTCGACGGCTTCTCCACGCTGGGTGAGCTGCTGGCCCACCTGCCCGAGGCCAGCCTGGAGGGGGTGATCCCCTGGGACGACCTCGCCCGGGTGGACGACCCGGACGTGCGCACGGTGATCGTCGACGTCGAGACCGGCGAGCGGGTGCCGCACTGGGTCGAGCGGGACGTCTTCGGCGGGCAGCCCGACCGCGAGCTGCTGGTGCTGCGCCCGGCGCGCCCGATGCGCCACGGCGCGACCCACGTCGTCGGCATCCGCGGCCTGGTCGACGCCGACGGCCAGCCGGTGCAGGCCCCCGCCGGCTTCGCCGCCCTGCGGGACGCCCAGCTCAGCGAGGACCCCGACCTGGAGTCCCAGCGTCCGCTCTACGAGGACCGGGTCTTCCCGGCCCTGGAGGACCAGGGCTTCGCCCGAGGAGAGCTCCAGCTCGCCTGGTCCTTCACCACCGTCAGCCAGTCGGGCAGCCTGGGCCGGGCGCTCTGGATGCGGGACGACGCGCTGTCCTGGGCCGAGACCGAGGGGCTGTCCTACACGCTGGACCCGGTGCAGGAGGCCGACTGCGGCGCGGGCGCGACCATCGGCCGCCACATCACCGGGACCTTCCTGGCCCCGCTGTACCTCGAAGACGCCCAGCCGGGCTCGGTCCTCACCCGGGACGCCCAGGGAATGCCCTTCCGCAACGGCAGCGTCGAGGTCCCCTTCACGGTCCGGGTGCCCTGCTCGGTCCTGCTCGACCCGGGCCTCTCCCCGGTGATGCAGTTCGGGCACAGCCTGCTGGCCAGCCAGGACGAGGTCGGCTGGTCCGAGGTCGGCCAGATCGCCCACGACACCGGAGCCATCCTGCTGGCGGTGGACTGGACCGGCATGGCCGAGGCCGACCGCGCCGCCGTCACCACCATGGTGGTCAGCCAGCCCGACCGCTTCGCGATGATCCCCGAGCGCCTGATGCAGGGCTACGTCCACGCCCTGCTCTCGCGGCGGCTGTTGGGAGGCCCGCTGGCCCTGGACCCGGCCCTGATGGTCGACGGCCAGGCCCTCGTCGATCCCAGCGAGACCTGGTTCTACGGCGTCTCCCAGGGCGGGGTGCTGGGCGGCGGCTACGCGGCGTACTCGCCCGACGTCCGCCGGGTGGTGCTCAACGTCCCGGGCACGCCCTTCACCCTGCTGCTGGCCCGCTCGACCGGCTTCGCCCCCTTCCTGACGATCCTCCAGACCATGCACGAGGATCCCGCCGACGTCTCGGTGATCATCGCCCTGATGCAGTCCCTCTGGGACCCGGGAGAGGCCGCCGGCTACGCCCGCTTCATGAACCAGGAGCCCCTGGACGCGCAGACGCCGGCCAAGGAGGTGCTGATCCTGGCCGGCATCGGCGACGCGCTGGTCACCTCCCTGGGGGCCCACATCATGGCCCGCGCCTACGGGGCGACCCTGATCGCCCCCGAGGCGCGGCCCATCTGGGGGGTCCCGGCGCAGTCGCCGCCGTTCTCGGGCTCGGCGATCATGGAGCAGGACTGGGGGGTCGAGGACTCCGAGACGGCGGTCCCGGCCAGCGGCGATGTGGCCGTCCACAATGTCGTGCCCTGGACCGAGCCGGCGTTGAGGCTGGTCAAGCACTGGCTGCCGAGCGGCGAGGTGATCGAGACCTGCGAGGGGGTCTGCGACCCGGACTGAGGCAGTCGGGCCTCAGGGGCGGCGGGCCTCAGGGGCGGCGGGCCTCCCGAATCCGAGCCAGGCCCAGGGGCACCAGCCACATCAGGGCGCAGCCGAAGTTGAACAGCGCCAGGGACTCGTTGACCTGCTCGGGGAAGAGGGCGCAGTAGAAGGCCGCGAGCAGGGTCGGCGGCACCAGCAGGCCGAAGGTCGGCGCCATGGTCAGGGCCATCACCGCGAACATCAGCGAGATGCCGAGGTAGCCGCCCCAGGCGAGGTGATCGACCGGCACCTCCCGGATGATGCCGAGGGAGGCGTGGACCATGGTGAAGACGCAGAAGGCCACCAGGCTGTAGAGGATGCGCCGGTTGAACTGGTTGGCCAGCAAGGTCTGGCGCAGCAGGGTGAAGCTGACGGCCAGCGTCAGCAGCAGGCTGGCGGCGAAGCCGATGATGGCGACGTGGGTGAACTCGAGCTGGATCCGGGCCATTCCGAGCCAGAACACGCCGAGCACGAAGTGCACCGCGAACATCACCCAGGTGCGGACGGAGAGCGCCACCTCCGAGCTGCTCTCGTGCCGGAGCTGGCTGAGCTCCACGGAGGCCCTCCCCTCGACCTCCAGCGAGCGACGAAGGTCCGCCAGGCGGGCCTGGAGCTGAGGGGCCTTGGAGCCGAGGTCCGCCAGCAGGGTCGTGGCGGCGAAGACGTTGCGCTCGTCGAGCTCGAACTCGGCGGAGCGCAGCAGGCAGGCCTCCAGGCCGCGGGTGGCCGGGCGGTTCTCGGGCCACTGGCGCAGCGCCTGGCGAAAGCCGAATGTTGCCTCGGCGGCCAGGCGGCGAATGGTGGCCCGCTGACTGTCCAGCTCCGCCTCGTCCTCTCCCTGGGCGAGCGCGCGTCGCTGCCGGTCGATCGCCTCGTCGAGGCCCTGGAGGGTCTGGTGGGCCAGGTCCGAGAGGGCCACCGAACCTCGGTGCCGCTTGTAGTCGATCAGCGCCTGCTGGAAGACCAGGGCGTCCGCGGGGCGCTCGGCCGGATCGCGAGCGGTGGCGCGGATGCAGAGCTCGGCCAGCTCGGAGGGGATCTCGGGCCCATAGACGGGCGGGGCCGACGTTCGGGCGGCGGCCAGCACCTCGGCGGTCGAGCCCCCGGTGTGGCGGTGGCGACCCGTGAGGGCCTGGTGCAGCATGCCTCCCAGCAGGTAGACATCGGTCTGCACCGTCAGGGGCGCGTTGAGATCGAGCATCTCGGGGGCCATGAACGCCGGGGTGCCGGCGATCACATTGGCGCGCGGCGCGCCCAGGCGGGAGGCGATGCCCCAGTCCAGCACGTAGATCTCGCCGAAGGCGCCGAGCATCACGTTCTCGGTCTTCAGGTCCCGGTGGATGATCCCGCGGCTGTGGGCGAAGTGAACGGCGTTGCAGACCTGGATGAGGATGTCGAGGTGCCGCCCGAGGCGGTCCTCGCGGTGATCCCCCCAGGCCGGATGGTCCGGTTGGCGGATCAGCTCTCGCCAGGAGACCCCCTCCACCCGCTTCATCACCAGCACCGGGTCACCGAGCTCGTCCAGCCCCAGGGTGTGAACGGGGATGATGCTGGGATGCTCCAAGGCCCCGGTCAGCCTCGCCTCGTCCAGCAGGGCGCGGATTGCCGACGGCGTCGAGCGGTCCGGGCGCACCCGCTTGATGGCCACCTCGCGGTCCAGCGCTCGCTGCAGGGCGAGATCGATCCGGCCCATGCCCCCCTCGGCCAGCGGGCCGAGGACCTGGATGTCGGCGTCCGCGGCCCGGGTGCGAAGCTGGGGCAGGTTCGTGCCCACCGGGAAGGCCACTGTCAGGCCACCCGAACGGTCGGTCGAGGCCGAGCGGCTGGACGCGTGCTCCCCAGAAGAGGCGGCCACCTCGCTCAGGACCTGCCCGAGGAGGGGTGAGACCGTCGCGCCGGGGTCACGCGATTGTTCAGCCCCAAGGCCCTCCAGGCCGATCAAGGAGAAGGTCTCGCCGCCGGTCGGCGGCAAGGCAGAAGCATCCTCGTCGGAGAGGTTCGTTGACACCGGTGGGGCCCTCGTCGCGCCGGGCGTAGTGCTCCCACCACTATAGGGGTCTCCGGGCGCGCACGCAACGAGCGGCGCGCGGGCTTGACGGGCCCGCCGCGCTCCGGGACACTGGCGCCCCTTGCCTTCGTCGCGCCAGTCCCGGCCCCAGCGCTTTCCGGATCTCCTCTGGAGACAGGTCCAGGAGCGTCCACGGGCCATCGCCGCAGCCCAGCTGGACGGCCGGAGCATCCGCTGGGCGCAGCTCGGCGAGCGGGTCCTTGAGCTGGCCGAGCGGCTGCGCCAGCTGGGGGTGGGGCCCGAGGTGCCCGTCGGGGTCTGCCTGGACCGCTCCATCGACCTCGTGGTGGCCCTGCTGGGCGTCCACGAGGCCGGCGGGACCTTCGTCCCCCTCGATCCCGGCCTGCCCGATGCGCGCCTGGCCTGGCTGGTCGAGGACGCGGGCATCGCCGTGGCGATCGCCGAGGCGAAGACCGCGGGAAGGGTCGAGGTGCCGACCCTGCTGCGCCTCGATCTGCCCCGGGGAGCGGTCAAGGCCAGGACCACAGCAGGACGGGGGCAAGACGGCCCGACGCAGGACGGGCCCGCTACGGGCGCCTACGTGATCTACACCTCGGGCTCGACCGGTGAGCCCAAGGGCGTGGTGGTCGAGCACCGAAGCCTGCTCGCCCTGGCCGAGGCCCTTCCGCCGCGCTTCGGCGCAACCCCACGCAGCCGGCTGATCCAGTACTCCTCGATCGCCTTCGACGTCTGCTTCTTCGACTTCTCCCTCTGGCTGGGCAGCGGCGCCCGGCTGCTGCTGGCCCCGGCGGCACGGCTGGTCCCCGGCCCCGAGCTGCACCGGACCCTGGCCGAGGGGCGCATCACCCACCTGACCTGCACCCCCACGGTGCTCTCGGCCCTCTCGCCCCGGGGGCTGCCAACCCTCCGCCACCTGATGGTCGGCGGCGAGCCCCTGCCTCCCGACCTCGTGGCGCGCTTCGGGCCGGGCCGCGCCCTGCACAACGTCTACGGGCCGACCGAGGCGACCGTCGCGGCGACGGCCTTCCTCACCACCGGCACCGCGGGCTGGCCGCCGGTGGGCAGCCCCATCGGCGAGGCCACGGTGCGCGTCGCCGACCCCTCCGGGGCGAGCCTGCCCGCGGGCGAGTCCGGCGAGATCCTGCTCGGGGGGCCCGGAGTGGCCCGGGGCTACCTCGGTCGGCCCGAGCGGACGGCCGAGGCGTTCTGGACCGACCCGGACAGCGGCGAGCGCCTCTACCGGACGGGAGATCTCGGCCACCTGGAGCCCGACGGGACCCTGGTCTTCGAGGGTCGGGTCGACGCCCAGGTCAAGGTGCGCGGGGTTCGGGTCGAGCCCGCCGAGGTCGAGGTGGTGCTGCGCGGCCACCCCGAGGTCCAGGAGGCGGTGGTGATCGCCCGATCCGACGGCGGGCCGACCCGGCTGGTGGCCTACGTGGTCCCCACCCCGGGGGCCCCTGGCGGGCCGGCGCCCTGGCGCCACTACCTCGCCGAGCGCCTGCCTGAGGCCCTGGTCCCGACCGCCTTCGTTCGCCTCGCGGCGCTCCCCCTGCTGCCCAGCTCCAAGGTCGACCGGGCCGCCCTGCCCGCTCCCTCGGGCGAGCGGCCGGAGCTCCTGACTCCCTATGCGCCACCGCAGAGCCCCCTGGAAGAGGCCCTGGCAGCCAGGGTCGCCGAGCTCGTCGGCGTCTCGCCCGTCGGGGCCGACGACGACTTCTTCGCCTTGGGCGGCGACTCGCTGGCCTCGATCCGCCTGCTCGCGGACATCGCCGAGGAGCACGGAGCCCCGCTGCCGCCGGCGGCCTTCGCCAAGGAGCCAACCGTGCGGGCCATGGCCCGGGCGCTCCGCGTCGAGCGAGGCGCAGCAGCCTCGCCCGTGCTCTCCTCGGCCCAGCTCCGGCAGTGGTTCCAGCACCGCCTCGCTCCGGAGTCGATCAACGACCACCTCCCGGCGATGATCCACCTGGACGGCCCGCTCGACCCCGAGCGACTGCGGGCCGCCTTCGCCTCCCTGGTGGAGCGCCACGAGGCCCTGCGGACGGTGATCGAGGTGCAGGAGGGCCGCCCGGCGCCGCGGCTGCTCCCTCCGAGCGCGCCCGCGCTGGCCCCGCCCGCCCTCGAGAGCCTCCCGACGGGCGACGAGGCGAGCGCCATCCTCCACGCCGAGCTCCAGCGCCCCTTCGACCTCTCCCGCGAGCCGGCCTGGAGGGCTCGCCTGCTGCAGCGCTCGCCGACCGAGCATCGGCTGGCGCTGGTCTTCCACCACATCGCCGTCGACGCGGCCTCGCTGGGCCTGCTGGTCCGGGAGCTGGCCGCCTTGCTGGACGGTCGGAGCCTGCCCCCCGCCGGCTCCCCCGCGGCGCGCGCGCTCCGCGAACAGCCCGCCGCAGAGTCCGGCGAGCTCGACGCTTCGCTGGCCTGGTGGCAGGCCCGGCTGCACGGGGCCCCCGCCTGGAGCGGCCTCCCCGTCGACCGAGCCCCGCTGGATGGGCCCCGGGAGGGGGCGCGCCGCTCCTTCCGGATCCCGCCCGAAGAGCTGAGCGCCCTGCGGGAGCGCGGGCGAGCTCAGGGCGCCACGCCCTTCCAGGCCCTGCTGGCCGCCTTCTCCGAGGCCCTTCGCGCCTGCGGGGCCGGCCCCGAGCTGGTGATCGGGACCCCCGTGGCCGACCGCAGCCCGGCGGTCGACCCCTGTGTCGGCTTCTTCGCCAACACCGTCCCGATCCGGCTCTCCGAGCGGCCAGCGTCCGAGGCCCAGGCATTCCGCCTCGCGCGAACGGCGGCCCTCGACGCGATCGCCCACGCCGACGCCCCCATCGACCGGGTGGTCGCGGCCTGCGCCCCTCCGCGCTCCCCCGGCCGCACCCCCCTCTTCCAGGTGCTGCTGGCGCTGCAGGACCCCCTCCCTCGCGCCCGAACCCGGGAGGGCGTGGAGATCGAGGTCCGCGAGGTGGTGGCGGAGGTGGCGCCGATCGAGCTGACGGTCGAGCTCTGGCCGGACGCCGAGGGGGGGCTGGACGGCGCGGCCCTCTACGACGCCCGGCTGTACGACGCGGGGAGCATCGACACGCTGCTGCGGCAGCTCCGGGCCCAGGTCCGCGGCCTGGCGGCGACGTGGGCGGCGGACCGGCCTGTCGCCCAGGTCCGCGGCAGGCCCCTGGACCCTCCGGACGATCCGCTGCCCAGCCTCGCCCACGCCCTGCCGCGCAGCGCGGAGCGCCATGGGGAGCACACCCTCTGCTTCGTAGAGTCCACCGGTCTCGAGATCCGCCGCAGCTACCGAACGCTGCTAGGCGAAGCCCAGGCCTTCGCCTGCGGGCTGCGCGCGCTCGGTCTCGGACCCGGCGAGCGCATGATCCTCCAACAGGACGGCCTGCACGCCCACACCGTCGCCTTCTGGGGCTGCCTGCTGGCCGGCCTGCTGCCGATGTCCCTGGCTGTCCCGGCTTCGCCAGGGCGGGCAAGCCTCGACAAGCTGGCCCAGCTCGCGCGGAGGCTCGGCGCGACGGTGCTGGCCTCGCCCGCGCTGAGGGAGGGGCTGTCCCGATCGTTGCCTTCCACGGTCCCGATCCGCTGCGTCGATCCCCTGCCCGGCTGGATCGAGCCCCCGCGCGTGCCCTCCTCCGAGGTCGCCTTCTACCAGGCCAGCTCGGGCACCACCGGCGCGGTCAAGATCATCCCGCTGACCCACCGCGCCGCCCTCCGCCATGTCCAGGCCGCGACCGCCCACAGCGGCTACAGCGCCCAGGACCGGACCCTGAGCTGGCTGCCCTTCGACCACGTCGCCAGCCTGCTGATGTGCCACATCAAGGACACCGTCCTTGGCGCTCACCAGGTCCACCTGCGGACCGAGCTCGTGCTCGCCGATCCCCTCCGCCTGTTCGACCGCGTCCACTCCGACAGCATCACCCACCTGCTCTCCCCGAACTTCGGCTACGGCCTGCTGCTGGAGGCCCTGGACCGCCAGCCAGAGCGCCGCTGGGATCTGCGCTCCCTGCGCCGCATCGCCAAC
The DNA here is from genome assembly GCA_002343455.1 of Deltaproteobacteria bacterium UBA2385. Classification (GTDB taxonomy): domain Bacteria; phylum Myxococcota_A; class UBA796; order UBA796; family UBA2385; genus UBA2385. Next base: position 13,233 of record DDSR01000351.1, on the reverse strand, counting down.
GGCGCCGAGACGGTCCGCCTGGACACTACCCGGGCCTTCCTGCAGCGCACCGCCGCCTTCGGGCTGGATCCGAGGGCGATGCAGCCGGGCTTCGGCATGGCCGAGACGGCCAGCGTCGTCACCTTCGACAACGACTTCAGCCTGGAGCGGAGCGTCCGGTACCTCCGCCGGGCCAGCCTGGAGGGCCCGCTCGCTTTCGCCAGCGGCCCGGGCCCCGGCGTGCTTCCCTTGCTCAGCCTGGGTGGCCCCCTGCCTGGGGTCGAGCTGCGGGTGGTCGACGAGCAGGGGGCGCTCCTGCCCGAGGCGGTCGTCGGCGCCTTGCAGGTCCGCGGCGAGGTCGTCTTCAGCGGCTACCTCGACGACCCCGAAGCCAGCGCCGCCCTGGCCCCCGACGGCTGGTTCGACACCGGCGACCGCGGCTTCCTGCTGGAGGGCCGCCTCTCCCTGGTCGGGCGAGCCAAGGACACGATCGTCGTGCGAGGCGCCAAGCTGCTGGCCGAGGAGGTCGAGCAGCTCCTGCTTCGGCTGCCCGGCCTCGCTGCCGGCGGCGTCGCGGCCTGCGCCGTGCCCGAGGCCGATGGAGAGGGCGAGGAGCTGGTGGTCCTGCTGGTACCTCGCGCCGTCGAGCAGGCGAGCGCGCTGTGCGAGGCGGCGCGCGCCATGCTGACCGAGGAGCTGGGCGTGGCGCCGGCCCGGGTGCTGGCGGTCTCCGGGGAGGCCCTGCCCCGCACCAGCGCCGGCAAGCTCCAACGCCGCGAGCTGACCCGCCGCCTCGCCGCCGGCGAGCTCGCGCCCCTCTCCTCGCCGATGGCAGAGCCGGAGATCTCCTTCTACGAGCGGGTCTGGAGTGTCCCTCCGGAGGTGGACTCCGCGGCTGCGGCGCAGCGCTTCGTCCCCGGGGGAGGTGATCTCGAGGCTGAGCTAGCGGCGCTAGGTGAGGCCGTCCGCCAGGCCGATGGGCGGCTGAGGGTCGCTGCCGGGCGGGACGCCCTGGTCGACGCGGCGCTGGCGGGCGCCCTGGCCTGCCTGCGCTGGGAGCGCCCCGAGCTGGATCTTCTTCCGGGCGCGGCCACGGAGCTCCTGCCGACGACGCCGCGCCCGGGAGCGGACTCCCCCTTCGCGCCTGGCGGGCGCTGGCTGATCACCGGCGGCCTGGGCGGCGTGGGTCGGCTCCTCGGGCGCCACCTGCTCGATCGCTACGGCGCGCACCTCCTGCTGGTGGGCCGCTCGCCTGCGGCGGCCGAGCTGCTCCAGCCGCTGGAGGCGATGGCCGCGGCGCGCGGGGGCAGCGTTCGGTACGCCCAGGCCGATGTGGCCCTCGTGGAGGAGCTGGGCGCGGCCCTCAGGCAGGCGGAGGCGGCCTGGAACGGCCGTCTGGACGGCGCGTTGCACCTCGCTGGCGTGCTGGAGGAGCGGCGGCTGGACGAGCTGGACCGGGCGCACCTGCAGAGGGCCCTGCGGGCGAAGGTCGACGGGACGCGGGTGCTGGGGGCGCTGCTGGACGAGCTTCCCGAGGCCTGGCTGGTGCTCTTCTCCTCCACGGCGGGGTCGCACGGCGCGGCAGGAGCCGGAGCCTATGCGGCGGCCTGCCGCTTCCAGGAGGCCTGGGCAGCGCAGCAGCGGGGGAAGCGGCGCAGTCGGGTGCGCGCGCTGGCCTTCGGGGCCTGGGCCGACACGGGGTTGAGCCAGGGCCGGCCAGCGGGCGCCTCGCTCCCCGTAGACCGGGCCCTGGAGGCGCTGGAGCGCTGCCTGGTCGACGGGCGAGACCTGCTGATCGAGGCGGCGCCGCCCCGGACGGCGCGCAGCGAGGCGGCGGCTCCCGGGGAAGCCGAGCTGCGGGCGCGCATCTCGACCATCTGGAAGGACCTGCTCAAGCTGGAGACGGTCGACCCCGAAGCCTCCTTCTTCGCCCTGGGAGGCCACTCGGTGCTGCTCGTCCAGGCCCAGGCCCGCATCCAGGCCGAGCTGGGGCGAGAGCTGCCGATCACCGAGCTGTTTCGCCACCCGACGCTGGCCGGCCTCAGCCGGGCGCTCGCTGATGGCGGCCCGTCGCTGGCCAACGACGCTGCGCGCAGCGCGGACAGGCCGCGGCACCCCGTCCCGGAGGGCGCCATCGCCATCATCGGCATGGCGGGGCGCTTCCCGGGTGCCCCGGACGTCGACACGCTCTGGGAGAACCTCTGCGCCGGGCGCGGGGCGGCTCGGACCTTCAGCGACCGGGAGCTGGCCGCCTCCGGCGTTCCCGAAGCCGAGAGACACAACCCTCGCTACGTGCCCGTCCGCGCCGTGCTCGACGGCGTGGGCGACTTCGACGAGGCCTTCTTCGGGATGAGCCCCGCCGAGGCGGCCGGCACCGACCCCCAGCACCGGCTCTTCCTGGAGTGCGCCTGGGAGGCCCTGGAGGACGCCGGGGTCGACCCCAGTCGGCCTCCAGGAGACATCGGCGTCTTCGCCGGGTCCGGGCTCCAGGGCTACCTGCCCCCGAGCGCGGGGCGGTCGGCTCTAGCGAGGCTAGGGCAGATCCTCGGCAACGACAAGGACCACCTCGCCCCTCGGGTCGCCTACAAGCTGGACCTGCGGGGCCCGGCGGTGACCGTCCAGACCGCCTGCTCGACCTCGCTGGTCGCGGTCCACCAGGCCTGCCAGGAGCTGCGCGCCGGTGGCTGCGAGGTGGCGCTGGCCGGAGGCGTCAACATCGGCTTCCCCCTGAACGAGGGCTACCTCTACCAGGAGGGCCACATCGTCTCGCCCGATGGGCGCTGCCGGGCATTCGACCAGGCGGCCGCCGGCACCTTCGGCGGAGATGGCGCGGGGGTGGTGGTCCTGATGCGAGCCGAGCGGGCCCTGGCCGAGGGATACACGGTGCACGCCCTGATCCGCGGCACGGCCACCAACAACGATGGCGCCGCCAAGGCGGCCTACACGGCGCCAGGGGTCGAGGGTCAGGCGCGGGTGATCCGGGCCGCGGTGGCCGCCGCCGGGGTCGCGGCCGAGTCCATCGGCTACATCGAGGCCCACGGTACCGGAACAGCGCTAGGGGACCCGATCGAGGTCGCCGCCCTGGGCCTCGCCCTGGGCCCCCGAGCGCCCGGCGCCGTCCGCTGGCTGGGCGCCATCAAGCCGAACCTGGGCCATGGCAACGCCGCGGCCGGGGTCGCCGCGCTGATCAAGGCCGCGCGGGTGGTCGAGCGCGGCCTGGTGCCGCCCGTCCTCCACCTGCAGCAGGCCAGCCCTCGCCTGGATCTCGAGGCCGCCTCGCTCCGCCCCAGCCCTCGCCTGGAGCGCTGGGAGGAGTCCCCTCGCCGGGCCGGGGTCAGCGCCTTCGGCTTCGGCGGCACCAACGCCCACATCGTCCTCGAGCAGGCGCCCCGCTCGACCGCGAGGACCGAGCCCGCGCTGCCGCTGCTCCCGCTCTCCGCGCGCAGCCCGGAGGCCTTGGAGGCCAGCCGCCTCCGCCTCGCCGCGCACCTGCGAGCGCACCCCGAGCTGTCCCTGGACGCTGTGGCCAGCACCCTGCAGCGCGGGCGCCGGTCGATGGCCTGCCGGGCCGTCTACCGTGGTCTCGACGAGGCGCCGATCGCTGTCGGACAGGCTAGCAGCGTTCGGTCGGTAGCCTTCCTCTTCCCCGGGCAGGGGGCGCAGCACCCCGGGATGCTGCGCGCGCTGTACGCCGCCGAGGGGCGGGTCCGCGAGCTGGTCGATCTCGGGGCCCGGAGGCTGCGCCCCAGCCTGGGCCTCGATCTGCGGGAGCTGCTGCTGGCTGCCCCCGAGGACGCCGGGGCGGCACGTCAGCTGGGGTGCACCGAGCTCGCACAGCCGGCGCTGCTGCTGGCGGAGCTGGCACTGGCCGGGCTGTGGATGGCCCAGGGTGTGCAACTCACGGCCCTGCTCGGCCACAGCCTCGGCGAGTGGGCCGCCGGAGTGGTGGCCGGCGTCTTCACGCTGGAGGACGGGCTGGACCTGGTCGCGGCGCGAGGTGCGCTCTGCGCGCAGACGGCCCCCGGCGCGATGCTCTCCGTGGCACTGGGCCCCGATGCGCTGCGCTCGCTGCTGGGCCAGGAGCTGGAGATCGCCGTCGAGAACGGGCCTCGGCAGACTGTGGTCGCCGGGCCGGCCCTGGCGGTGGCGGAGCTGCATGCAAGACTAGCTTCGCTAGACATCCCCGCTCGTCTCCTCCCTGGCACCTGTGCTTTCCATAGCCGAGCCATGGAGCCGGTGGAACGGGAGCTGCTCGATCGCCTGCGGAGGGTCCCGCTCTCATCGCCTCGGCTCCGACTGATCTCCGGAGTGACCGGTCGGTGGATGAGCGAGGCCGAGGCCGTCGACCCGGCCCGCTGGGCCCGGCAGGCGGTGGCCCCGGTGCGTTTCGGCGCGGCCCTGGAGACGCTACGAGCGGACCCCGAGCTGCTGCTCGTCGAGGTCGGACCCGGCCGCACGTTGAGCGCCCTCGTGGCCCAGCGGGACCGGAGCAGCCGACTGGTCCTGCCCGGCGGCGGGGACCCCGAGGCCTTCCAGCGCGCGCTGGCCAGCGCCTGGACCCTGGGGGTGCCCTGGTCTCCGCCGGGTCCGGGCCGCCGCGTCCCCCTGCCGACCGCGCCCTTCCAGCGGCGGAGGCACTGGATCGAGGCGGCCCGGGGCTCGGATGCTTCGCCGGAGAGAGCGGACGGGAGCCCCCAGGCGTCGAGCCCAGGGCCTCTGCCCCGGCGGATCGGAATCGTCGGCTCCGATCCGGCCCTGGAGGCGCTGAAGGAGCTCCTGGTGATCCGGGGAGCGGAGCTGAGCTGGGTGCCGCATGGCGACGCCGCGCAGCTCACCGAGTGGCTGGAGGGCCTGCGGATGCGAGGCCAGGCGCCCGACGCGCTCCTCGTACTCGACCCCTCGCTGCACGACGCCGCCGCCCTGCTGCAGGCCCTGGCACGCAGGATGTACCGGACCCCCTTGGACCTCACCGCCCTGACGAGGGGGGCCCTGGCCAGCGCCCCGCACCCGCGCACCGAGCTGGCAGCCGAAGCCGCCGCCACAGCCGCCCTGCTGGGCGGGGCAGACCGGGTGCTGCCGCTGGCGAGGACCCGGGTCCTGGACGTCGGCTCCGACGCGCCCCTCGAACCGAGCGAGCTGGTCGGGGCGCTGGGCGGCCCGGTCGGGTCTCTCGTGCATCGCGAAGGGCATCGCTTCGAGGCCTCGGGCAGCCCCTCCCCTCTGGAGGTCGACCGGCCCGGCCATCGGCTCATCTTCGACGGTCCGGCGGGCGAGGGCCTGGCCGCAGCCGAGGCGCTCGTAGAGCAGGGGGCGGAGGTTGTGCTCGTGCCCTGGGAGCCAGGCTCGCCCGACCTCTCCGCCCTCGAAGGCGGCCTGGATCAGGCCCTGGCCGTGAGGCCAATCGACGCGACCCCTGGCCTGCGCCAAGGCCTGGAGGAGCTCTGCGCAGCGCTGGCTCATCGTTTCCTGATCGATGGACCGGGTTTAGTGGCGGGGAGCCGCTTCACCCGGGGCGAGCTGCGCGACCGCCTGAGCATCCGGCCCGCCTTCCACCGGCTGCTGGACGCCATGGTCCGCATCCTGCGAGCCGACGGCTACCTGCTCGAGGAGGGGGCCTCCCTGCGGGTGACGGAGCGCGTCGCCCCCGACCCCGAACAGCTCGGCGCGGCGCTGCGGCGGGACCATCCCCGGATGTCCGGCCTGGTCGACCTGCTGGAGCACTGCGCCCGGCACTACTCCGAGGCGCTCTCGGGCCGGATCGAAGCCATCGGGGTGCTCTACCCGGGTGGTGCCTCGACCCTGGTGGAGGACTGCGACCGGCGCACCGCCGAGCACCGCCAGGACCGCCGCCAGATCCTGCTGCTGACGGCGGCCCTGCGCCGACTGGCGACGGAGCAGGGCAGCGTCGAACGCCCTTTCCGCGTGCTGGAGTTCGGTGGAGGCCAGGGGCTGCTGACCTGGCCGCTGGTCCAAGCCCTCTCCGACCTGCCGGTGGACCTGCACGTCACTGACATCGGCACGGCCTTCGTCGAGGACGCCCGGCGCGAGGCGGGCAGGAGGGGCTTGCTGGGCCCAGGGCCCGGCCTGCGGCTGCGGGTGGATCGGCTGGACATCTCCCAGCCCGCCGACACAAGGCGCTTTCCCCAGGGGAGCTACGACGCCATCCTCGCCTACAATGTGTTGCACGCCGTCTCCGATCTGCCGGCGGTGCTGCGCCAGCTGCGGCCCCTGCTGGCCCCGGGAGGCCAGCTCGCGGCGGTGGAGATCCTGCGCACCGAGCGCTGGGACACGATGACCTGGGGACTGGCCGAAGGCTGGTGGTCCTACGACGACGCCGTGCGCACCGAAGGACCGCTGCTGTCGCTGTCGGCCTGGGAGCGCCTGCTTCAGGGCGAGGGCTACCTGGACCCCGCCGCCTGGCCCCGACCGGGCGATGAGCGGGCCGGCGCCGACCACGGCCTGCTCCTGGCACGCGCGCCGGGCACCCCGCGAGGACGGTCTCGTGAGAGCCGGCTGCGGGCCTTGACGGAGCATCCGACGGTCCGGGTGTTGCCGAGCCGCACAGCGATCGGGCCGGCCCTCGCCGCCGCTTCGGAGGCCTTCGGAGCCCCGGCTGCGGTCCTGGTCGAGGCCCCGGTGGATGGCTTCCCGCCGCTGCTGGCCACCCCTCCGGAGCAGCTCGGGGCACGAATCGGGGCAGCGGTGGACGGACTAGCGGCTCTAGATGCTGGCCTGGGCGGGATCCCGGCGGTGCTCCTGACCCGGGTCGACGATCCGCACCGGGGGCCAATCGATCGCGCCCTCGAGGCCTGGGCCCGGGGGGCGGGCTGGTCGACCCGCGCCCTGGCCGCGCCCGCACGGGAGCGGCTCCCTCCAGCCGCCGCTCCACACGCGCGCGAGGCCACCTTCCTCCCTCCCCGGACCCCCCTGGAGAGCACGGTCGCGGCCGTCGCCGCGGAGGTGCTCGGGCTGGAGCGCATCGGGCGCGACGAGGACTTCGTCGACCTGGGCGTGGACTCGTTGATCATGCTGCGGATGACCGACCGGCTCGCCGCCGAGCTGGGGCGGCCGGTGCCCGGCGAGGTGGCCTTCCGCGGCTCCTCGGTGGAGCGCCTGGCCCAGGCGCTGGACGAAGAGGCCAGCCCGGCGGGCTCCCCGGCGGAGCCACCCGATGTCTCGCCGCTGGTGCAGCTGCAAGCCCGGGGTCACAAGACCCCCTTCTTCTTCGTCCACCCGGCGACCGGGGTGGTCTTTCCCTACTACCGACTCGCCCGCGAGCTCGGCGAGGACCGACCCTTCTACGGTCTGCAAGCCCTGGGGCTGGACGGGCTGGCGCCGGTCGACACCCGCATCGAAGACATGGCGCGGCACTACATCGCCGCCATCCGTCGGGTCCAGCCGCGCGGGCCCTACCACATCGGCGGCTTCTCCTTCGGCTGCCTGGTCGCGCACGAGATCGCCGTCCAGCTTGCCCTGGAGGGTGAGCCCCCCGGGCTGGTCGCCCTGCTGGACGAGCCCGCGCCGATCGACGGCTACCGGCCCTCTCCCGCGCTGATGGCGCGGATGATCGCCCGCGGCGCCCGCGAGTCGCTGCTGCCCTTCCTGCCCGAGTACCTCGCCCTGCGCCGCGAAGGCGAGCGGTCCGGCCTGGAGTGGTTCCTGGCGCGCGCGACGCTCTCGGGCTTCTTCCCCGAGGAGCAGCGCCCCGTCGCGATGCGACAGCCCGCCCTGCTGAAGCTCTTCGAGCTCTTCCTGCTGCATGGGCGCCTGACGATGAGCTACGAGCCGCGGGCCTATCCCCACCGCCTGACCCTGCTGAAGGCAACCGATCTGCGCGGGCGGGCGGCCCGGGATCCCACCCAGGGCTGGCGCATGCTGGCCGCCGGGGGGGTCGAGGTCCACCGGCTCCCGGGCGAGCACCTGACCCTGCTGCGCGAGCCCCATGTGCGGGAGGTGGCGCGGGTGCTCCGCAGCTGCCTGGCGCGCGCCGAGGAGGGGGAGCTCAACCCCGGCTGAGCAGCTCGGGCAGCGACCGGCGCAGGGTCCAGCGCCAGTCCGGCGGAGAGTCCGAGATCCCGGTCCGCAGCAGCATGACCGGCAGCTCCCCGGGGCCGAGGGCGAAGGCCGACGAGACCTGCTCCAGGCCGGCGGCGTAGCGCGCCCTCCACGGCGGCCCCAGGTCCGCAGGCAGCGTGCCGACGGCCGCCTCGTGCAGGAAGAAGGACTGCTGGCTGTGCGGCTGCACGCCATGGTCGGCCTCGGTGAGGTGCAGCCAGGCGAGCATCATCAGGCGCCCGGCGTCCACCAGGGCGGCGCGCCCTGGCTCGCGGACCGTCACCAGCACGAGGGCGCCAGCCGATCGGAGCTGGTGTGCATGCCAGGCTGCGGCGAGGCGAGGCGCCCCCGCTCGGGCCAGCAGCGCGCGGGTGCGGGGGCTCCTCAGCCGCGACAACCCAGGCAGCTCGGGGAGGTCGAAGCCCATGCAGCGCCAGGAGGCCCCGTCGCGGCTCTCCTCGACCTCCCGCTGGCTCACCCGCAGCCAGCGCATCACGTCGACCCACGTGGGCTCGTGGCTCCAGACCAGGCCCTCGGCCTCTTGGAAGAAGGAAAGGAGCCGGCCAGAGGGCGGACCTAGCGTCGCTAGCCCGACCCTGGGCAGGCGCTCGGCCTCCGCCCGGATAGTGCCAAAGACCGGGTGATCCGGCGAGCCGCCGCGAAAGGGGCGGCGATCGGTGCAGCGACGGGCGAGGGCGACCGCGAGCTCCGCCCCGCGACCAGGACCCGTGCGAAACCGCAGCTCTGCCCAACAGACGTGGTCGGGCTCATCGAGCTGGAGGTCTACGACCAGGGCGAGGCCCTCGGCGGCGGCCGCCACCTCGAAGGCGACCAGCAGGCAGCCCAGCGAGAGGAGGGAGTCGTGGAAGGCCCGATCCTGCCCCTTGCGGGCGCGCTGGGCGTCGTGGAGGATCTGCAGCCGCCGCCCGTCCCAGCGGAAGGTCCAGGGCTGGCAGTTCTCGGCGCTCGGCGCGCGGCTGGCGGCCCGGACGACACGTGCGAGGACGGCGGCGGGGGGGCCTGACTCGGGGGGGCCTGACTCGGGGGGGCCGGAGCTCACCGATCGGCGCCCAGGTAGGAGCTGCCAATCCACTCCACGATCGGCTGGAACCACGCCGGCGTGGCGACAAGCCGGGCGGCCTCGCTGTCCAGCTTGCGAATCAAGGTGTTCGGGCGCGACAGCAGCAGCCTCCAGCCGTCGGTGACCTCGGCCAGGGGCGGGCTGACCCGCAGGTAGCGGCTGGCCGGGAGGATCGCGCGCAGCTCGACGTCGGCGAGGTTGATGGCGCCTTGCAGCGACATGTCCAGCATCAGCCAGGGCCGCAGGAGCACCCACTGCAACCAGCCCCAGGAGTTGCGCTGCCAGGCGAAGGCGCAGCCCAGGGGAGGCTTGTTGATCACCCGCTTGTGCTCGGCGAGCGACTCGGTCGAGCCCAGCGAGAACACCCGCAGGGAGGCCAGGATCTCCGTCGGGTCGCAGCCCCGCTGGATGGCCCCCGCCCGACAGAGCTCGGAGACCCCCAACATCGAGGGGTTGGTCGCCACCCAGCCGCCGTCGATGACCCGGGCGCCGCCCTTGCCGTGAAGCGGCAGGGCCATCGGGAAGGCGCTGGTGGCGAGGGCGAGCTCGATCAGCGTCGTCTCGGGCTGCCCGCGGTGCTGGAAGGAGGGCGGGGCCTGGGGGAGGAGGTTGGTGTAGACCACCGGCGTCCAGGCGATCGCGCCAAAGGAGCAGATGACCACCTTTCGCTTGAGCTGGCCCAGGGTGCCGGTGCCCAGGTACTGGGCGAAGACGGCCTGGAACTGGTCGACGCAGAGCAGGGGGAACCAGCCCGTCGCGAACTTGATGCCCTTGCGGATGGTCAGGTGGAAGAGCGGGATCAAGGCGTTGGAGAAGGCGATGGCCTCGTCCAGCATCGCCAGGTTGGCCTCGTCGTCCTCGCTGACCCGGCTGGCCAGGAAGAGGGCCATGTAGCCGCCGTCCGAGGCGCCCACGAAGCAGTCGACCGATCGCAGGAAGCCGGGGCAGGCCTGCTCGTAGGCCTTGATCAGCCGGATCTGCAGGGCCGCGGCCGTCATGCCGTCGATGGTCAGGACTCGCACTCTGCCCTCCCGTCGAGCCCACCGGGACCCGGTCCGGCAGCCTACCTCAGCGCGCCGCCGCGGGCGGGCGGGGCCGCCCCCAGGGCTGATCGTCCATCCAGCTCAGGAGGCGGCCATACTCCTCGCTGGCGACGTAGGCGTCGGCGGCCTGCTGGCAGAGGCGGGCCACGCCCTGCGGGCTGCCGAAGAAGAGCTGGGCCAGGATGGCCTTGATCGGCACATCAGGGCAGACCCGGAAGTAGTGGTGATCGCCCAGGAGGTGACGGGCCTGGTTGTGGACCTCGGTGTTGCCGGGCAGCAGCCAGCCGTTGAGGGCCAGGGAGGCGAGGTTCAGCCTCCTGCCCAGCAGCCACCCCGGCCAGCCCTGGTTGACCTCGCCCTCGCCACGGAGCCGCGGCTCCTCGCAGGCGCCCAGGGAGACCACCGCGACGTGCCCGAGGTGCTCATGCTTGGGGGGCGTGGGCGGGGTGAGCGAGACGCCGCCCTCCTCGCCCTCTCCGGCCAGGTAGGAGATCGCGTTGGTCAGGGCCGTCATCGTGGGGTTGTTGGCCACGAGGCTGCCATCCGCGTAGAGGTGCGGCTCCAGCTCGGCCGGGAAGCCCTTGCTCCAGATCATCGGCAGCAGGATGGGCACCGCCGAGGAGTAGCGGGCGACGTCGGCCAGCTTCTCTCCGAGCACCTGCTCCCGCAGCTCGGGCCGGGCCGCCTCCCAGCCGAAGTTGCGGAAGGTGCGGGGCCGGTTGGCGCACATATCCATGGCGATGCCGATGACCAGCTTCTCGTGGACGTCGCCGAGGCAGAGCTCCTTGAAGTGTTCCCGGAAGACGGCGTGCAGCCCACGGCCGTCCTTGAGCGGGCGGAGGCCCAGCGTGAAGGCGGCCCAGTCGCGGAGGGAGGGGCGCAGGGCGGCGGCCGTCTGGTCGACGAAGGCGACGCAGCGGTCAACGACCCGGGCGTTGTCCCGGTCCACCAGCCTTCGCTGGACCTCGGCCTCGACCAGGCTCATCCCGTCGAAGTCCGGGTAGGTCGCCAGGTGCGTGGCCAGAAAGAAGGACACGAGGCAGCCGTCGGAAGAGCCCGCCAGCAGGTCCACCTCGGCCAGGAAGCCCGGTCGGTCGAGCTCGATCTGGCGGATCACCCGCGCCTGGATCGCGGCAGCGGCGCCGCCGTCCAGGGTGAGCAGGCGCAAGGTGCCTGAATCACACCGCCGAGAGACCGGCACCCAGGGCTTCGGCGGGCGCTTGCTCCGGGCGGACGCGGAGGGAGGGCTGGTCATGGCGGTCTCCAGGAGGGTACGGGTGACGAATGCCACACGACATCGACGACCGCATCTTCGCTCTCTACGACGAGTACTGCCATAGCGGGATGGACCGACGCGAGTTTCTACGCCGGGCCGGCGCGATGGGCGCGGTGGGCGCCGCGCTCTCACTGCTGCCCGACTACGCGCGGGCCAGCCAGATCTCCTTCACCGACGAGCGGATCCTCCCCGAGTATGTGCGCTTCCCCTCTCCCGGCGGCAACGGCGCAGAGCTGCGGGGCTACCTCGTCCGCCCCAAGGGGACCGGCCCATTCCCCGCGGTCCTGGTGGTCCACGAGAACCGCGGCCTGAACCCCTACATCGAGGACGTCGCCCGCCGGCTGGGCGCGGCCGGCTACCTCGCCCTGGCGCCCGACGCGCTCTGGGCCGTCGGCGGCTACCCGGGCAACGACGAGCAGGGGAAGGTGCTCCAGGCGGGCCTCGACCGCGACCGCATCCTGGTCGACATGGTCAACGCCGCCCGCTTCGTGCGCGGCCACGCGCTGTCCACGGGGCGGCTGGGGGCGGTCGGCTTCTGCTTCGGTGGGCTGGTCTGCAACCACCTCGCCCTGACCCTCGGCGCGGAGCTGCTGGCCTCGGTCCCCTTCTACGGCCGCCCGGCGGGCCTGGACGGGCTCGAGCGCATCTCGGCCCGGCTCCAGCTGCACTTCGCCGAGACGGACGAGGGCGTCAACTCGACCCGCGCCGACTACGAGGCCGCCCTGAAGAAGGCGGGGGTGCGCTTCGAGTCCTTCTCCTACGCGGGCACCCAGCACGGCTTCCACAACGACAGCACGCCGCGCTTCGACCCTGCCGCCGCCGAGCTGGCCTGGAAGCGCACGCTGGAGCTCTTCGCCGCGACCCTGGTCGCCTGAGGCGCGGGACCTCTGGAGATCAGGGCGCTTCGAACCGGTCGAGCTCCATCACCTTGGTCCAGGCGGCCACGAAGTCCTGGACGAACTTCCGCTCGGCCCCCCGGCTGGCGTAGACCTCGGCCTGGGCGCGCAGGATCGAGTTCGAGCCGAAGACGAGGTCGGCGCGGGAGGCGGTCCAGGTCGGCTGGCCGGTGGCGCGATCGCTTGCCTGGAACTCCTGGCTGCCCTGAGAGGTGGGCTTCCAGACGGTCTTCATATCCAGCAGGTTGACGAAGAAGTCGTTGCTGAGCGTGCCGGGGCGCTGGGTGAGCACGCCGTGGCTCGTCGGCCCGACGGCGAGCGCCCGCAGGCCGCCGACCAGCACCGTCAGCTCTGGGGCGGTCAGCGTCAGGAGCTGGGCGCGGTCGATCAGCATCGCCTCGGCTGCGGCCTGTACCCCCGCCTTGCAGAAGTTGCGGAAGCCATCGGCCCGCGGCTCCAGGGCGGCGAAGGAATCCACATCGGTCTGCGCCTGCGAGGCGTCGGTGCGGCCGGGCCGGAAGGGCACCTGGACCTCCTGCCCGCCCGCCCGGGCCGCCTGCTCGATCGCGGCGTTGCCGCCGAGCACGATCAGATCGGCCAGCGAGACCCGCTTGGCCGTGCCCTGGGCGGCGTTGAAGTCCGCCTGGATCTGCTCCAGCACGCCCAGCACCCGGGCGAGCTGGGCCGGCTGGTTGACCTCCCAGTCCTTC
>DDSR01000351.1:0-160 GCA_002343455.1 Deltaproteobacteria bacterium UBA2385 | reverse complement strand
GCCCGAGGCGAGGATCCGGGCCTTGAGGGACTGGACGTCGGCCGCGTCGACGAGGGGGTGATCGACCGCGGGGAGGGGGTCCTGCCAGAGCAGATCCTCGGCGGGGACCTCGGGGCCCAGGTACCGGGACTTGGGGCCCATGTCCCGGTGGGTCAGCTTG
>DDSR01000082.1:3009-15016 GCA_002343455.1 Deltaproteobacteria bacterium UBA2385 | reverse complement strand
GCGTGCAGGCGCTGGTGGACTTCATGCAGGAGTTCGAGCGGCGGCGGGGCTGAGCGATGAGCACGCCGAGCCTGTATCGACGACCTCTGCCCCCGGGGTTGGTGGACTTCAGCAGCCCCGAGGGCCGCGCCCTGCTCGCCGAGGTGCTGCTGGCCGGCACCGGACAGGCCTTCTTTCCGCTGGTGGCCAACCTGCACACCCAGGCCCAGCCGGCCTGGTGCGGCCAGGGCACCCTGGTCACCGTCCTCAACGCGCTGGGGGTGGATCCCGGGCGGAACTGGAAGGGCCCCTGGCGCTGGTTCGGAGAGGAGCTGCTCGACTGCTGCAAGTCCCTGGAGCTGGCCGCCGCCGAGGGCCTCGTGCTCGACGAGGTGGCCTGCCTCGCCCGCTGCAACGGCGGCGCCGTCGAGCTCCAGCGGGCCCTCCCCGAGAACGAAGCCGCCTTCCGCGCCGCCCTGGAGGCCTCCGTTCGCGCTCCCCTGGGGCCCTTCCTCGTCGCCGCCTACGACCGGGCGGGCCTGGGCCAGACCGGCACCGGGCACTACTCGCCCGTCGGGGCCTGGCACGCCGAGCGCGACCTGGTGCTGATCCTCGACGTGGCCCGCTTCAAGTACCCGCCGCACTGGGCGCCGGTCTCGGCGCTGTGGGAGGCCATGCAGGGCGTGGACCCCTCCACCGGCCAGCCGCGCGGGTGGTTGTTGATCTCGCGGGCGGAGCATCCCGAGGTGGATCCGGTGGAGGCCAAGGCGCTGGCGGATCGACTGTGCGCGCTCGGGTCGGACAAGGTGCAGCAGGAGGTGCCGGGCTGAGAGGGCGGGTTCTCGGTCGCGGTTGAGGTACACTCAGGACATGACCCAGCGGAACCGGACCCCTGCCATCTTCGTGGATATCGACGACACCCTGGTCCGTTCGTTCGGATCGAAGAGAATCGCGATCGGTGCCATGGTGGGGCGAGTGCAGGGGCTGCATGCGCAGGGTGCTGAGCTGTACTGCTGGAGCAGCGGCAGTCGGGAGTACGCGCTGCAGTCGGCCCGCGAGCTGGGCATCGCCACCCCAACACGGCGCGCACAGAGGATCTGGACGAATTGCGGTCCAGGCTCGGGTGGATCAGGTGCCGTGGGACGTCCGGAGGAGGGTGAACCCCCGAAAAATGCAGCGATCGGGAGGTGAACCCCCGAAAAATGCAGTGCCTTGGGGCGCTTCTGCGAGGAGCTGTGCGCTAAGTGGTTGATGATAGGTCGGTGGGCCTGCTCGCGGAGCCCGTTTCACCCTCGAACCGCTGCAAAAATTGGGGGATCACCCGGCAAGCGCTGCAGATTTGCGGGGATCACTTTGGGGTCGACCGGGCCTGACTCACTCCAGGGTGCGGGCCCTGCTGGTTGGCTGATACCAGGTGCCTCGTCCGCGGCCGTGGCGCTCCAGCAGGTTGGCTTCGACGAGGTCCATGGTCAGCCGCTCGGGCGTAAGCGTGCCCAAAGCGCTCCAGCGGCCCTTGAACTCGTCAGGGGAGCTGACCAGTCGCAGGATCCATTTCGAGGTCCATGGATACCGGATTGTTAGCTCAACAGCCCCAGATTGTCACCAGGAATGGATATTTGTGGATGTCTTTGTGGATATGCTCTCCCCCTGAAGCCCGGATATAGCGCCCTCCATGAACGCATCACTCTCCTCCAGGATCATCGCAGCCAACGCTACCCTGATCGTCGGAGGCGAGCTCGACGCCATCGGCGAGTACTTCGGTCCCAGCTACGTGGCCCACATCACTGACCAGGTCGCGACGGGCGGGCACGCGCTGGTCCGCAGGCTCGTCGAGTCCTACCGGAAGGCGTTCCCGGACGTGCAGGTCGAGGTGGAGATCCTGGTTGAGGCCGGGGACCGGGTGGCCTGGCAGAGGACGCTGCGTGCCACTCACTCGGGGGCGTTTCTGGGCTTCCCGGCGACGGGGAGGTCGATCGTGTGGCGGGACATGGTGGTCAGCCGGCTTGAGGACGGCCTCATGGTCGAAGACTGGGTGATCACGGATCTCGCGGAGCAATTGCTGCGGGCTCGGAAGGGGCGGGACTCGGCCATCAGGAAGGCAGGAGGGAAGGAAAGCAGGAAGTGAGCGGACGCAGTGGGCCGTTGTGAATCAGAGAGAGGCGCTACGTCCGCGAGATCGGTCCGTTTCGGACGTAGCAGCCGTTTCTGAGGGCAGTTCGGGGGCCGGGGGGCCGATCGAGGCCCGGATTGCGGACGCAACGACCGATTGTGATTTACAACGCCGACTTCTGTCCGCCCATGATCGAGGGTGTTGACCCGTGACTTTGGCGAGCACCGGAACGTGGACCAGGAGGCCATACGGGCCGAAGGCCGCACGGAGCAACTGAGAGGTTGTTGACCTGCGAGAGAGGGTGGAATGAAAGGTTGGTCTTGGCCGAGCGCTGTCCGCACGTGCTGAGGAATGCAGGAAGAGAGGAATGCAGGAAAGTCCTTCCTCCTTCACTCCTGGAGTCCCGAGTTTTCGTCGGGCTTGCTTCCTGCTTTCCTGCTTTCCTGCCTTCCTGATAGACGAGCCCTTCCCCCCAGGCTGAGCTCGTGTTGGAGACGCGCCAGGATCGCGCAAAGACGCCAAGGCGCAAAGAGGGCCGCGGGGGGTGCCAGCCGTTGAGGCAGTGGCGGGCCTCGTCATTGGCGAACCCACTCCACTACGGAAGTGATCCGGCGACCACTGTGCATCTGGTTTGGAGCTCTCACCCCCGCAGCACCTTCCCCATCGCCTTCCCCTTGGCCAGCTCGTCCACCAGCTTGTCCATGTACCGGATCTTCTTCATCAGCGGATCCTCCACATTCTCCACCCGCACCCCGCACACCACCCCGGTGATCAGCGCCGCGTTCGGGTTCAACCGGGCCGCCGCGAAGAAGTCCTCGAAGGTGGTCTTGTCCTCGATATGGCGCGCCAGCTCGGCCGCGTCGAAGCCGGTCAGCCACAGGATCACCTGATCCAGCTCCTCCCGGGTGCGCCCCTTCCTCTCGACCTTGGTGATGTAGAGCGGGTAGACCGAAGCGAAGCTGATCTTGTAGATGCGGTGCATGCTCTCCTCAGGGCCTGATGCAGGCGGTGGCGTCGTAGTCGGCGTTTGGTGCGTAGACCCACTCGCCCTTCAGGCTGCGCTCCTCGGCCCCCCAGTAGACCCGCAGCTCGAAGGGCTCGGGCCCGATGGGGTCCAGCGTCTCGGGCCGACCGGGGCCCGCGGGGCTGAGCGTGGCCGGCGGGACGGGCAGCAGCTCGCTGGTCTGGCCGAAGGGGTTCTGCCAGCCCTTGAGGTGCTGCTTGCCCTCCATGGGCACGCCGCTCTCGAAGTAGTGGAAGGACTGTCCGTCAACGAGGCGCGCCACGGGCATCCGCAGGGGCAACCCGGTCCAAGGCAGATCCGCGGCCGGCAGGCTGCGCGGGCTGCTGTCGTCCCGGAAGAGGACCAGCGGCGTGCTGCCGGGGTTGCTCAGCCGCGGCAGGGGGCCGGTCGAGTCGACCTGGACGCCCTCCGGCAACCCGGAGACGTCCAACACAGCCCGGGCGCTGAACCAGGGCGAGGGGGAGCAGCGGGCCTCGCCGGGGCGGGAGGCCTGGGCTGGCAGCAGGAGCGCCGAGAGAACCAAGACCGGAACGCTCATTCCTTCTTCCCTCCGATCGGACCCAGCAGCCAGTATATCGACACCGCCTGCGGGATGGCCGCCGCCCAGGTGCCGCCGGTCTGCAAGGGGATGCCCAGCCGCAGGTGGAAGCGCTCCCAGGACAGCTGCCAGGAGAGGCTGACCAGCGCGCTGATGTGCTCGCCCAGGGGCACGGTGACGCGGGCGGCGGGCCCGGCCTCGACCTCGGCGCCGCCCTCCTCGTCGCTGACGGTCTGGACCCCGGCGAAGACGTTGCCGTCGAGGCGGGTGAAGGTGGCGCTGCGGAAGACGAGGCTGTCGCGGCGGTTGAGGCGCCAGTCGGCGGTGAGGTTGCTCTGGACGAGGCTGAAGTCGGCCTGGGCGAAGAGGTCGGTGCCGTCGTCGATCTCGCGCAGGGCGGCCAGGATCTCGGGGTCCAGCTCGGTGCCGGTGGCCAGGGCGATGCTGTCGCCGATCTGCTCGGTGCTGAGCTCGCCGCGCAGGCGCAGCAGGTTCCAGGTGCTGCCCAGGTGCAGGCCCAGGTGCCGGCTGGCGGCCCAGGAGGCGGTGAAGCCCAGCGGCATCAGCCGGGCCTGGCCGTCGTCGATGCCGGCCAGCAGGCCCAGATCCATGCTGTAGATGCCGGCCTGCAGCGAGAGGTCGACGGGCTCCGTCTGGATGGCCCTGACCTTCAGCGCGGCGTTGGGCACGGCCACGGCGAAGAGGGCGGCGTTGGTGGAGAGCTCCAGGTTGTCCAGCACGGCCCAGGACTGCTTGAAGGGCCCCAGGCGCAACTTGCCCTTGGCGGGGGTGTAGGCGGTGCCCTCCAGCAGCACCTTTCGGTCGATCTCCTGGTCCTGCCAGCGCTCCTCGGGTGGGTCGGCGATGGTCCAGCCCTCCGGGGTCTGGGCCAGGGCGAGCGTGGTCAGCAGCGCGAGGATCATGAGGCATCCTGGCGCACCGGGAGCGCCGCGAGCAAGCGCCGCAGGACCGCGCCGCGGTCGCGATCCCAGCTCCGGGCGTCGACCCGCAGCACCTGCCAGCCCCGGGCGCGCAGGACGGAGGGGCGGTGGCGGTGGGCCTCGTCGACGTCCTCGGCTCCGAGCCCCTCGTCGGTGAGCACCGCCACCGTCCAGCGGGTCGGGTCCTGGGCGTCCTGGATGGCCAGGGGCACGCGGAAGCCGCTGCTGCCGACGTCAAGATCGTAGCCGACGCCGCGCTCCTCCAGCGCCAGGGCGATCTGCGAGGCCAGCGAGGGGGCGCCCAGCGAGGGGCGGGCGGGCCCCTGGGCGACGGCGCCGAGGCTGCCCGAACGGACCCGGTGCAGGGTGCGCTCGGCCTGGTGGCGCTGGCCGCGGGTCAGCTCCCAGGCATACTCCAGGAAGGCCTTCAGCAGGCGGGGGCCCTCGTTCTTGGACTCGGCGACCGAGAGCATGGCGGGCTCGAAGCTGGAGACGATCACGCAGGCCTGCCTGGCCCGCGAGACGGCCACGTTCAGCCGCCGCTCGCCGCCGGTCTGACCCAGCGGTCCGAAGCGCGCCGGCACGGTCCGTTGGCCCTTCAGCGGCCCGGTTCGGCGCTCGATGGGGGCGTGCCCCAGCGAGAAGAGGATCACGTCGCGCTCGTCGCCCTGCACGCTCTCCAGGTTCTTGATGAAGGGCCGACGATCGAGCTCGTCCAGGGCGATGGCGCTCGACCAGGCGGCGGAGAACTCGGGGTCGGCGCCGCAGCGGGCGTCGATGGCGTCCTGGATGGCGCGCTGCTGCTGCACGTTGAAGGTGATGACCCCCAGGGAGAGGGCGGGATGCTCGCGCATCGAGCGGGCCAGCTCCTCGACGACAGCGTTGGCTTCGATGCGGTTGACGCCGGCCTCGTAGGCGCCGTCGGGCACGGCGACCCAGCGCATCGCCGGGGTGGCCCGGGGGGTGTGGGTCGAGGGGATGGTGAAGAGCTCGCCGCCGTACATGGCGTGGTTGCTGAAGGCGATCAACTCCTCGTACAGGCAGCGGTAGTGCCAGCGCAGGCCGCGGTGCGGGCAGCGCTCGCGGGCCAGGACCAGCAGGGACTCGGCGGTCAGCGCGTCGGCGGCGACGGTCTGCTCGGTGCCGGGCTCGTCCTCGCCCTCGGTGCGCAGCTCGAAGAAGCGGCTGGGCGGCATCTGGCGCTCGTCTCCGGCGACGACGGCGCGTCGGCCGCGGACCAGGGCGGGCAGGCCCTTCTCGACGGTGGCCTGGCTGGCCTCGTCCATGATCACCAGGTCGAAGACGGGCTCGCCGGGGAAGAGGATGGCCATGGTCTCGGGCGAGACCAGCCAGACGGGAAGGGCCTGGAGCAGGCCCAGGGGCGAGAACTGCCGCACATAGCCGCGCAGGGAGAGCACGTTGCGGCGCTTGGTGGCCTCGCGCAGCATCAGCTCGCGTCCGCGCTGCAGCTCGGTGCGGCGCTTGCGCTGGTCGGGGCGGGCCTCGGTCAGCAGGGGCAGGCGATCGCAGCGGGCCAGGACCTGCAGGACGTGCAAGCGCCCCCGGTCCTCGCTCAGCTCGCTGAGGCGGGCTTCGGCCTCGGCCACCTCGCCGTGGGGGGTGGGGCGGTCGAGGCCGCGCACGCCGGGCTGGCGGCGCTCGATCGCCTCGATGCCGAGGCGGGCCCAGCCGTGCTCGACGGCCTCGGCCCAGGCGAGCTCCTCTGCGGGCCGGGAGGAGTCGTCGGCCAGCCGCTGGACGAGGCCGCGGGCCAGCGGCAGGGTGGCGTCCATGGCGCGGTCGGAGAGGGCGACCCGGGGGGCCTCCATCGCCCAGGCCTGGTGCAGGGCCTCCAGCTCCGCGCCGCTGGGGCAGGGGGGCCACCAGGGCAGCCAGGCCCGCACGGGCGCGAACGTCTCGGAGAGGGTGTGGGCCTGGGCCAGCAGGCGGGCGCGGGCGTCGAGGCGGGCCTCCCAGGCGGTCAGGCGCGGCTCCTCTGGCCAGGCGCCCGCGGCGCGCAGCAGCTGGCAGCCCTCGACCAGGGGCCGGGCCTGCTCCCAGGCGGCCAGCAGGGCCCGGGCGGCCCCGGTCGCCGTGGCGCTGTCGGCGAGCTGGACCTCCAGGCCCAGGGCCTGCACGCAGCGGTCGAGCGCCGCCCAGGCGGCGGTGGCGGCGGTGCGCTGCTGGACCTTGCCGGCCAGCAGGGGGGCCGTCGGGAAGACCTGACCCCCCGGCCAGAAGCGCGAGAGCAGGCTGCGCAGCAGGCCGCGGGCGCTCCACCACTGGGGCGAGAGGAAGCGGAAGATGCTGACCCCGCCTCGCTGCACGACGGTCAGCGCCTGCTCGAGCTCGGGCGAGGCGGGGAACTCGACCCGCTCCGGCAGCTCGCCGCTCCAGGCCTCGGAGCCCTCCCAGGCGAGGCGGAGCTGCTCGGCCAGCGAGGGGAGCTGGGGGTTCTCGGCGTGGCTCAGCCAGGCGGCGAGGCAGTGGGCGGTGAAGGGATCGGCGCGCCCCGGCCGCGAGGCGATCGCCGCCTGGATCAGCGCCTCGGCCGGGCGGACCGGGTCCTCGTGTGTGCCTTGCGCCTGTCGGGAAGCGTCCAGCGCGGCGGCGGCCTCGCGGCTGGCCTCGATGCGCTGCTCCAGGGCCAGCAGGCCGGCGCCGTCCACCTCGGCGAGGCTGGGCCGGCTGCTGCCATCGGGGGCGCGCCAGGGGCTGCCCGCGCCGTGCAGGTCGACGTTGCGGGCCTCGCGCCCGACACGCTCGGCCAGCCTCCGCAGCTCGCGGTGGGGGAGCCGCACCAGGCTGGGATCGAGGGGGGAGAGCGCCGGCGTCGTGAAGGAGGAGGCCAGGACGTGGAGCGAGCCCAGGCCGGGCAGCTCCTCTCCCAGGGCGGCTTGCTTGTCGCCGAAGGCGGTGGCGAGCGCGGCGCGGCGGGCCTGGAGCGAGGCCTCGACCGCGGCGCGCTCCTCCTCGACCCGGCTGCGCTCGGCCTCCTCCTCCTGCCGCAAGGCGCCCTCGCCCAGCCGGCGGACGACCTGCTCGTACAGCGGCCGCCGGTCGTCATGGACGTCGTGCACCACGGCCAGCAGGTGGCGCAGGCCGACCCCCTCCAGCCGCTGGGCGACGACGTCCAGGGCGGCGCGCTTCTCGCAGACGACGGCGACCTGCTGGCCGCGGGCGAGGGCGTCGACGACGAGGTTGACGATGACCTGGGACTTGCCGGTGCCCGGCGGGCCGTCGACGACCAGGGCCCGGGTGGAGCGGGCGGCCTCCAGGACCTGGAGCTGGCTGGGATCGGCGGCGACGACGGGGATGGGGGGCGCTTCGGTGTTCGGGTCCAGCGGGCTGACCCCCAGGGCCTCGCGCAGATCGGCAGGCAGCAGGGCGCCGGCGGCTCCGAAGCGGCGGGCGAGGTCCTCGCCGGGGCGGCTCACGGCGGCCAGCAGGGCGTCGTAGTCCTGGATCATGTCGCTGCTGGACTGCGGGAAGAAGCCCAGCACGGCGACGGCCTCGCGCACGAGGCGGCGGTCGGCCCAGGAGACGAAGTCCTCGTCCCGGGGCAGGAAGGGACCCAAGGCTTGCCCCTCGGCCTCGGTCAGGACGGCGTGCTCGGCCAGCAGGCCAAGCAGGCTCTCCTCGCCATCGGCGGCGGCCTGGTCGAGCTGCTCGGCCAGCTCGTCGGGGAAGGGCAGGCCCCGGCGGGTGAAGAGCAGGCGCAGCAGGGCCTGGTTGGCGACGGGGGGCTCGTCGGGGCGGGGGCGCAGCGAGAAGCCTCCGCCGGCGCCTCGATCCAGCTCGACGGGGATCAGGATCAGCGGACCGCGCAGCAGGTAGCCGCCGATGACCCCGACCAGGAAAGGCGCGCCGAGGAAGAGATCGCGGGCGCCGGTCTCTTCGAAGCGGGCCAGGGCCTCGCGGTGCAGGGCCAGCAGCTCGGCCGAGACGAAGGCGGCGGCGTCGTGGCCGGCGACCTCGCGGCCGTCGACGAGGCGGGCGCGCTGGCCGGAGCGGGCCAGGGCCAGGACCCGGTCGGCGTGACCCAGGCTGATCCGCTCCAGGGCGTGCAGATCGAGGGCCCGGCCGCGGCGGCAGGTGCGCAGGCGGATCGAGGGGCTGCGCCCGTCGCCGGAGACGAGCTGGTCGCGAAGGCGGGAGAGGGCCCGGGTGAGGCGCTGGCGGGAGGGCTCGGCCAGATCGGGCAGGGGGGGCCGNNGGACTGGGCGTCCAAGCGCCCGAGGGCGGCGGGGGAGGGGAGCAGGCGCAGCGGGCGGTCGAGGTCCTGGCTGGCCAGCACCAGGGCGAGGCCCTCGGCCCGCGGGGGGTCGAGGTGCAGCTCCAGCTCGCCGCAGAGGGCCTCGACCGCGAGGCGGGCGGCCTCGTTGCCCTCCTCCAGCCCTTGCAGCCGGTACAGCAGGCGGGGGCTGACCTCGCCCCCGCGGCGGCGCAGCACGCCGCTGAGCAGGACCCGCAGGGCGCTGTGGGTCTCTTCGGGCCGGGCGGGCAGGGGCAGCGCGGTGATGGGGGCGCCGAGGATCTCGGTGGGGTGGCCCAGGGAGCGCAGCACAGGCTCCAAGAGCGCGCGAAACAGGGGCCCGGCGCGCAGGGCGTCGCCGATCGAGCAGATCATCTCGATCTCGGCCTCGTGCACGATCGCGTCGGCCGCCAGGACGTGGGCGAGCACCTGGAAGACGGCCTTCTGGGTGCTGGTGCCGCCGCGGGCGACGACCGCGCCGGTGTCGTAGAAGGCCTCCAGGGCGTTGTCGCGGTTGAGGTAGCGCTGCCAGTCGGGGACCAGCGACGCGAAGACGCCCTCGATCGCCAGCAGCTCGGCCTCGGACAGCTCGCCGTCGGCCAGGGCCACCAGGGCGGCGGCGGCCAGGGCGCACTCGTGCACCTCGGGGATGGGGTCCAGGC
Source organism: Deltaproteobacteria bacterium UBA2385 (assembly GCA_002343455.1). Classification (GTDB taxonomy): domain Bacteria; phylum Myxococcota_A; class UBA796; order UBA796; family UBA2385; genus UBA2385. The sequence continues at coordinate 5,507 of DDSR01000082.1, read as the reverse complement.
GCAGGGCGCTCTCGCTGAGGCCCTCGGCGGGGGCGGCGCCCAGGACCTTGCCGATGGCCGCCTCGACCTCGGCGATGGGCCGGCTGCCGGGGCCCAGGCCGGTCAGCTCGCGGTAGCGGTCGGACTCGCTCCACAGCCAGATCGCCCAGGCCCGCAAGCCGTGCTCGGGGTGGCTGAGGCCCCAGGCGCTCTCGCCCTCGGCCAGGGCCTGCTCGGCCAGGGCCTTGCACTGCTCCAGGTAGCTCTTCGTGTCCCAGGAGAGATCGCCGGCCGAGAGGCCCGTGGTGGTGGCCATCTCCAGCCTCAGGCAGGCGTCGAGCGAGCCGCTGGCCAGCAGCCCGTAGCGGTCGGCGGTGATCTCGCGGGCCATCGACAGGGCGCTGGCGTGGCGGAGGGCCTCGGGCGGGGGGCTGCCCAGGCTCTGCACCGCGCGGGCGATCACGGCGTTGGCGACCGGACCCAGGGCGCCGTCAGGGGAGGCGGGCCCGTGGGCCAGCCAGTGGCCGAGCTCGTGCCCGAAGAGGGCCAGCCGGCTGTCGCTGTCCAGCAGGGAGAGCAGCCGGCCGCGGATCTCCAGGAAGATCGGCTCGGCGACGAGGTGGATCAGGGCGTTCTCCGAGCCGGCGGACTGGAAGATCAACAGCTCGCCCTGCACGCCCAGCGCGGCGGCGGCCCGGCGGGCGTCGGCCCAGGTGTCCGGCGCCATGCTCTCGGAGAGCTGCAGGGAGCTGGCCATCAGGCCCCGCCGGATCCGCGTGGGGTCGGGCGGACCCTGGGTCCGGGCGGCCTCGACCAGCGGGCCCAGCCAGGGCAGCCCGGCCAGGGCGAGGGCGGCGGGAGGCTCGCCGGCAAAACGGACCGCTTCGGCGGGAAAGGCGCTCATGCCGTCCCGCTATCCGGTCGCATTCCTCTGGACGCTGCATGACGTTGAGGTAGCATCCCAGGACCTACCCGCGGCCTCAGGAGCGCTCGATGTCGGACTCGCCCAAGAAGACCCGTGTCCTCTTCATCAAGTACCACGAGGCCGCCGACCAGCAGCCGCTCTCCAAGAAGGCTGCCGAGAAGCTGGGCATCTTCCCCAGCCTCGCCCTGGCTGGGCTGGCCGCCTGGGTCCGCCAGCACGGCTTCCCGGTGGGCATCATCGACCTGCACGTCGAGAACCTGCTCCCCGTCGACGCCAACGACCGCGTGCGGCACTTCGCCCCCGACATCGTCGCCCTGACCAGCAAGACGCTCGGCTGGCCGGCGGTGATCGAGATCGCCCAGATGGTCCGCAAGGCCGCGCCCAAGGCGACCATCGTCGTCGGCGGCCCGCATATGAGCATCTACCCCAAGGAGTCGATGAGCTGGGACTGCTTCGACATCGCCGTGGTCGGCGACGGCGAAGAGACCATGCTCGAGATCTGCGAGCGCATCGAGTCGGGCTCCTCGCTCGACGACGTGGCCGGCTGCGTGGTCCGAAAGGCCGGCGGCGAGCTGGTCCAGAACCCCGCCCGCGCGCTCCCCAAGGACATCAACAAGTACCCGATGACCGCCTGGGACCTGATCCCGGTCAGCGACTACCACTGCCTGACCCTGCTCAAGCCCTTCGCCACCATGGTCACCACCCGCGGCTGCCCCTGGCACTGCGGCTACTGCAGCCAGGTCTACAGCGAGAAGCTGCGCTTCCGCGAGGTCGGCCTCGTCGTCGACGAGATGGAGTACCTGGAGAAGACCCACGGGGTGCGCGAGATCGTCTTCTTCGACGAGACCTTCACCATCGGCAAGCGCCGGATGCTGGCCTTCTCGGAAGAGGTCCAGCGCCGCGGTCTGAAGGTGAAGTTCAACATCCGCGCCCGGGTCGACACGGTCGACCGCGACGTGGTCCGGGCGCTGAAGAAGGCTGGTCTGCGCAGCATCCACATGGGGGTCGAAGCCGGCACCGACCGGGTGCTGAAGATCATGAACAAGCAGATCACCCGCGAGCAGACCGAGCAGGCCTTCCGCATCTGCCGGGAAGAGGGCGTCGACACGCGCGGCTACTTCATGGTCGGCTACTACGACAGCACCCCGGACGACGTCGAGGACATGATCAGCTTCGCCAGCGGGCTGGGCCTGGACTGGGCCAGCTTCAGCGTGGCGACGGCCCTGCCGGCCACCGACCTGTACCGGATCGCGCAAGAGCGCGGCTACGTCGATGGCGACTTCTGGAAGCAGTACACCATCGACGGGGGCGGCTTCATCCCCCAGCTCGAGACCGAGACCTTCACCGCCGAGCAGCTCCGCGCCTACCGCACCAAGGCCTACATGAAGTTCTACCTGCGGCCGGACCTGATCCGCCGCAAGCTCTCCAAGAGCGAGGGCCGGGAGGAGCTGATGGAGATGCTGGGCGGCGCCTCGGTGCTGGGCGAGATCATCAAGAGCACGGTGATGAAGCGCATCCCCGAGGTCGGGCTGGGCAAGTGGGGCACGGTCTGAGCGGCTATCGAGAAACAGCGGGTGGGGCTGGGGGCAGGACG
>DDSR01000082.1:0-3000 GCA_002343455.1 Deltaproteobacteria bacterium UBA2385 | reverse complement strand
GGGGGAGGTGGCCCGAATGGCCGGAGGGGGGCTGGCTGTTTCATGCCTCTGGGAGCCCGTCTACGGCGCCATGGGTAACTACTCGCTCTCTTCGACCAGCTCTCGCATCCTCTCCCGGTAGTCTGTCCCGGCCTCGTACTCCGCGCCCCACTGCGCCCAGGCGCGCGCGGCGAAGGCCGGGCTGTAGAGCAGCACCCGGTAGATGGCGTTGTCGGCGGCGCTCTTGGGGGTGGCGGTGATGCGCTGCGCATCGATGCGGACGGCCCCGTACTGCTGGAGCCTCTCCAAGGCCGGGCCGGCCACCTCCATGCAGTCGACGCCGAAGAGCTCGACGAACTCGGCGCGTGTGAAGCCCGTCCGCAGGTTCTCGGCGAGATACTTGTGGCGCTCCTCGACCAGGTCGGTGGGGATGGCCTGCCAGCGGGGCTGACCGTCCAGCCACTCCTGCAGGCCGCCGAGCATGCCCGAGCGGGTGTCGGGGCTGTAGTACCAGGAGCCGAAGGCGTGGGCCCGAGAGGGGAAACCCAGGCCCAGCAGCGAGGAGTTCTCGCGCCGCAGATCGTACTCCTGCAGGTTGGCGGCGTTGGCGGTGCGGCGGGTGCGATCGCCGTCGTGGGCCTTGTGGCCGGCCTGCGCGAGTCGGGCGCTGGCCCAGAGCATCATCTCTTCGCGCAGGGCGACGCGCTCGGGGCCCATCCGGTCCTGCTCTTCCTGCTGCAGGCGCACCCGGGGGAGCGGGCGGTAGGAGTTGAGGTGGATGCTGTCGGGCTCCAGGGCCAGCAGGAAGTCCAGGTCCTGCTGGAAGCTGGCAAGGCTCTGGCCGGACAGGCCGGCCATCAGGTCGGTGTTGACGTGGGTGATGCCCATGGCGCGGGCGGCGCGGACAGCGGTGGCGACCTGCTCGGGCTTGTTGAAGCGGCGGACCCGGCGCTGCACCTCTTCGTCCATGGTCTGGACGCCGATGGTCAGGCGGCTGACCCGCCCCTGTCGGGCGAGCACCTCGATCTTGGCCTCGGTCAGGCTGTCGGGGTTGCCCTCGAAGATGACCTGGGTGCCCTCGGGCACGTCGAAGGCCCCGTACAGCGCTTGGAAGATGCGCCGCATGGCGGGGGCAGGCAGCAGGCTGGGGGTGCCGCCACCGAAGTAGACGCTGGTGAAGCGCGCGCGGGAGCTGCCTGCGCGGTTGAAGGCAGCGCGGTTGAAAGCAGGGGCGAAGAGCGCGATCTCCTCGACCAGTCGGTCGACGTAGCGCTCGAAGCCGGCGCGGTTGAACTGGTCGGTCTTCGCGCAGTAGCAGAAGGAGCAGGCCACCGTGCAGTAGGGGATGTGGACGTACAGGCCGAGCCTGGCCGGCGCCCGGCCCTCTTCGATGAGCTGCAGCGTGTGTCGCCAGCCGTCGAGGAGCTGCGCCGTGTCGATCAGGTCCCCCAGCGGCGTGACGTGGGGGTACAGGTCCTCGGTCGTGAGCGCCTTCCAGGCGATGAAGCTGGCCCGGTGCAGCTCTTCGGTGGGGGCCTGCGCGGGGGAGGAGGCCTGGGGCGCGGGAGTGGGAGAGGCGAGGGGCAGCCCCCCCGGGTCCCGCCGACGCACCAGCTCGACGAAGGCGCGCAGCAGGTCCGACTCGGCCCGGGGCAGGGGAGAGGGCGCGGGCGGCAGGATGGAGAAGGAGAAGCTGGGGCTGTGGGTCCAGGCCGGGGCGTCGCTGCGCGGCGCGATGCGGAGCTTGCGGGTCTCTCCGCTGGAGAGCTCCAGCTCGGCCACCAGGGCGTCTGCTTGCCCATGCAGGCGTGCTCCCCGCAGCAGCGGCTGCGAGCGGATCAGCAGGGAGAGCGCCTTGCGCAGGAGCTGGGCGCCCTCGGCGGAGGAGGCGCCGGGCATGTCAAGAAAATGTAACGCCCTACCGTTCGGCGTCGATGACCGGCAGCGGGTTGCCCTCTTCGTCCAAGGCGGGGGGCTGCTCCTCGCGGATCAGCTCGACGCTCCACTCGCCGGTGGACGGCGCCTGGGCCCAGGTCGCTCCGGGCACGGTGCCCGACACCACGCGGTCCCGCCCGCCGAGATCGCGGCGCAGCGCGACGTCCTGGAAGCCGGCCTGGGCGAAGAGGGCCTGGACGGCGGCGCCCTGGTCGTGGCCGATCTCGACCAGCAGGCCCACCCGGGCCCGGGCGCGGGCCTGGGGCAGCAGGCGGCGGTAGAGGTCGAGGCCGTCGGGGCCGCCGTCCAGGGCCAGCCGCGGCTCGAAGCGCGAGACCTCGGGGTCCAGCCCGTCGATCACGGCGCGCGCGATGTAGGGCGGGTTGCTGAGCACGAGGTCGATCGGGCGAGAGGGAGGCACCGGGGCCAGCAGGTCGCCCTTGAGCACGGCCACCCGCGCCTGGAGGCCCAAGGCGGCGACGTTGTCGCGGGTGTTCTCCAGCGCCTCGTCGGAGAGGTCGATGGCGTAGACCTTGACCTGGGGCCGGGCGGCGGCGATGGCGAGGCCGATCGCTCCGCTGCCGCAGCCCACATCGGCCACGAAGAGCTCCTGGCCCTCGGGGATGCGCTCCAGGGCCGCCAGCACCAGGGTCTCGGTGTCGGCGCGCGGCACCAGGACGCCCTTGTGGACGTGCAGATCGAGCTCGTGGAAGCCCTTGTGGCCGAGGATCCAGGCCAGGGGCTCGCGGGCCCCCCGCCGCTGGACCAGCTCGCGGATGGCGAGGCGCTCGGCCTCCTCCAGCAGGCGCTCCCGCTGGAGGATGAGCTGGAGGCGGTCGAGGCCCAGCACCTGCCGGGCGAGCTGCTCGGCGTCCAGGCGAGGGCTGTCGACGCCGCGCGAACGCAGCCACTCCTGGCTCTTCTCCAGGACCTCGCCGAGGGTGAGGGTGCTCATTCGCGGCTGTAGCACGGTGGCTTCTTGTGCGAAGCTTGTCAGCGGCTGCCGTGTAAGGAACCCGCCTCCTGTGTCGTTGTCGGGCTGAAGTGGAGGCCCCCCTCCCTTCCCCTCCCACCCACGGAGCCCCC
>DDSR01000376.1 GCA_002343455.1 Deltaproteobacteria bacterium UBA2385 | reverse complement strand
GTCCGGGGGGAGGGGCGGAGGAGGTTCTATCCGAGGAGGAGCCCACCAGCCAACCTGTCCTTCTACCAAGGACGGGTTAGCCAACAACCGTCCTTCCGAGAGAACCACCCCATGCTCCTCGACACCTTCGCTGCCCTGGTCGCTGAGTTCGATGAGCGCACGATTCCGCGCCCGACGCCGCGCACGGTGGCCCTTCCCGGCCTGCCGGGCAAGGCCGACGCGTTGATCGGGATGCGGCGGGTGGGGAAGACCTGGCGAATGTACCAACATATGGGCGAGCTGCTGGACCGCGGGGTGCCTCGTCCGTGCCTGCTCTATGTGAACCTGGAGGACGAGCGCCTCGCTGTCCAGGCCTCCGAGCTCTCAAAGCTGACCGAGGCCTGGTACGCGCGGCACCCCGAGGTGGTCGGCCAGGAGCACTGGCTCTACCTGGACGAGGTGCAGAACGTGCCCGGGTGGGAGCGCTTCGTTCGGCGGTTGCTCGACCAGGGCACTGTCCATGTGCTGGTGACCGGCTCGTCCTCGAAGATGCTCTCCGCCGAGATCGCGACCAGCCTGCGTGGCCGGGCGCTGGCCACCGAGGTGCTCCCCTTCGGCTTCGGCGAGGCCCTCCGGCACGCGGGCCTCGCCCTCCCCACCGCCTGGCCGGTGGGGCCCGCCGAGCGCGCCCGGCTCAGCCACGCCTTCGCGGCCTACTTCGAGTCCGGCGGCTTCCCCGAGGTGCAAGCCGTCGAGCCCACGCTGCGCCGCCGCATCCTCCAGGAGTACGTCGACGTCGCCGTGCTGCGCGATGTGATCGAGCGGCATCGGGTGACCCAGGTGGCCGCCTTGCGCTGGCTGGTCCGCCGACTGTTGGCCAACCCGGCCGGCAGGTTCACGGCGAACCGGCTGCACCGCGATCTGAAGTCTCAAGGCCACGCCGTCGGCAAGGACAGTGTGCACGAGCTGCTGGCCCACCTCGAGGACGCCCACCTCGTACACACCCTGCCCCTCTGGACGCCTTCCGCCGCCCGACGCCAGTCCAATCCTCGTAAAGCCTACCCGGTGGACCCCGCCCTCTCTCGCACCGCGGCCTTTGCCAAGCCCGAGGATGTCGGGCACCGGCTGGAGACCCTGGTCTACCTGGAGCTGCGCCGCCGCGGCCTGTCCGAGCTGGGCTACCTCGAGACCAACGGCGGCTTCGAGGTGGACTTCTGCGGCCACGGGCCCGACGGCGAGCCCCGGTTGGTCCAGGTCTGCTCCAGCCTCTCCGAGCCCGAGACCCGCACCCGGGAGCTGCGAGCCCTGGAAGCCGCGATGACGGAGTTGGGGGCCTCTGAGGCCGTCCTGGTCACCCTCGACCAGGAGGAGCGCGTGTCACTGTCCTCGGGGACAGTGCGGATTGTCCCCGCCTGGCGGTGGCTGCTGGAGCCCGCTCACTCCACGTAGCCGACGGGCTGGCGCCCGACGGGCCAACCACTCCTCTGCTCTGCTCGCTACTCCACGTAGCCGAGCGCCCTGTCTCTTCGGCGCTCGGCTACGTGGCTCCGCTCGCTCCGCATCGTCGCAGTTGCACCGACGGGCTGGCGCCCGACGGGCCAACCACTCCTCTGCTCTGCTCGCTACTCCACGTAGCCGAGCGCCTTCAGCATCTGCTGCTCTTCGGAGCTGACGGTCTGCTGCTGCTCCTTCTCGCGCTCGGAGCGCTGGAAGCGCAGGCTGTCGCCCTCGCCCAGGATCTTGATCCCGGTCTCGGAGGCCACCCGCTCGCGGAGCTGACGGAGGATCTCGGGCTGGGAGACCGACAGATCGGCGGACTCGGCCGGGTCTCCGACCACGTCGTAGAGCTCTTCCCGGGGCTGGTCGGGGTCGAGGATGTACTTGATGCGCCCGCGCTCGGTCGAGCCGCTGCGCTGCAGATCGGCGCGGTAGCCGTACAGCGTGCCCTGGGCGAAGCTGGCGGTCTTGCGGCCCATCAGCATGGTCGAGGCGCCGCGCTGGTTGGGGAGGTCGACCATGTCGACCAGATCCATGCCCTCGGTCTTGCCCATGGCGTCCGCCTCGAGGCCGAGCTGGCCGAGGACGGTGACCGGCAGGTCCATCAGCCGGACCTGCTCGTCGACCACCCGCGCCGAGCCCGAGACGCGCACGGGCTGGATCAGCAGGGGCACCCGAATCGACTGCTCGTAGACGCCGTGGTGGTTCATCTCGATGCCGTGCTCGCCGAGCTGCTCGCCGTGGTCGGAGGTGACGATCAGCAGCAGCGGCCGGTCGCCGATGCGGGCCCGCACGCCGTCGACCAGCTCACCCAGGCGGGCGTCGGTCCAGGCGACCTCCTCCTGGTAGAGGCGGCGCAGCTTCTCGCGCACCTCGTCGGTGTAGGTGTAGTCGCGCTCGTTGGCCAGGATCCAGCGGTGGTCGACGCTGGGCTGGCCGGGGGTGCCGTTGTCCTCGTAGCCGGGCAGGCCGTGGGGCTCGTAGGGGCTGTGGACGTCGAAGGTGTGGACCCAGACGAAGAAGGGGCGGTCGCCGTGGCGCTCGACCCAGTCCAGGGCGAGGCCCATGGTGGCCGGGGCGGGGCGCTCCAGCAGGAAGTCGAACTTGAGCGGATCGCCGAAGCGCATGATGACGCGGATGAGCATCTTGGCGGCGAGGATCTCGGAGAAGCCGCGCACCCAGGGGAAGAGCTCGTCGTCGTAGACCTGGAAGCCCTGGTCCAGGCCGGTCCGACTGTCCACCGCGAAGGAGCTGAGGAAGGCGGCGGTGGCGTAGCCCTCGGCGCTGAGCACCTCGGCCAGGGTGCTGTAGCCGGTGGAGAGGCGATGGCCGTTGGAGAGGATGCCGGTCCGGTAGGGGTGCAGGCCGGTGAACATGGCCGAGTGGGCCGGCGCGGTCTCGGGGAAGGGCGTGATGGCGTCCGTGTAGAGGATGCCCTCGGCGGCGAGGCGATCGAAGACCGGGGTCTGTACGAGCGGGGGCTGGCCGGGCTCGGCGTAGGCGCTGAGGTGGTCACGGCGCAGGGTGTCGATGGTGACCAGCAGGACGGCCGGGTCGCTGGCGATGGCCTGCCCTCCCCCGAAGCTGCGGGTGCTGAGCAGCCCGGCCGAGCCGAGCACCAGCAGCAGGGCGGCGATCAGCGAGCCTCCGGCCCAGCCCAGGGGGCGCTCCTCGCCGATCTCTTCCCGGCGCAGCCAGTAGCCGGCGTTGAACCAGACCACCCCAGCGACGCCGATCGGCGCGAACAGGAAGGCGATGGCGGCGGGCAGGCGCTGCTGGTCGGCGAGGCTCTGGGCGGCGGGGACCAGGAACCACCAGGCGAGCAGCGCCGCGGTCAGGGCCATGGAGAGCGCGTGGCGCTTGCTGGCCAGCCAGCGGCGCGTCAGGAGCTGGACGAGGATGCCGACGGGGAGCGCCAGGCCGGCGGCCAGCAGGGCGTCGAAGAGCAGCGCCACCAGGCCCAGCTTCAGCCCGTCCAGGAAACCCAGGGAGAGCTTGAGCGAGGCGCCGAGGTGGATGGCCTCGAAGCCGCCGGCGATGGCCCCCAGCCCGAAGCCGAGGATCGGGGCTCGCAGGGCCGGCGAGAGGTCGCGCAAGGCCACGGATCACTCCTGGTCGGGGTCGATGTAGCCGAGGGCCTCCAGCGCGGCGTTGGTCGCGCTGTCGGTCTGCGGGGCCAGCGTCTGGGTGCGGCCCTCGAGGACCGCGTCGAGCAAGGGGGCCACCTGGGGCGCGCAGCCGGCGTCCGCCAGCTCGCCCGGATCGGCCGCCAGGTCGTGGCAGATCTGGGCTCCGTCGGCGCCGCGGCGAATCAGCTTGCGCTGGGGCACGCGGTAGCTGAAGTCGACCGGGGGCTCGTCGACGAAGCGCTCGCTGACGGTGCTGCTGACGACAGGCGCGTCGGTGCAGGAGGCGCCGCGCAGGGCCGAGGAGAGGTCCCGGCCGGCCCGCTCGATGGCCTTCTGTTCGGGGAGGTCCGCCAGGCCCAGCAGGGAGAGCAGGGTGGGGGTCACGTCTTCGTTGCTGACCTGGCATGGGACCCGGTGGCCGGGGCGAGCGACCCCCGGGTAGCGCACGATCAGCGGGATCAGCAGCGAGGGGTCGTGCAGGGTGTCGCCGTGATCGAAGAGGTAGTCGTGCTCGGTCAGGCTCTCGCCGTGATCGGCCGTCAGGACGATGATGGTCTCGTCCAGCAAGTTGCGCATGCGCAGGGCCTCGACCAGCTGCCCCACCAGGGCGTCGGTGTAGCGGATCTCGGCGTCGTAGGCCTCGACCAGCCAGTCGGTGCTGGTGATCGCCTTGTGCGCGGGCGGCCAGTAGAAGGGCAGGGTCAGGGGCTGCCCGTCGGTCGGCGGATCGAAGGGGTGGTCGGGTGCCTCGTAGGGGGCGTGCGGGTCGAAGAGGTGGACCCACAGGAAGAAGGCGTCGTCCCGGTGCTGATCGATGAAGCCCAGCGCCCGGCCGACGACCTGGTCGCCGCGGCGCTCGCGCAGGGTGTGGCCGGGCAGGGTGAGCTGGTCCCAGGCCTTGACGATGGAGAGGGAGTGCAGCCCGCGGAAGCTGCCGAAGTCGTCGTCGTAGACGTCCATGCCCTGCGACCAGCCGAAGCGCCCGTGCAGCGGGAAGCCGGCGACGAAGCCACCGGTCGAGTAGCCGGCCTGCTTCAGGGCGTGCCAGAGCAGCGCCGGGCGGTCCCCCAGCTTGGTGCCGTTGGCGACGACGCCGGACTGGAAGGGAGGCTGCCCGGTGAAGATGGCGAGGTGGCTGGGCTCGGTGGTGGGCGCGGTGGCCACCACCGTCTCGAAGAGCACGCCCTCGCGCGCGAGGCGGCTGAAGGTGGGGGTCGGGTTGTCGGCGCCGTAGGGCGCGATGCGGTCGGCGCGCAGGGTGTCGACGGTGACGACCAGGATGTTCTTGCGCGTCCCGCGAGGCTGGCCCTCTTCCGGGGCGGAGCGCGCCACGGCCAGGCTGAGGCCCAGGGCGCCCGCCGCCAGGCCCAGCAGGGAGATGGCCATCCGGCCGCGCTCGACCAGGGAGTCCAGGGCCAGGCCGACGAGGATCGAGAGGGCCAGGATCAGCAGCAGGCCGCCCCAGACCTTGGGGTCGCTGCCGAAGTTGTTGAGCACGATGTCGAAGCGGTACCAGAGCGCGGCGTGCACGAAGAAGAGCGAGCCGACCAGCATCCCGTAGGGCTTGCGGCGGACGAGGCGGCCGATCAGGGCCACCACGGCGAGCAGCCCGGTGGTGAGCCCGACGCTGACGGCGACCCAGGCGGCCACGTCCCCGGGGCCCATCCCCCGCTGGGAGGAGGCGCGCAGGCCCACTTCGAGCGCGCCGCTCCCAAAGCCGAGGGCCAGGGCGAGGATCATCAGGGAGGCGAGCGAGGGTCGGCGCATCGAGTGGGGTCCTAATCGCCCCGATGGGGCCGCCCATCCGCGGGCTGTGCAGATCTTGTGCCTGTTGTTCGCCGCTCAGGTGCGCTCGCCAGCCGCGCGCAGGTGCTGCTCGGCTTGCTCGGCGCTCATCTGCCCGGGAGCGGGCGGGTAGTCCTCGAAGAAGGGCCGGGTGTCGGTGCCCCGGACCCGGCGGCGGTGCAGCAGGAACTGGAGGTAGTGGTCGGGGTAGCGCTGCACCCAGGCGCCGAAACGATCGACGTAGGCCTGGAGGTTGACCCGGGCCTCTTCGTCGCGGTCTCCGGCCACCGCCTGCCACTCCAGCGGCGGCTCGATGATGACGCGGTGAAGGTCCTCGCCCGGGGAGCGGATGACCACGGTCGGCAGGACGGTGGCCCCGGTCTTGCGCCAGAGCTGGATGGGCTGGACGCTGACCCAGGCCTTGCGCCGCAGCAGGGTGACCCGGGCGTGCTTCTGGCCGCCACCTCCGTCGAAGGCGAGGCCCAGGACCTGGTTGTCCTTCAGGCAGTCGAAGGCGGGCCGCAGGAACTTGAAGACGTTGATGTGCTTGACCGGGAGCCGCTGCTCGAGCTGCCAGCGGCGCTCCAGGACCCGGGTCCACAGCGGCGTGGTCCGCACCCCGCGCAGGATGTCGGCCCAGACCGGCGGCGGGGCAGAGATCTGGTTCATCCGGTAGCCCTTGTGGCCCAGCGCCGGCATGATCATCTGGTTGGCGCCGAAGTGGCCGATCAGGATGATGGCGCCCTTGCCCTTGGCCAGGGCGGCGTCGAGGTGCTCGCGGCCCTCGATGCGGCAGGTCGAGTCGATCGTGGCGGGGTTGAGGTCGGGGTAGCGCAGGGCCTCGACCTCGTTGAACATCGCCTCGCGGTAGCTGTCGCGCACGATCTGCGCGGCCGGGGCGGGCAGGGGCAGATCGCCGAAGAGCAGGCGCAGCTCCTCGTTCAGCTCGTCCTCGTGGGCCGAGACGCCGCGCATCAGCGCGCCGCCGAGCTGCGAGATGGGGTGCAGGACGCCACGGGGCGCCCGGCTGACGACCTTCTGGCCCGGGTAGTAGAGGGCGAGGCCCCCCAGGTCCTTGACCATGAAGACCGGGTTGAAGGCCAGGGGGATGCGGCGCCTGGGAGGCGGGGGGTTCTCGCTCATCTCAGACCACCCGCTCGTCGCGCTCGGGATCCGGCGACCGCTCGACCACGGCGCGCTTGTCGATCTTGCCGTTTGGAAGCTTGGGCACCTCGGCCCAGAACTCCACGATGCGGGGCACCTTGTAGACCGCAAGCTGCGCCCGGCACCAGGCCTGCACCGCGCGGACATCCAGGCGGCTGCCGGGCTGGGTGCTGACCACGGCCCGGGCGATCTCGCCGCGCACCCGCTCCTCGGCCCGCACGACCACGCAGTCCCGCACCTCGGGGTGCTGCTTCAGCACCTCCTCGATCTCCAGCGGGTAGACCCGGATCCCGCCGATCTTCAGCATCTCCGAGCGGCGGCCCGAGAAGCGGAAGAAGCCCCCCGGCTCGCGCACGACGAGATCCTGGGTGTGGTACCAGCCGTCGACGAAGTGGGCGGCGCTCTCCTCGGGCATGTTGACGTAGCCCAGGCTGGCTACCGAGGGCCCGCGCATCAGCAGCTCGCCGATCTCGCCGTCGGCCACGTCCTGACCGTCCTCGCCCACCACCCGGAACTCGTAGCCGGGCACCGGGCGGCCGGTCGCGCCGGGGACCCGCGCGCCAGGGCCGTTGGCCAGGCCTACGCCGGTCGCCTCGGTGCAGCCCCACACAGGCAGGAAGGTGCAGCGGAACTCGGCCTCCATCCGCTCCATCGTCTCGGCCCCGACGTAGGCGCCGCCGCTCTCCAGCACCCGCAAGGAGCTGACGTCGCAGAGGTCGTGGTGCGGGTTCGGCTGGGCCCCGATCGGCGCGACGTAGTCCAGCATCATCTCGTAGAAGCTGGGCACGGCCATCATCCAGCTGACCTTGAAGCGCTCGACCGCCTCGGCCACGACCCGCGGGGAGAGGGTGTCGATGATGACGAAGGAGCCCCCCAGGACCAGCGAGCGGTGGAAGAGCTCGTGGGGGTGGGCGAAGACGCTGAACATGCCCAGGAAGACGTCGTCCTCGCGGAAGCCGAGGCCCCGGATGGTGGCGACGGCGTTCTCCTGGATGTTGCGGTGCGTGGTGAGGGCGCCCTTGGGGCGGCCGGTCGTGCCGCTGGTGTAGTTCAGGTAGCAGACGTCGTCGGGCGAGACCCCCTGCTCGTCGAAGCGGGCGGGCTGGTCGGCGATGGCGGCGTAGGGCGTGCCGGCGCCCGCGCCCGCGCCCAGGTGGATGACGCGATGACGCCCGGGCAGCAGGTCGATCACCGCCTCGACGATGCGCTCGCGGCCCGCCTCGGTGAAGAGGGCGACGATCCGGGCGGTCTGGACCTGGTCGCGGATGTGGTCGTGGTGGAGCTTGAAGTTGATCGGCGCGAAGACGGCGCCCAGGCGCGCGCAAGCCAGGAAGCCGGTCACGACCTCGGCCCGCTTGTTGATGAGGAAGCCCACCACGTCGCCGCGCCCCAGGCCCACCTGCCGCAGCAGGTTGGCGAGGCGGTCGACCTCCTGGTCGAGCTCCGCCCAGCTCAGGCTGCGGTCCTCGCTGAGCAGGGCCAGCCGCTGAGGCACCCGGCGGGCGGCGCCGCGGAGGGCCTGGCCCAGGGTCAGATCGGTCGCGCCCTCCAGCAGGGCCTGGACGGCTGAATCAACTTCGGACGGCGCTTCGGGACTCATCGCGTCTCCAGACGCGCCAAGGCTATCCAGAAACAGCGGGTGGGGCATGGGGCCTCGCCGGCCCCCT
>DDSR01000285.1 GCA_002343455.1 Deltaproteobacteria bacterium UBA2385 | reverse complement strand
GGTGGTTTTGGGTGAGCGCTGAAGGCCTGGACCAGCCACCGCGCCTACCTCGGCCTGGACCCCGTCCCCGCCTGGCTCACGACCGAGGAGCAGCTCGAGCTGTACGGTGGGCGCGAGATCCTCGCGCGCGAGCTGGCCGAGCACCTCGCCGGAGCCCGCTCCCTGCCCCCGGAGTTCGCGGACGATCGGCTCTGGCGGCCCGCCTCCACCGCGGCCGAGCGCATCACCCGCATCCCGCCCGCGGTGCGCACGCTCACGGTCGAAGAGGCGCTCATGCAGGTGGCGAGCGCCGTCGGGGTCGAGGTCGAAGCCCTGCGACGGCCGGTTCGAGGCCGTGGCGGCAACCTGGGAAGAAAGCTCGCGGCCTGGTGGCTGCTGCGTGCGACGGCGAGCTCACGCGCGCGCATCGGGGAGGAGCTCGGGATGAGCGCCAACCTCGTGGGACAGGCTGCGCACCGCGTGCGGATCGCCGAGGACGGCGAGCTGGCGGCGCTGCGGGATGGACTGCTGGAGGCGTGGATCGCGCCGCTGGCCGGAATTGGAATTGTAACGACCTGATTCCTAAAGCCGCTCGTACACCGCCAGCGAGGGCTTGACCTTCTGCGCCGCCTCGTAGGCCCGCAGCTCCAGCGGCAGATCGTAGCGATGCTCTCGCAGCCGCCAGCGGGCCGAGGGCCCCAGGGTTCGCAGGGCCAGACGGTGACGGCGGCTGCCCTGGTCCTCCCCCACGCGCACGTTGGGGTAGCCAAGGCGCAGGTACTGGCGGATGTCCTGCAGGCGCCGGTGCTTCGCGCCGGCCAGCCAGGGCAGGACCGTGACTCGGGGGAAGTACTCGATCCACTCCTCCAGCGTCTGCGGGGGCTGCACGCCCAGCTCGACGCTGGTCGGCCACAAGGGCGAGCCCGGGTAGGGCGTGAAGATGTTGGTGTGACAGTCGGCCCGGTCGTAGCGCTGGTAGATGCGGGAGATGAGGTTGACGGTGGCCCGCAGGTCCTGGTCGGTCTCGCCGGGCAGGCCGAAGATGAAGCCGAAGCTGGCCCGGATCCCGGCGGCCTTGCAGCGGTCGACGGCTTCGAGGGTGCGCTCGACCGAGGAGCGCTTGTCGATGCTGCGCAGGACATCGTCGCTGCCGGACTCGGCGCCGAAGTGTACCCGGACGAGGCCCGAGCGACGCAGCAGCTTGGCCTCTTCGACCGAGAGGCGGGCGACCGAGTCGGCCCGATCTTGGATGTACCAGTCGACCTTGACCCCGCGGCTGAGCAGGCCCTCGGCGATCTCGAAGGTGCGAGGACGGAAACAGAAGAAGATGTCGTCGGTGAACCCCAGCAGCTCGATGCCCTGGCGGCGGACGAGGTGGGTGATGTCGGAGACGACCCGCTCGGGCGGCATCAGATCGAGCTTTCGACCGTAGACGCTGGCGTTGCTGCAATAGGCACAGTCAAAAGGACAGCCATGGCTGGCTGTGTACATGGTCCAGCGCAGGCGGGTCCGGCGCGCGTACAGATCCTGGTCGACCAGCTCGTAGCCGGGCATGCGGTCGGGCAGCTCGGCCAGGGCCATATGCGGCCGGCTGGCGCCTCGGTGCGGCGCGCCCTGCTCCTTCCACAGGGTCCCGGCGATGCCCTGGTGCCCCTCCCCCCGCGCGAGCTGCTGGCACAGCTCCAGCATGGCCAGCTCGCCCTGGCGCAGGATGACCAGGTCGACGAAGCTGGCCGCCAGGCTCTGCTCGGGCAGGATCGAGGGGTGCCAGCCGCCCAGGACCACGGGGGCGTCCGGCCGGCGGGCCTTCCAGGCGCTGCCCACCGCCACGGCCTCGCGGATCATCGGGCCGGTGATGATGGAGATGCCCAGGCAGAGGGCGCCGTCGGCGTGGGAGAGGACCTCGGCCACGGGGTCCGCGCTGAGGCTGGAGTCGACGATGACGACCTGGAAGCCGGCGCTGAGCAAGGGCCCGGCGATGGAGATCAAGGCGATGGGCGGCGCGACCTCTTCGGTCGCGTAGGAGGGGAAGAAGAGGACGATCTTGCCTTTGCCTGCCACGATCCGGCTCCGGGATGGCTCGAGGGGGAGCCTGTCAAGCCCCTGGTAGCATGTCCTGGGGCGGCGTCAGCCCCCACCGGGGTAGGCTCCGGGTTCCACCCCGCCCCTGACCCCCGAGACCGCCCGCCAGAATGGGAATTGAAACGACCAGACCCCTCCTGCGGTTCACGGCGCGGGCGGCCACGATGTTCCGCGACGCGATCACCGAGGCCGGCGGCGTCGAGGTCTTCGCGGTGGGGCGGCTGGACGAGACCGGCCGCATCGCCGACATCGAGGTCCACTGCCGCGGCAACCAGGTGGCGGTGCCGGCGCTGCTGCGGGCCCCGAAGCCGGGCGAGGTGGTGATCCATAATCACCCCTCGGGGGTGTTGGAGGCCAGCGACGCCGATCTGTACCTGGCCGGGCGCTACGGCGAGGATGGCGTGGGCATGGTGATCACCGACAGCCCGGTCAGCCGCGATTTGTGGGTGGTGGAGCCGCTGCGCCGCCCCAGGGTGAGGGTGGAGGAGGCCCAGGTCCGCGCGCTGTTCGAGGTGGCCCTTCCCCGGGTCCTGCCCGGCTTCGAGGTCCGCCCCGGCCAGCTGGAGATGGCCTTGCAGGTGGCCGCCCTGCTCAACGACGGCGAGCCCGGGCGCCCGGTGATCGGCGCCTTCGAGGCGGGCACGGGCACGGGCAAGTCGCTGGCCTACCTCGCCCCGGCGGCGCTGTGGGCCCAGGCCAACGACTCCCGCGTGGCGGTCGCGACCTACACGATCGCCCTGCAGGCCCAGCTCGCCCAGAGCGATCTGCCGATCCTGGTCCGGGCCGGGATCGACCTGCGCTTCGCCCTGCTCTCCGGCCGCGGCAACTACCTCTGCCGCCGCCGGCTGGAGGAGGCCGCCGCGGAGGTCCTGGAGGAGGCCGATGATCCCGACGCGGATGCGCTGCGTCACATCGTCGAGTGGGCGAACGTGAACAAACGAGGAGGACGCTCGGACCTGGGCTTCCCGGTGCCCGAGGCCGCCTGGGATCGGGTACGATCGGATCACGACCAGACCCTGCGCGCCCGCTGCCCGCACTTCTCCCGCTGCTTCTACTACGAGGCCCGCCGCGACGCGGCCCAGGCCCAGCTGATCGTGCTCAACCAGCACCTGCTGCTGGCCGATATGGCCCTGAAGAGCCAGACCGGGGGCGAGGGCATCCTGCCGGTCTTCGACCGGGTGATCATCGACGAGGCCCACCACCTCGAAGACGCCGCCACCAGCCTCTTCGGCGAGGAGCTCAGCGCGCTGGGCCTGCGGCGCACGATCGGCACCCTGCTGCCTTCGCGCGGCGGCCGCCGACCGGGGGCGCTGGCCCTGCTGGACAAGCACTACCGCCCGGCCCTGGCCCAGGAGGCCGGCCCTGTCGCGGGCGAGCGCCTCGACCGGATCATGGAGCTGGCCGTGCCGCGCCTCGCCGCCCTGCACGAGGAGGCCGACCTCAGCCTGCGGGAGATCTCGCTGGAGCTCTCCGTCACCCCCTCCCCCGAGAACACCAGCCTGCGCCTGACCCCTCCCCTGCTGGCCAGCGAGCGCTGGAGCCACCACCTGCGCCCTCCGCTCGACGAGCTGGCCGGGCGCCTGGACGCCGCGGTGCTCGACCTGACCCGCCTGGAGGAGGCCCTGCGCGAGCTTCCGGAGAGGGCCCTGCTGGAGCGGCCGCAGCCGATGCTCGACCTGAAGCGGGCCCAGCGGGTGCTGGCCGAGAAGAGCGCGCTGGTGGGCTCCTTCCGGGCGGGGGCCAGCGAGGAGCGGGTGATGTGGATGGAGCCCTCCGAGGGTCGCCGCGGCCTGGACCGGGCCCGGCTGGCCACGGCCCCGATCGAGGTGGGCCCGACCCTGCGCAGCAAGGTCTTCGAGGCCCTGCAGGGCTGCGTGCTCACCAGCGCCACCCTCACCGTTCACGGCAGCTTCGAGCACGCCCTGGCCCGGCTGGGCCTGCCCGCCGCCGGCGCCGAGGCCTTCGATCTGCGCACCGCCTCCTTCCCCTCGCCCTTCGACTACGAGCGCCAGGCCCTGCTGGCCCTCCCCCGCGACCTGCCCCTGCCCGACGATCCACGCTTCCCGGCCTGGTCCGCCCGCTTCGTCAGCCAGGCCATCCGCGCCAGCGGCGGCGGCGCCTTCGTGCTCTGCACCTCGCACGCCATGGTCGAGGGCCTGCACAGCGCCGTCGGCGCCGAGCTGGGCGGGGAGAGGCTGCTGCTGCGCCAGGGAGAGGTCTCGCGCGAGCGCCTGCTCGATCGTTTTCGCGCCGACCAGGACGCTGTGCTCTTCGGCACGGACAGCTTCTGGGAGGGGGTCAGCGTCTCGGGCCGGGCCCTGCGGCTGGTGATCATCCCGCGCCTGCCCTTCCGCGTGCCCACCGACCCGGTGCAGCAGGCCCGCTTCGAGCGCCTCTCCGAGCAGGGCCAGGACCCCTTCCGCGCGGCCAGCCTGCCCGAGGCGATCCTGCGCCTGCGCCAGGGCTTCGGCCGCCTGATCCGCACCGCCAGCGACCGCGGCGCCGTCGCCATCCTGGACCGCCGCCTGCACGAGCGCCCCTACGGCCGCCTCTTCCTGAGCTCGCTCCCCCCGGCCCGGCGCGCCGTCGGTCCGGCGCGGGCCGTGCTCGATCACCTGCGCGAGTTCTTCCAAGCGGCTACGATGCCCGCTCACCCCCCTCCGGAGCGCCCATGATCTCCCTCTCCCTCCCTCTCCTGGCCCTGCTCGCCTGCGGCGACAAGGACGACGACACCGGCGGCGGCGCCAGCAGCGCCAGCGTCTGCATCGACGACGATCTGGGCCGCTCCCTGGAGTACGAGCTGGCCAGCGTGGTTCCCGAGGGCGACGACTTCCAGGCCATGAGCTGCGGCGACAGCACCCTGGGCACGGACTCCGACGATCACGGCTGGACCTGGGCGGCCCCGGCCGACGGCGGCTACACCTTCTCGACCACCGGCTCGACCTTCAACACCGTGCTGTTCATCCTGGACGGCGACTGCCTGGGCGAGGTCCTGGCCTGCAACGACGACGCCACCTTCGACACCACGCAGAGCGAGGTCTACCTGGAGCTGGTCGAGGGGCAGGAGATCGTGATCGTCGTGGACGGGTACGACGCGTTCTCGTCGGGGACGATCTCGCTGAAGGTGTTGCAGGATCTGTAGGTCAGAACCCGAAGGTGTCCAGGTCGAAGGTCATCACGCGCCCGAAGGTGTCGCCGGATGGGTGGAAGGCCGGTTCGGCGAACCAGAGGCGCGTACCGGTGGATGCTTCGTGGGAGAAGTCGACGAAGCGTCTTTGTGGTCGGAACGTGCGGTCAATAGATCCAAAGGAGGACACGTCACTGACAATCCACGCCTCTGCGTCTGCCAGACTATAGGTCGCCCACCCCCAGCCTCGCATGAGGGCCACCCTACCAGGGTTGTTGTTGACCTCGGTGTGAGGGCAGCCCGGCTGCGCTTCCCAACGACAAGGCCATCGTCAAGGCGCCATCGCTGTTACGATCGAAGGCGACATCCGCGAACCCCGATGTGAAGTCATTGCAGAAGTCTTCTACAACCCAGGCGGCCGGACTCAACTCCCGACCCAGCGTTGCGCCCCCCTGAAAGGAAAATGTGCCACCGTACGACAGAACCGTGACATCCTGATGCCCATCGTCATCCAGGTCAAAGGCATACGGCACGCCCGCGATGATGAGCCGGTCTTCATCGCCAATGCAGTTGAGGACATGCTGCAGATCGTCGGCTTCCATGGAACCCCCCGGAGAAATGCCTGCCAGGTCCGAGCCCGAATAAACGCCCGCACATCGGTCGGGCCAAGTATCGTCGTCCGATAGATCCACCAACAAATCGGGGATCCCATCACCGTCAATATCCGCTGAGTCAAGGCCCCCGCCCCACCTCGATTCAATCTCGATCGAGTCATCCCAGCCTACGACTTCTCCGGCCGCAGCGATGTTCCTGAACAGGCGAGGGTTCCCTGTACCCGTTGGGCTATGTTCCTCGTTCCAATACCTCTGGGCACTGGAATCGCCCACCAATACATCGGTCTCTCCATCACCCGTCAAATCTGCGACAAGGACCATGGCGCCGATGCGTTCCACCTCAAAAGAGCTGATCCACTCACCCACGATCGTCAAGTCGGCCGAGGCGGCATCGATTTCCCCCGACAACGGCCCCCGGAAGACATAGGCCACCCCGGTGTTCATATCACCCTCATCGAAGCTGGTGACCGCGAGATCCAGGTACCCGTCGCCGTCGAGATCACCGTGACAGTCCAGACCGGTGCCGAACGCGACCTTGGTTCGCTCTCGACGCACAACCAGCCCGTCGGTCGGGTCAAGCTCATCCCCACGTGACAGCATGTGGACGCCCGCGACCTCCTGGGGCCCCTTTGCCATGTCCGCGGTCGCAGCGCGCGGCCCGGTCACGAGTACCTCCAGCTCGCCGTCCCCATCAACGTCGCAGTTCGTCTCCATCGCGTACCCCAGGTAGCGATGCTCCGTACCTAGCCAAGCCCCATCCGCCTCTCCCACTGTCCGCCCGCAGGGAGCCTCGTCCACAAGGCCGTCGCAGTCGTTGTCGATGAGGTCGGAACACAGCTCGAGCGCGGTCGACCCGATCCAGAAGTCCGTGTCGTCGCAGTCCCCACCGCCGAAGTCGACATGGTCGTCCTGGTCCCCATCGGCGTCGTAGTCGGAGCCCCAACTGCAGTCCTGGTTGACGCCATCGTACCAGATCTCCGCTGCGCCTGGGTTGATGATCGGATCGAGGTCATCGCAGTCGTCGCCCCCGGCCTCCCAGTTGATGTACCCGTCGCCGTCCTGATCGTTGTTCGGGACGCCCCCGCCGTCCGTGCCGCCACCGTCCGTGCCAGGGTCAGGGTCCCCCTTGGGTTGGCAAGCGAACAGTAGGGTGAACGCGACGCTGGTGAGCGGGTGGGTCATGCGGTCCGCCAAGTACGAGAGGTAGCAGAAGTGGCCCAGGTCCAGGATCCCGTGGTCACTACCTCAACGATTGGCCCCACCAGTTCTCTGACAGTAGTAGCGTTGAAGTGGCGCTCGGAAAGATCCAGGTCCCAGGTAGGTAAGAACGGTCCAACGAGTACCCCGTCGAAGCCCAGGAGCTCATCGACCCCAAAGAAGAACCCCTCCAACTCGCTCACACGTTCCGCAACCGCGGAATGAAATCCCGGCTCGATTGTGAAATCAAGTGGCGACACGAAACTGCCGGAATCGAACTCTGAAACCACAGTTGGTTCCTCGGGCGTTCCATCGGCTCCCCGGGCAGCGTCAACGGCGTCCACCAAGCTCTGCATCGACTCGCGATCGACCAAGGTGGGAAGGGCCTCGACCCAGGTCTCTCGCTCCTCCGCTGTCAGGCTGAGCCACGCTTCGTCGAGTGACCCCTTGAACAGCCAGGTCTCGCCGTCGAAACCGCCCAGCCTGCCGACCAAACCTTCTTCGTATCGCCGCCCCCCCCGCTCACTGTCCAGCGGGCCAAGCAGCGTATCCAGGTGACCACGCCTGGTGTCCGTGCGCATCCAGCGGACGATCTCGTAGATCGCCCCACTGTCGAATATGGAGGAGGCGAGGTCCAGCAAGAGTCGGTCGATCATGGCCTGCCGCCACATGGTGGCCGCAAATCGACTGATCGAAACCCCTGAGAGCACCATGTCGATTCTACCCATGTCTACTGCCGCGAATCCTGCCCGGGTCTGCTGGCCCATGGAGTCGTTGCCCGTCGCGAGCCCCGAGAAGCCACACACCATGCTCTCCGCCTGCACTCCCGCTTCCAGCAATGCGCTCGCGGTGTCGATTGCAAGTACAAGTTGCACCAGGGGGCTGCTGAGCTCTACCCAGACCGAGATGTCGAAACCATCGACGGGTTCAACGTATCGGTACCAGGACCAAGACTCGTAGGTTTCGAAGGGCCATGATGCACGGTCAGCCTCGACCATCCACACCGGAACGAGCTCGTCGTGAAGAGCACGCAGGTCCTCGATATTGGCCACGAGTGCATCCTCGGAGATGGCTTCCCATACAGTCCCACTCACGGCAGGGAACACACTCGTCGCCCCAGAGTTAGGCTTGACTACCGCAGCTGCGAGGTCGCGATGGAAGCCGCTGCGAATGGTCCCGAGGATCTCGGCCACCTCTGTCAATCCCACATAGGTCCCCTCCGTCGCCGTCGATGGAAGTCGGCTGTCCAGATATTGCCCGAACCACACTCCAAACAGGCCCATCTGGAGCGCATGGAAGTCCTCGGACCCGAGGCCCATTAATAGTCTTTCTTCGGCATGCTCCTTGACTCGGGCGAGGTCACCGAGGTCTGTGTACAACAACCGAACGGCTCGGAGCTGCTCTAGCGCTGTGCCGAAGGCCATCATGACCATGGCCAGGGCGTCGTTGAATGCCACGCCCTCTGCCGTTGCGGCCCCAATCCCATCGATCAGCTGGTCCAGCGCACCACGAAGCTCATCCAGAACCTCGGTCGTGATGCGTTCCACCTCGGCTACACCGTGAAAGGCGATGAAAAGACCAAGAAGGGGCCCCATGAGCAGCCAGCCACCAATGCCGATCAGGCTCTTCTTGGCCGACCCGAGGTCCAAGCCTGAGCCGACACCGTCGCGAAGCTCACGTAGGCCCTCGAGGAGATCCCCAAACACCAGCGCACCGAGCTCTGGCGACATGGAGAGCAGCGAGCCATCATTCGTTTTGTAATAGTCCATTGCCTCAACCACTGCTGTTCCGTCCACCCCAAAGGTGTCGAGAAAGCTCTCCAAGGAGATTCCTCGGCCTGCAAGAACTCCCTGCACCGTGAGGAGGAAGGGCATCAGTGTCGGCAAGAACTCAGCTAGGTTGTTCACGGCCCAGTTCTGGGGCAAGGACGCGATTCGTGGGTCCGCGCGAGAGGGCATCAGCAGGGAAACCACAGGCCCCGCCAAGCCTCCCGGCCTCCACAGGCCGTTGTAGAGAGGTGATGCGGCTGAAACCGCACCGATGACGGGCACATACGCCCTGTCGTCGATGTCCTCATAGCGCAACTGGGGCGAGACTAAGGCGACACCCAGATAGTCCTCGATCTTCTGGACAAAGCCGTCCAGCGCTTCCTGGGCCGGCACGTCTATCGCCGGGCGCTCAAGGGCGGCCTGCGCCTTTTGGAGGAACAGTGGCAGCAGGCGTCGGATCGCCCGCCGCATTGGCGTCGTGGTGGGATCGAGGAGCGGGAGACGAAGGGTCTCCTCCAATCCAAGAAGGGGTGAGGGTTCCATCACCAACCGCCGCCCCAGGAACCCCAGCGGCCCCCTCAGCGCCTCCACAATCTCCTTGGAAACCGTAGACCCCAGCAACGCCGCCGCTGCCTCGGTCAGCTGGCTGTTCATGGTCCCGGCCCACTCGACCGATGGATAGAACTCCCGCCCCGCTGCCCAGAGTTCTTCCGTGATTCCCCAGGACATGTAGGCCGGAACGGGATCCGCGAGGGGGTAGTCGCTGCTGTAGGGCGTGAAGCTCGGGTCGGCCAGCGGCTCCAGGTCTTCGATCCAGCGCATTACCCACTCCGTTGAGGGCAGATCGCCGCAGCTTCGGCCCCACGGCGAGACCGCCACCCCGGCCTCCCCAAACACCGGCGAGTCCGTGACCGCCACCTCTGATATCCACCATGTGTCCAGCGAGACATCGCCGTCAAACTCGACGGGCGACTCTCGCAAGTCATCGGCACCGACAATCGGGAAGAGGACAGCGGCCACGGTACCTCCTAGGACTGGAAGCGGAAGGCCACCGAGATGCTGAGCTGGGCTTTGGCGACACCATTGGCCGTGTCGTCGGTCTCCACCAGGAAGCGGATGTAGCGCCCGAAGTTGGTTCGAGTGGTGTACGGCGTCGAGATCCGCGTCTTGTTGACATCCGCCGCCGCAACCGTGAGCAGGGCTCCCGTGAAGTCCTCCCACACCTCGCCATCGTAGGAATACTGCGCGAGCACCCGGTAGCTGAAGCCGTTGACGGAGTTGAAGCCCTTGCCATGGATCACGATGTCGACGCACTGGGGCCCGATCTCGCGGAAGGTCGGCCCCACCAACTCCAATGCGACGGCGCCCGTTCCCAGGGACGAGAACTCGCGCTTCGACAAGATCTCCGCCACCATCACACTCTGCGATCCGCCCACCGAACGCTGACTGGACCCGTTGGATTGACTGCTCATTTTGCCTCCATTTGATTTCTGGGAAACCTCCGGAGGCGAGTCCTCCGGAGGCGAGTCCTCCGGAGTCCTGACAACTTAGCGCGAGACGTTTCGCCTGTCCACAAGAATCTTCAAACCGCCCAAGTACTCGAAATTCCTACCAGCTCCACAACCAGATCCGCTCCGCGACGCTGGCCAGCCACCGCCCGCGATGGCTGAACTGCAAGGATCGGACCGCCTGATCATGCCCTCCCGTGCGACCGGGATGCGCACGGTCCAGGCTGGCCCCCTCCAAGCTGGCCAGGGCGACGCCGCCCTCGCGGGTGCCGATCGCCAGATGGCTGCCGGTGGGCGAAAGCGCCGCCGCGGACACCCCGAAGCTGCGGACCGTCAGCGCCGGGGCGCCCACGGTCCAGACGGTGACCCCGCCCTCGGCGACGCCGATCAGCCGACCGCCGGGGCCGAACCGTAGACGATGACCGGTGGGCTCGACCCGATGAAGTTTGCCCTTGCCCAGGGGGAGGATCTCCGGTCCCTGGGAGCTGACCCGCCCGACGATCAGCTCGTTCTGTTCATCCACTCCGACCACGGCGCCCGCCGGGAGCTCGCCCGAGGCGCGGCGACGAAAACGGTGATCGAGGACGATGACCTCCTGCCGCTCGATGCCCTGCCCGGCGACGGCGAGTCCGCCGCGCCACCAGCCGACCCAGAGGTTGCTGAGCAGGGCGAGGTCCAGGCTGTGCAGCAGCTCGCCCGAGGGCAGGGCCCGCACCTCCAGCGCCGCCCCTCGACCCAGGATGGCCACCTGCTGGCCGTCGGGGTGGATGGCCAGGGCGCCGGCCTCGGGCAGGTCCTCGGCGAGGTGCCGGGTGCCCATGACCGGATCGACGCTCCACAGCATGCCGCCGCGGGTGGCGACGACCAGCTCCTCGCGGCGCGGGTGCCAGGCCAGGGCGCTGGCGCCGTCGACGGGCGGGCTGACGAGGGCCTCAAGGGGCCGGCGTTCATGGAGGTAATGGGGGTCGCGTCCGGTCATCGCGATCCTGCTATCGTCTCGCGAGGGCCAGTGCGGCCCGTGACAGAAGGTGACGGCCTCCCTCCAGCGGAGTAGAACCCCGGCCCCCTCGCCATCGAGACGCCACCGTGACCCTCGCCCCCGCCGCCCGCAACCCCGCCATCTCCCGTGAGCTCGTGCACCGCCTCGCCGAGGCCTGCAGCGACGAGGGCGAGGCCTTTCAGCCGACCGCCCTGCGCCTGGTGCAGGAGCAGCGCCGCCTCTCCCGCTACATCGAGCAGAACGTGCAGCACCTGGGCGCGATGCCCTCGCAGGTGGCCCTGCATATGCTGACCGTGTCGATGCGGGTCTTCGAGCAGGTCGGCGGCCGGATGGGCAAGGTCAGCACCGCCGACATCGACCGCGCGGCGGCGCGCATCCAGGCGGTGGCCGACCAGGTGCTGCCGGCAGACTCGGGCCTGCCCGAGCGGGTCCGGGCGATCGACTGGCGGGCCCAGCCCCACCTGCTGGACGAGGTGCTCTGGGCCCTCTACGAGCGCGACGCCGACGCCCGCAAGGAGGGCGAGGTGGACCTGGGCCAGGACCAGTCGGCCCTGGTCTTCCTGGTGATGTGGCTGGCGATCGAGGCCCTGGACAGCGTCTGGCGCGCGCCGAAGGGCTTTGCGGGCTGAGGGGAGGCGCCCTCGGGCAGCNNNCCTCCCCCCGCAAGCGAGGGGAGGAAAATCTCACCAGGCGGCTCGCTCCAGGGCGATCACGTAGTCCTCGCAGCGGGCGCCGACCGGCAGGGCGATGGTGCGGGTGCCTTGCTCCCCGGGCGCGACCCCTTCCAGCTCGGCGGCCCAGCTCTCGGCGCAGCGCACGGCGACGGTGGCGCGCTCGACGGCGCGTAGCGAGCGGTTGCGGCCGCGGACCTCGACCTCGACCCGACCGTCCTCCCAGCGGGTGGCGGTGGCCTCCAGCATCAGCCAGGGGCCGACGTCGAGGGCGCGATCCCAGGGCAGGGGGCGAGGCTCGAGGACCAGCTCCTCGCGGGCGTGATCGACGGTGGTGCGGAAGTGGCCGGAGACGTTCAGGCCCAGCAGGCCGACCGTCTCGCCGTCGGCGCAGGCCTCGCAGACCGAGACGGTGACGCCCTCGATCTCGACGCCGGCCAGCCAGAGGCGGTCGATCACGACCAGCCGGGCCTGCCGCTCGCCCGCCGCGGTGCGGACAGTGACCTCGGGCGCGTCGGGGGGGACCTGCACGCCGATGGCCGCCAGGGTGGCGGGATCGAGGGTGGTCAGGGTGGCGCCGGTGTCGAAGATCATGCTGACGTCGGCGCCGGCGCGGGGGCCCTCGACGTGGACGGGGACGATCATCGAGCGGCCGCGGCCCTCGTAGGGCAGGGTGAAGGAGCCCTCGTGCAGCTCGGAGACGAGGACGGGGAGCGGGTCCGGGAGGGCGGCGAGCGGCTCGGCGCGGGGGGCCGGCGGGNNGAGGGCAGGGCCTCGTCCAGGGCGCGAGCCAGGAGGAGCGGAGGCTCCAGGCCGAGGGGGAGGGTCATGACGGCGAGGCCTGAGGCCAGGGCGTCGGCGCGCTCGTCCGGGAAGTAGAGCGGGAAGCCGACCAGCAACAGGACAGGCCAGAGCAGCAGGCCCAGCGAGACGCCCAGGGCCCGCTGGCGGAGCAGGCTGCCCAGGCCCAGCGCGGGCAGCAGGACCACGGCCCCGGCGGCGACCGAGACCAGCAGCGGCTGCCCCTGCCGCAGCATCCCCGCGCCGAGCATCAGGGCCAGGGCCAGCGCCGTCCCGGGCAGGGCGAGCAGGCCGAGCGCTGGGGCGAAGGGCGGCGGCGGAGCGGGCGAGGCCATGGCTTCACCCTGACCGGATCCGCGGTCGCTGGCAAGGGTGCAACTAGCTAGTGCCTGGC
>DDSR01000362.1 GCA_002343455.1 Deltaproteobacteria bacterium UBA2385 | reverse complement strand
GTCGCCGCAGGCGGCCAGGGCCAGGAGGAGGGGGAGGGAGGCCAGCGCGCGGGTCGAGGTGGAGATCTTCAGCATGGGAGCCTTCCTTGTTGAGGTTGGCACCCAGCGTACCACTCTTCAGGGGCAGCAGGTGACCGTGGCCGAGACGGTGCTGCCCACGTTCAGGCTCCAGCCGTCGAGATCGTAGAGGTAGTGGTAGGTCTGCATGTCCACCGTGACGCTGGCGCGACCGGCGCAGGGGGTCCAGAAGGTACCGAAGGCCGTCGCGTAGCTGGCGTCGGTCTGGTAGTCCTGCATGTAGCCGATGTAGCGGCCGTCGATGTAGACGTAGCCAAAAGCGGAGACATGGTCGACCACGCGCGGGAAGCTGGTGTAGGCGTAGGTCGACACGTAGTTCGAGCGCGACTCCCGGTCGCCGCTGGTGTCGGAGTAGCTCAGGGCCGTGACGGTCCCATACCAGGAGGCGTTGCCGCCGAAGGTCTCTCCGGTCCGGGTCGAGTCCATGTAGTTGTCGGAGGCAGACTCCAGGCAGGTGTCCGCCGAGGGGACGTACCCGTCGCCCTCCTCGCCACTGCCGCTGCCACCGTCGGGATCGGGGAAGGGCGGAGGCGGCGCCGTGCCGGAGATCACGTCGGCGGCCCGGGATGCAGCGACGTCGGCCGGCACGTCCACCCAGGCGACCTCGCCGGCCTCGAACAGGGAGCGGACCAGGTGGACGCCGGGAGCGACCTCGACGTGGTCAGCCTGGGACAGCCCGCCGGTGAGCCGGGTGTCCAGCGTCGGCGCGCTGACGCTGGGCAGCGGAGGGGGCGGAGCCGCGGCCGTTCCGACCTCCTGGGGAGCCGTGGTGCAGGCGGTCAGCAGGGCGAGGGAGGCGAGGACGTGTCGCATCTGAGCTCCAGGGTAGGGGGACACTCTCATTGTACCAGGATTGTCGTACATGGGAAGTGAGGAATCTCCTGGCAGGTCCGCTCGCCCGGAGAGGCGCGATCTCCTCTGGCCTCTCGTGGTAGAGGGCCCGCCATGCCCCCGACCTTCGACGACCTCGGCCTCCTCGACCCGATCCGCGCCGCGCTCGCCGAGCTGGGCCACGTCGCGCCCACGCCCATCCAGTCCCAGGCGCTGCCGCCGCTGCTCGCCGGCCGCGACCTGTGCGCCACCGCGCCCACGGGCTCCGGCAAGACCGCCGCCTTCGCCCTGCCGATTCTTCAGCTCCTCGCCACCACGCCGGGCACCGGCGTCCGCGCGCTCGTCCTGGCGCCGACGCGCGAGCTCGCCGTCCAGATCGACGCCTCCTTCGGCCTCTACGGGCGCCACCTCCCGCAGCTCCGGCACGCGGTCGTCTACGGCGGGATGAAGCCTCGGGCGCAGCGCCGCGCGCTCGAAGAGGGCGTCGAGGTGCTCGTCGCCACGCCCGGCCGCCTGCTCGACCTCTGTGGCCAGGGGGCCGTGAACCTCGACACCGTCGAGTGCTTCGTCCTCGACGAGGCCGATCGCATGCTGGACCTCGGCTTCCAGCAGGATCTGCGCGCCATCGTCAAGCGCCTGCCCCCCCGCCGCCAGACGCTGCTCTTCTCCGCGACCATGCCCCCGGACATCGTCAAGCTCGCGGCCGGCCTGCTCCACGACCCTGTGCGGGTCACCGTCGCGCCCGTGGCCCACGCCGCCGAGCACATCCGGCAGATCGTCTTCCTGGTCGAGAAACCCGACAAGCGCGCGCAGCTGATGCGCGTCCTGGCCGATCCAGACGTCACCCGCGCCCTCGTCTTCATCCGGACGCGCGACGCCGCCGATCGGCTCGCCCGGGCCCTGCGAGAGGCCAATGTGCGCGCCGAGGCGCTGCACGCTGACCGCCCCCAGGTCGAGCGCGAGCAGGCCCTCGCCGACCTCCAGCAGGGCCGCATCCGCGTGCTGGTCGCGACCGACATCGCGGCGCGCGGCCTGCACATCGACGGCGTCTCCCACGTCGTCAACGTCGACGTGCCCAGCGTACCCGAGACCTACCTGCACCGCATCGGGCGCACCGCGCGTGCGGGAGCCGCGGGCGTGGCGATCACGCTCTGCGCGAAGGAGGAGCGGGCCTGGCTGGCGGCGATCGAAGGCGTGCTGGGGCGGCCGCTGCTGGGCTAGGCGGATACCCTCGGGGCCCCTGGAGGCCGCCGTGCTCACCCTCGCCCTGTCCCTGCTCCTCTCGCCGGCCTTCGCCGAGCCCGCTGCCGAGCCCGCCCTGGCTGCCGAGGTGGAGGACCCCTACCTCTGGCTGGAGGATGTCGGCGCCGAGCGCTCCCTGGACTGGGTGCGCGCCCAGAACACGGTCAGCCAGGGCGAGCTGGCCGGGACGCCGGAGTTCGCCGCCCGGCGCGAGCGGCTGCTGTCGATCATGGACAGCGACGCCAAGATCCCCATGGTCTCCAAGATGGGGGACCACTACTACAACTTCTGGAAGGACGCCTCGCACGTCCGGGGGGTGTGGCGCCGCACCACCTGGGAGGAGTACCAGGAGACCTCGCCGACCTGGGAGACCGTGCTCGACATCGACGCGCTGGGCGCGGCCGAGGGGGAGAGCTGGGTCTGGGCGGGAGCGTCCTGCCTTCCCCCGAAGGAGGAGCGCTGCCTGATCAGCCTCTCGCGGGGCGGGGCCGACGCCACTGTGGTGCGGGAGTGGGACATGACCACCCGCAGCTTCGTGGAGGGCGGCTTCGAGGCCCCCGAGGCCAAGCAGGACCTCGCCTGGATCGACCAGGACACCCTCTGGGTCGGCAGCGACTTCGGACCGGGCTCGCTCACCAGCTCCGGCTACCCCCGCACCGTCCGCCGGTGGACGCGCGGCACGCCCCTCTCCAGCGCCGAGCTGGTGTACGAGGGCCAGGAGTCCGACGTGGCCGTCAGCGCCTGGCGGGATCACACCAAGGGCTTCGAGCGCGACTGGGTCTACCGGTCGCCCACCTTCTACTCCAGCGAGCTCTTCCTCCTCGTCGACGGCCAGCTCCAGAAGCTCGACAAGCCCGAAGACGCCAACCTCAGCGCCTTCCGGGAGTGGATGTACCTGGAGCTGCGCAGCGACTGGACGGTCGCAGGCCAGACCTACACGGCCGGGTCCTTGCTGGCGATCGAGCTCGACGAGTTCCTGGCGGGCGGGCGCGCCTTCGACGTGTTGTTCACGCCCGGTCCGCGCACCTCGCTGGCCGGCTTCGCGGTCACGAAGAAGTACGTGGTCCTGGCGACCCTGGACAACGTCAGGAGCCGGCTGGAGCTGCTCAAGCCGACCAGGAAGGGCTGGACGCGTCAGGCCTTCCCGGGCCTCCCCGAGTTCGGCAGCGTCAACGCCTGGGCCGTGGACGCCGAGCGCAGCGACGAGGTCTTCCTGACCATCACGGACTACATCACCCCGACCACCCTGCAGCATATGCGCCTGGGCAAGGGTCAGCCCAAGACCCTGAAGCAGCTCCCGGCCTTCTTCGACGCCACCGGGCTCTCGATCAGCCAGCACGAGGCGACCTCGGAGGACGGGACGAAGATCCCCTACTTCCAGGTGGCCAGGACGGATCTCCCCCTCGACGGCACCAACCCCACCCTGCTCTACGGCTATGGCGGCTTCGAGGTGTCGATGTTGCCTTCCTACTCCGGCGGCACCGGAGCCACCTGGCTGGAGCCCGGCGGCGTCTTCGTCGTGGCCAATATCCGCGGCGGGGGCGAGTTCGGGCCAGCCTGGCACCAGGCGGCGCTCAAGGAGAACCGCAACAAGGCCTACGAGGACTTCGCCGCCGTGGCCCTGGACCTCGTCGCCCGCGAGGTCACCTCGGTCGACCACCTCGGCATCATCGGGGGCAGCAACGGCGGGCTGCTCGTCGGCAACATGCTCACCGACTACCCGAAGCTCTTCGGCGCCGCCGTCTGCCAGGTGCCCCTGCTCGACATGAAGCGCTACAACAAGCTCCTGGCGGGGGCGTCCTGG
Organism: Deltaproteobacteria bacterium UBA2385; assembly: GCA_002343455.1. GTDB lineage: Bacteria > Myxococcota_A > UBA796 > UBA796 > UBA2385 > UBA2385. Next base: position 9,335 of record DDSR01000362.1, on the reverse strand, counting down.
ATGGGCGAGTACGGAGACCCGGACACCGACGACTGGAGCTTCCTGCAGCGCTACTCGCCCTACCAGAAGGTCTCCGCCGAGGTCGAATACCCCCGGATACTGTTCATGACCTCCACCCGTGACGACCGCGTCCACCCCGGCCACGCCCGCAAGATGGCGGCCCGGATGATGGAGCAGCAGCACGATCTGCTCTACTTCGAGAACATCGAGGGCGGGCACGGCGGCGCGGCCGACAACACGCAGGCGGCGACCATGTGGGCGATGGCCTACACCTTCTTGTGGAACGAGCTCAAGTAGCGCCTCAGAGCCAGCCGGCCGGAGTGTAGTCCGAGCTGTCCACCGCGAGCACCTTCATGTCCGGACCGATGTGGACGACGGTTGGGATGTACCAGTCAAGCTCGTAATAGGGCCATGCGAGGTAATCTCCGTCGCTGAGCACCGGCACGCTCTCCAGGCCGTAGGTCGCTGACCAGGTCTCCAGATCGCTGCGATCGGGGATGTTGCTGCCGGTGTCCTCGATCAGGATCTCGATCCCCTGGAACCCATCGGGACCGTAGCGGTCCTGCAGCTCCTGCATCTCCGCCGCCAGGCTCTGGCAGGGGCCGCACCACATCGCGCCGAAGGCGATCATCACGTGGCGCCCGCAGAAGCTGCCCAGCTGCACCTCCTGCCCGTACTGGTCGGTCAGCGTCACGTTCGCGACCGTGTCCCCGACCGCCCAGGTGTTCGCGTAGCCGTTGTTCGTGCCCGAGGGCGAGCTGGCCGCGGGCTTCTCGTCGCAGGCGCCGACGTTGTAGCCGCCCTCCGCGTAGACGAAGGACCAGTCGTTGAGCGGGCTGGTGCCCTGGCCGACCTCGTCCCCGTCGGCCTGTCCGTCCCCGTCGCTGTCGGCGCGGTCGGGGTCCGTGCCCAGGGCCGCCTCTTCGGAGGCGGAGAGCCCGTCGCCGTCGGCGTCGAGGTCCTCGCCGGCACCGCCGTCACCGCCGCCGTCGGCGGTGTGCGCGCCGCCGTCGCCGGTGTGGGCGCCTCCGTCTCCTCCGGTGGGGTCAGAGGAGTCCGTCTCGCCGCAGGCGAGCAGGGTCAGGAACAGGGGGAGCAGGCGCATGGGACCTCCGGGAGGGGCGGAGCGTACCATGCGGCGCCCGCATCCCCGAGGTCCCCGCACCGAGGCCCGCCCGCTCAGGGGAGCGAGACAACGCCCTCGAAGGCCTCGAGCAGCCCCTCGGGGTTGCTGATCGGGTAGCCGTGGGTGACATCGGCGCCCTCGATCAGCAGGAAGCCCGGCTCCGTCGAGTCCTTGCCCGTCAGGTAGGGGAAGGCGCCGACGTGGTCGGCGGTGGTGATGATCGTGTCCTGCTCGAAGGCGATCAGGTCCAGCCAAGTGCGCCTCTCGTCGGCGAAGATGCCGGCGTCGACGTCGGCCGGCTCGTAGCCCTCCAGTCCGAAGAAGCCGCCGCTGGCCGTGAGGGACTCGACGGACATGTAGCCGGCAGCGACCATCTCCTCGACGGTCGGCGTGTTCTCGGGGATGTTGCCCTCCAGGTCCGAGAAGGCCACCAGCGGCATGAGCTCGGGGGGCAGGGCCAGGATGGGGCCGAGCTCGGGGTCGTCGACCGCGAAGGCCGCCAGCCCGGCGCCGCCGCCTCCGTCGCGGAAGCCCCAGGGCACCGACGCGGGCAGGGCCGGCGAGAGCAGGATGGCGTGATCGATGTGCAGGCCGCTCCACAGGCTCGAGCCCTCGTCGACGAGGCGCTGCTGGGTGGCCATGATCACCAGCCCTCCCATGCTGTGGCCCATGATCGTCGTCGGCCGGATGCCCTCGTCGCGCAGGGCCTCGATCGTGGCGATCACGGCAGCGGCGTAGTCGTCGATCGAGAGCTCGCCGAAGAGGGCGCCGGTGGGCAGGGAGCTGGAGCCGTGGCCGGGCAGGTCCATGGCCACCACCCGGCAGACCGGTCGGCCCCGGATGGGCCGGTCGGCGATGGCCTCGGCGAGGGGCCCCATGGTGGCGGCCGTGGAGTTGGCCCCGTGGATCGCGAAGACAGTGCCCGACGAGCACGGCGCGCTGGTGTTCTCGTAGACCCGGACGTGGATGTCGGCGCTGACATCGGGGCGGATGGCGATCCCCTCGAGGGTAAGATCCTGGGGCTCGCCCGCGAAGGCAGCCGCGCCGGGGCTGAGGGCGATCAGGGCGAGGAGGAGGGGAGCGGTCGGCGAGGAGGTCATGGGTACACTCGGGGTGGGGGTTGGCGTGCCCTTCGGTGAGCACGGGTACAAGCTACGGCCCCCCCGGCCCCGTGGCCTGACGTGAGCCTGACCCCTGGCTGACCCGGCTCTGATTCGCTCACCCCCGCCGAGCCTCCTCCGCCCGCGGCAGGTGCGCCTGCTCTCCCTCCGCCTCCGGCAACACCAGGTTCCGCCTCAGAAACGCCCGCACCACCGGCTCCGGGCTCCGCAGCACCGCCTCGGTCCGATCCCAGGCGACCAGCTTGCCGGCGTTGAGCATGGCGATGTGGTCGGCGACGCGTACGGTGCCGATGATGTCGTGGCTGATGATCACAAAGGTGATGCCCAGCGCCTGCTTCATGTCCAGGATCAGCGTGTCGATCTGATCGCTGGTCAGCGGGTCCAACCCGCTGTTGGGCTCGTCGAAGAGCACGACCTCGGGCTCCATCACGATGGCCCGCGCCAGCCCGACCCGCTTGCGCTGGCCGCCGGAGAGCTGGCTGACGGCCCGATCCCAGGTCCCGGGCAGGCCGACGACGGCGAGCTTCTCCTCGACCCGGTCGCGGATCTCGCGGGGGGAGAGGCGGGTGTGGCGCTCCAGCGGGAAGGCGACGTTCTCGCCGACGCTGAGGCTGTCGAAGAGGGCGCCGTCCTGGAAGAGCATCCCGAAGCGCCGCCGCACGGCGTAGCGCTCCCGCTCGCTGGCCTGGGCCATGTCGGTGCCAAAACAGATCACCTGGCCCGAGTCGGGCTCGATCAGGCCGACGATGTGCTTGAGCAGCACGCTCTTGCCGGTGCCCGAGGGGCCGATGATGGCGGTGGTCTCGCCTGGGGGGATGCTGAGGCTGACGCCGTCGAGCACCACCAGCTCGCCGAAGCGCTTGTGCAGGTCGATGATCTCGATCACGGGCCTCCCCCATACAGGATCTCGCTGAGGAAGTAGTTGCTCAGTACACAGACGACGGCCGAAGTCACCACGGCGCGGTTGGTGGCCTCTCCCACGCCCTCGGGGCCGCGGCCGCAGGTGAAGCCGTACCAGCAGGAGACGAGGCAGATGATCATCCCGAACCAGACGGCCTTGAGCATGCCGTAGACGAAGTCCATGGCGGTGATGCCCTGGGTTGCGAAGGTCAGGTAGGTGGAACCGTTCAGGCCGAGCTGGAAGACGGCGACGAGGTAGCCCGAGGCCAGCATGGTGAAGATGGAGATGACGGTCAGCGCCGGCAGGACCAGGACGATGCCCACCAGCCGAGGGGTGACCAGCCAGGCGTAGGGGTTGACCGCCATCACCTCCAGGGCGTCGATCTGCTCGCGGATGCGCATGACGCCGATCTGGCTGGCCATCTCGGTGCCGGCCTTGGCGGCGACCATGGCGGCGGCGATGATGGGACCGAGCTCCCGGACGCCGGCCAGGCTCACGAACATGCCGACCAGCCGCCCGCCCCCCAGGGGCCGGAAGGCGTAGAAGCCCTGCAGGGCGAGGTTGGTGCCGACGAAGGCGGCGATCACCAGCAGGATCGGCAGGCTCATGACCCCGATGCGGAAGGCCTCCCGCCAGATCTCGGCCCGGGGCGCCCCCCAGCGACGGACGGCCATCGCCCAGTCCCAGACGAAGTACGCAAAGGCCCCGGCCTGCCGCATTGTGTTCATGACAGGCTCAAGCGAGCTGCCCGAAGAAGGCGCTGGTCAGGAAGTAGTTGACCACGATGAAGACCAGCACGCTGCGGACCACGGTGTCGTTGACGGCCTTGCCGACCCCGGCGGCCCCGCCGGTGGCATGGTACCCATGGTAGCTGGCGACGAGGCCGATCAGGGCTCCGAAGACGGTGGTCTTGGCGATGCCCCCCCAGACGTCGGCGGGGGAGGTCAGGGCCCAGAGCTCGTGCATGAAGACGCCGGCGGTCTCGCCCTTCATGACGACCGCGGTGAAGAAGGCGCCGGTCAGGCCCGAGGCGGCCCCGGCGACGTTGAGCAGCGGCGTCGCCAGGGTCAGGCCCAGCACCCGGGGCACGACATGCCAGCCGATGCTGTCGACGGCCATCACCTCGGTCGCGTCCAGCTCCTCCTTGATGCGCATGGCGCCGAGCTCGGCGGCGCAGGAGGAGCCTCCCTGGGCGGCGACCAGCACGCTGGCCAGCACCGGGGCCAGCTCGCGCAGGATGGCGACGCTGACCAGGCCGGAGAGCAGGCGCTCGGCGCCGAAGAGGCCGAAGATCTCCAGGCCCTGCAAGGACATCACCATCCCGAAGGGGCCGCAGACAGCGATGACCGGCAGCAGGCAGCGGGTGGTCGTGACGTAGCAACGGGAGAGGGTCTCGTGCACCAGCCAGGGCGGCCGCAGCGTGCTGCGCAGCACGACCGCGCTGAAGGTGGCGAAGCGCCCGAGCGCGCCGAGGGAAGCGACCATGGAGCCTGCTAACGCGAGCCTGAGGGAAGCTCGGAGCCCCTCCGGGGTGCTATGACTCCCCCGCGGAGTCTCTCGTGTACCTGCTGCTGCTCACCGCCCTGGCGGCGCCTCCCCTGATGCCCGCGGCCGACGTGGCCGAGCCGGGCCTGCAAGCCTGGTGGAAGCAGGGCGAGCTGCTGCTGGGGCACCCCGAGCAGGAGGGTCGACCCGGCCTCAAGCCCCTGGTCAACCTCAACCCCGTGGTCCTGCCCGAGGACCTCGCCGGCTGGGTGCGCCTGGGGGAGAGCTGCGTGCCCCGCCCCGAGAGCAGCCGCGAGGTCGAGGGCGAGCGCCTGACCGCCTCGGTGACCGCCTCGACCGAGGGGCCGGTGGTCCAGGTCCTCAGCGGCGAGCGGGTGGTGGCCCAGAACGCGCTGGGGCGACCGGCGCAGGTCTGCGAGGTGCTGCTGGCCGAGGCCGACGCGATCCCCGGGCCCGAGGTGATCGTCGCCTGGCGGATGGAACTCGCCGGGCAGGCCGACCTGCGCGGCATCACGGTCTTCCGGGTGCCCGAGACGGCTCGTTAGGGCTCGGTGGGGGTCACGGTCGGCGTCTCAGTCGGCGTCTCAGTCGGCGTCTCGGCCCCGATGGCCTGGAGCGCGTCGAGCGGCACCCAGCCATAGTCGATGCCATGGCGCACCCGAGCGAGCTCACCCTGCGTCAGCACGAGGCTGAGCTCGGTGCCCGCCGGCAAGGTCGCGACCACGACCTCGGGTCGATCGGACCAGCGAGCGAGCGGCACCTCGCGGGCGAGCGTGTGGCTGCCGCCGGGCGCGGGAGGAGCGGCGCTGAGGCGCAGCTCGGGGACCGGCTGCGCCAGGGCAGTGGCGAGGAGGATGAGGTTGAGCATCAACGTACCAACAGGCTGGCAGCACCAGCGAGCAGAACGGCGATCGCAATCTCGACGACGAGGTCGAAGGGGATGGGGCCCATGGCGCCCATATGCCCCCGAATCCGGTCAGGCGCAAGTCAAATCCGGTCGGGTAGCTCCAAGAACCGCAATCCCAGCCGGACCGGGCCCGGGCGGGATAGCCGCCGCCATGCCCATCGCCGCCCACGTCGCTCGACAGGTTCAGGTGGCCGTCCTGGCCAGCGGCTCGGGCGGCAATTGCACCTACATCGGTGACGGACGCGGGGGGGTCCTGATCGACTGCGGGATCTCCGCCAAGCAGGTCCTCGGCCGCTTGGAGGAGCAAGGGCTCGGGGACGCGCCGATCGACGCGGTCCTGATCACGCACGAGCACAGCGATCACGTCGGCGCCGCGAGGGTCCTCTGCAACCGGCTGCACAAGAAGCTGGGCCGCTACATCCCCTTCCTGATGACCCGCGGCACCCGCGCCCGGCTCTCGGAGCCGATGACGCCCGACGCCATCGAGCTGGTCGAGCCCGGCGTCGCCGTCGAGCTGGGGCACCTCCTGCTGGACCCCTTCCCCGTGCCGCACGACACCGACGAGCCGATCGCCTGGACGGTCCAGATGGGCGCCGTGCGGGCGGGGGTGATCACCGACCTGGGGCGACCGACCACCCTGGTGCAGGAGAAGCTGCGGGCGCTGTCGATCGCCGTGCTGGAGTTCAACCACGACTTCGACCGGTTGATGGAGGGCAGCTACCCCTGGCACCTCAAGCAGCGGATCCGCTCCAGCCACGGGCACCTCTCCAACGACCAGGCCGCCGAGCTGCTGGAGGCCGGGCTGGGCGAGCCGCTCCGCCACCTCGTGCTGGCCCACCTCTCCGAGGAGAACAACCAGCCGGCCCTGGCGCTGGCCGCGGCCTCCCGGGCGCTGCGAGCGCGGGGGGCCGAGGGCCGGGTGACGCTGGCGGTGGGCCATGTGCGGCGCGCCCTGGCCCCGATCTGCCTGCCTGCGCAGGACGACTGAGCGGTCCTCAGACCGCCGCTTCGGCGCCCTCCTTCTCGCGGCGGGCCTGCACGGCGCGGGTGCTGCGGGCGATGCTGCCGAGCAGCTGCCGGGTGTGCCCGGTCGCGGCCTTCATGCTGGCGACGGTCAGCCCGCCCGCGGAGAGCACCGCCACCAGGACCCAGGGGACCAGGTCGGGGCGCAGCTCGGCGGTCCAGGCGGCGACGGCCAGGCCAGCGATCAGCACGCTGAGCACGACGCCGGAGAAGTAGAAGGCGGCGACGCGCTCGAGGATCCCCCGGCCGCCGTAGAGGGCCATCATATTGGTCCGGATCGGGGGCAGGTGGGCGTGTCGCTGCTCCAGGCGCAGACCCTCGATCAGCACGGCGTCCAGCATCCGGTTGGTGACCATCAGGTCCAGGTTCCACAGCAGGACCTGGCCGGTGGCCCCGGCCGCCCCGATGCCCGTGACCAGCAGCAGCGGATGCAGCCCCAAGGCCAGGCTGGGCTGGGTGACGGCCCAGGCGGTCCCCGCGAAGGTCGAGAGCAGCCAGATCGCCGCCAGCGCGCGGTAGTTGGCCTGGGTGGTGCCCAGGTGCCGCTCCTGCGCGCCGAGCTCCGCGAAGGTGTGGATGGAGGTGCGCTGCTCGAGGCTGGAGGGCTCTAGGTCGGACATGGGGGACCCCGGGGTTGATCGGAGTCTAGCACCGTCCTCGGCCGGTGCCGGTCACAAATTGAAGACGGCCCTCAAATCTCCGCGCCCAGCTCGATCCCGATCTTCACCGCCTCGCGCAGCAGGGGGTGGTCCAGGTCGACCACCCGGGGAGGGGTGACGGCGGCGGCCAGCGGCACGCTGTCGACCACGCCGTCGCGCAGGCGGACCATCCGACCCCACTGGCCACGGTCGATCAGGTCGATGGCGTGGACCCCGAAGCGGGTCGCCAGGACACGGTCGTAGGGCACCGGGCTGCCGCCGCGCTGGAGGTGGCCGAGCACCGTGACCCGGCTCTCGACGTGGACCTGCTCGCTGATCAGCATCGCCAGAGTCTGCGCCGCTCCACCGGTGACGATGTGCCCTCGGCCGTGACGGCGGGCGGCCGGCAGGGCCTCGCCCGACTTGGGGGAGGCCCCCTCGGCGACGACGATGATGGTGAAGTGGCGGCCGCGCTCGCTGCGCTTGCGGATGGTGTTGCAGATCCGGTCGACGTCGTAGTCGATCTCGGGCAGCACGATCACGTCGGCGCCGCCGGCCACGCCCGCGTAGAGGGCGATCCAGCCCGCGGTCCGGCCCATCACCTCCAGCAGCATGACGCGGTCGTGCGACTCCGCGGTCGTGTGCAGGCGGTCGATCGCCTCGGTCGCCACGCCCACCGCGCTCCAGAAGCCGAAGGTGAAGTCCGTGGCGCTGAGGTCGTTGTCGATGGTCTTGGGCACGCCCACCACGGGGATGCCGTGCTCCTGCATCAGCCGCAGGGAGAGGTGCTGCGATCCGTCGCCGCCGATGCAGATCAGCCCTTCGAGGCCCTCGTCGCGGATGGCATCGGCCAGCTCGGCCGAGCGGTCGATGGTCCCGCCCTTGCCGTCGGGCCAGGCGAAAGGATCGGCGCGGTTGGAGGTCCCCAGGATGGTCCCGCCCCGATGAATCAGGCCCTGACTGGTCTTCATCGTCAGGTCCTGCAGGCGCCGGGGGCTCTCCATCAGCCCGTGAAAGGCGTCCTCGATGCCGACGATCTGCCAGTGCAGGCCGCCCACGCCGTACTTGACGGCCCCGCGGATGACGGCGTTGAGGCCGGGGGCGTCGCCGCCGCCGTTCATGATCCCGATTCGATGCGTTGTCATGGGCGAGCGGCTATCCGTGCTTCACGGGCGCGTCACCCTGGGCCGCCATGGAGCCTCTCGATGTTCCTCTCCCTCCTCATCGGCCTCGCCCTCGCCCAGGGCTCCCCGGACCTGGGGCCCCTCACGGTGGAGTGCGAAGCGGGCCGCGCCGACTCCTGCACCGCCCTGGCCCGGGCGCAGACCGGCGTCGGGCACCCCGTCGACCTGCTCGCCGCGCGCACCTCCTACGAGCGGGCCTGCACCCTGGGCTCGGAGGAGGGCTGCGAGGGCGCGCAGGGCCTCGCCCGGGTGCTCGGGCGCCATGTCGAGCTCTTCCTCCTCTCCAGCGCGGCGCGGGTCTGGGTCATCAGCGGCCCCGCCTGGGTGATGCCCAAGCCCGCCGAGCCCGTCGCCGCCTCGCCCGAGCTGGCCCTGGCCATCCAGGCCCGCCTGCCCTTCGCGGAGGCCTGCTACGCCATGGGCCTTGAGGAGCAGCCCTCGATGGAGGGGATGATCGACCTCTCCCTGGTGGTGCGAGGTGGCGCCGTCACCGAGCTGCTGGCGCACCAGAGCTCGCTCCAGCACGAGGAGACCGCCCGCTGCGTCGTCGAGGAGCTCGGGAAGACGAAGCTCCCCGCGGGCGCCCCCGACGGCGAGCTCTTCGTGCGGCTGCGGGCCGAGCCGGCCCCCTCGGTGCGCCTCGATCCGCCGGCTCTCGGCAGCCACCTCGCCGACGGCCTGCAGCTCAGCATCGGGGACCCCGACGCCAGCATGGATCGCCGGGTGGCGATCGCCCTGACCGCGGCGGTGCGGCAGGCCCTGGATGGCACGAGCTGTGTCGGGCAGGAGGCCTCCAGCGGCCGTTGGGAGGCCGTCAGCTTGCAGCTCAGCGCCCGCATCAGCCCCGAGGGCGAGGTGCTGGGGCTGCGGGTCGGCGGTCCCCCCGCGCGCTCCGCCCTGGCCGACTGCCTGGGCCAGCAGCTCCAGGG
>DDSR01000013.1 GCA_002343455.1 Deltaproteobacteria bacterium UBA2385 | reverse complement strand
GACGGGCTCGACAACGACTGCGACGACGAGCTGGACGAGGACGGCACCGAGCTGGACCCGACCGAGCCCAACGACAGCGCGGCCTGGACCCTGGGAGAGCTGGCTGACGGCGAGCGGATCCAGCAGCTGGCCGGCCTGCACAACGACGAGGACGTCGACCGCTTCCGCTTCAGCTTCGAGGACTCCAGCTGGAGCATCTTCACCCTGGCGGTCTCGGTCACCAACATCCCCAGCTCGGCCCGCTACCGGGTCAGCCTGACCCACCTCGACCGCGGCGAGGTGTACCTGGACGAGGCGGGCAACGGGACCCTCTCGGTCGAGGTGGGCGACACCCTGCTCCAGGACGACGGGGGGACCTGGGAGCTGGTGGTCCAGTCCGAGACCGGGGCGGACTGCGGGAGCCAGTACCTGGTCACCGTCGAGCTGTAGGCCCCTGGCTCTGGTGCTCCAGCAGCAGGCGAGCGCGGCGCAGGCTGGCGGCGGCGGCGAGCCAGCGCATCAGGGGATCGGCGGCGCCCAGGGAGCCTCCGGTGGCCCATGCGCGCAGGAGGGTCCGCGCGGCGGGCGCGTCCAGCCCGCGGTCGCCTCGCCAGACGAGGCCCAGCTCCTCGGCGGAGCCCAGGCCGGCCCGGACGGTGTGGCCGTCGCTCTCGATCTCCAGGGTGCCGCCCTCGGGGAGCTGGGCCAGGACGGAGCGCGCCAGCGGAGGGGGCGGGGTGGCGGAGAGGGCGCGGGCGGCGCGGAGGAGGGCGCTGGCCCGGGCGCGGCGGCCAGCCCCGCGGGCGGCGAGGAACAGGCCGTGGCGCGCGGCGGCCAGCGTCTGGGCGAGCTGGCTGATGAAGAGGCGCTGGGCGTCGAGGGCGCTGGCGGGCGGGTCCTGGATCCAGCTCCGGGCGAGGCCGGCCAGCGGCTCGTGGCCCTGCGGATCGAAGGCGGCGACCAGGGCCGAGAGCTGGCGCAGGTCCTCCCCGGGCGCGGGCGCGGGGACGCGCTGGCCCAGGTGGTGCAGGACGGGCCCCGAGGTCTGGATCAGGAAGCAGACCGGGACGGGGCCGCCGTGGCTGCGGCCTCGGGCCTCCAGGGCGACGAGCGCGCCGAGGCCGGCGGCGAAGAGGGCGGCGAGGGCGCGCGTGCTGGGCGGGTCTTCGACGGGCAGCAGCTCGGCCAGCGGCAGCCCCGGGGCCTCCTGGCAGAGGGTGTAGGGGTCGGGGCGCTCGCCGGGTGCTTCGGCGATGGCCTGCTCGAAGAGGCGCAGGACGACGGGGTCGCCTCGCCAGGCCGGGTGAAGGTGGCGCTGCATCCGGCGCCGGCCCGAGTGCAGCTCCCAGGCCTCCCAGGTGGTGCTGATGCGGTCCCAGGCCAGCAGCCGACCCCGGCGGGCCAGCCCGGCCTGCGTCGGCAGGGCGGCGATGGCCTGCTCCAGCTCGCGCAGCTCCAGCAGGCGCTCGCTCTGACCGCGGCGCTCGGCCTCCTCCCAGGCCCGCTGGCGGGCGACCGGATCCAGGGGCTGGCTCATGCGCGCCTCCGGCGAAGCCGTCGCAGGCGGCCGAGCACCAGCTCGGAGACGGCCCCCGCCTCGGGCACTCGCAGAGCCAGGGCCAGGCCGACGTAGGCCAGCAGGCCGGCGCTTCCGGAGAGGGCGCCCCGGAGGAGGGCGTCGCCGACCTCGGAGCTCCCCAGCGGCGCGTCGGGGAGCAGGGCGCGCAGGCCCAGGCCGAGGGCGGTGGCCAGCAGCACGGCGGGGAGGGCGCGCAGGGCGAAGGTGCCGAAGCCGTCGGGCTCGTAGGCGTACTCGCGGCGGAGGAGGAGCGCCAGGATGGCGACGTAGAGGCTGACGGCGATGCTGCTGGCCGCGGCCAGCCCGGGGGTGCCGGCCTGCTGACCGAGCAGGACGTAGCCGGGGAAGGCCAGCAGCACGGTCCCGGTGCCGAGCAGCGAGGGCAGCCAGGTCTTGCCCAGGGCGTAGAAGCCACGCGAGAGCAGGGTCTGGGCGGCCCAGGCCCACAGCGCGAGGCAGAAGATGCCGATCGCGAGACCGATGGCCTCGTGCTGCGAGGGGTCGATCCGCGAGCCGTAGATCACCCGGCTGATCTCCGGACCCGCGACGGTCAGGGTGACCTGGGCGCCGAAGGCCAGGATCAGCATGCGCTTGACCGCCATCGCCAGGGTCCGGTAGGCGCCGGCCCGGTCGCCCTCGCCGACGAGCCGGCTGAGCGTCGGGTAGGCCGCGACCCCCGCCGCCAGCCCGAAGACCCCCATGGGCACCTTCATCAGCTTCTTGGCGTACTCCAGGGTGGCGACGGCGCCGTCTCCGATCAGCGAGGCCTGGCGGCGCAGGATCATGTCGTCGGCCACCATGATGCTGAAGGCGACCATGATCGGCAGGGAGCGCCACAGCCAGGTGCGCAGATCGGCGTCGCGGGGGGAGAGGATCAGCCGCCAGCGCATTCCTGCGCGGAGGCAGCCGATCAGCGGGAGCAGGAAGGGGCCGAGCACGCTGCCGGCGAGCACCCCCCAGGCGAAGCCCCAGGCGCCGGCCTCCTGGCCGCCCAGCAGGCCGCCGACGATGATGCCGAGGGTGTAGACGAGGGGGGCCAGGGCCGGGAGGGTGTGGCGGTCGCGGGCCTGGAGGGCGGCGGAGAGCAGTCCTCCCAGCAGGTGGAAGAGCTGGGCGGGCAGCATGACCCGGGTGAGGGCGACCAGCTCTGCGCTGGACTCGGCGTCGAGGCCGGGGCCGATCAGGCGAGCCAGCCAGGGCATGGTCAGCCACATCGCCCCTCCCAGCAGGACCGCGCCCAGGAAGACGGCGTTGCCGATCACCGCCAGCGAGCGCCAGGCGCCCTGCTCGTCCTGTCGGGCGAGGTAGCCGGCGAAGATCGGGATGAAGACGATGGAGAGCGCGCCGCCGGCGAGCAGGTAGTTGAGGAAGTCGGGGAGGGTGAAGGCCAGGAAGTACAGGTCGGCCTCGGCCCCTCCGCCCAGGATGCGGCCCAGCACGGCCTCGCGCACGATGCCGATCACCCGCGAGAGCAGGATGCTGCCGCCCCAGATGGCGGCGGCGATGCCGATTCGCCTGGACATTCAGCTCTGGCGCTCCGCGGGGCCGAGGGCCCGAGCGCTCATGAGCAGGTCCAGTCGGCCAGGCGGACCAGGCCGATGCTTCCGGGGGTCTCGGGCATCCGGTAGAGGGTCGCGCGGCTGCGGCTCCAGGTGCCCACCTCGCGCACCCCGTCCCCGTCCAGGTCGTTGGGGGGGAAGACCCGCAGGGGCTCGCAGGCGCCCTCCAGGCTGTCCCAGGCCAGGGTCTCGCTGGCGTCCGCGTTCAGGATCGCGATGACGCCGGTGCAGCCTCGGTTCCCGGAGGTGATGAGCACCGGCGGCGCGCCGTGGCGACGGATCTTGGCCACCGAGCCGACGTTGACGCCACGCGAGCGGGAGGGGTCGGGGGAGTTGGGCAGCGGGTCGAAGCGGTCGAGCGCCGGCAGCAGCTCGTCCAGCCTCCAGGCGGCGCGCTCGACGAGGTTGGCCTGGATCGCCGGCGCGGCCACGATCGGCACCTCGGCCGCGTCGGGCTTGAGCACGAACATCGCGCCGCCGGGGTCCTCGACGATGGCCCCGCAGCCCCCCAGGCTGCCGGTGGGGCGCAAGGCGCTGATGCCCTTGGGGCCGGCGGCCAGGCTGCCGGTGCCCGTGCTCATCCAGACCTCGTCCCGGAAGAGCAGCGCGCCCCAGCCCTCTTCCAGGGCGGCGCTGGCCCGTCGAGGGTCGGCATCCCCCGTCGCCGGGGCCGGCGAAGCCGTAGGAGGACCATCGGGCGACGCCGAGGGGGTGTCGGTGCCGGTGCATGCGAGGAGGGCGGCGATCAGGAGCATGGATGCGCCTATCGCGCAGCGCTCGGAGAGGCGCGCTTCATCGCCTGTGCAGCGAGGGGTAAAAGGCCGGGCCTCCCGCGAGATCGCGCAGTTCTTGGGAGGTCCACGCGACCCTCAGCGGGAGGTCCCGGCCACACGCTTCGGGGTGAGCCGAAGCGTCTGCTCTGCTAACGCCTGCGGCCCCAGCCAGCAAGCCGCCGCCACCAAACCGCAGCCTACTGGCAATACTCGTTGCCGTTCTCTTCCCGCTTCTCGTCGGGGAGGTACTCGTACTCCCAAGCGTCCTTGCGGATCTTGTCGACCGCGTAGTCGCCGCGGATGACCATGGCCGAGGAGGAGTCGTAGCCCTTGAGGTAGATCTGGAAGGTGCCGGAGACCGATCCGCCGGCTTCGACCGTCGATCCGGGGGCCACCGTCACCCACGAGGAGCCGACCTCGAGCCAGCCGTCCAGCCCGGCGATCGTCGTGTCGATGGGACGCCAGATGTTGTCCTCGACCTTGAGCTCGAAGAGGCTGGTGTCGGCCTGGTCCGGGCTGACGCCGCCGATGGCGACCCCGGAGATCTCCTTGGACCACTCCAGCGCCCGGGCCTTGAGGTCTTCGCTGAGGGTGGCGTAGACGTCCAGGTCGGGCTCGGCCCGGGTGAACTGGGTCCCCCAGAGCGTGTCGTCGTCGTCGCTGGCCGTGACCTCGAAGTGCTGCCCGAAGCCGTCGTCGTCGTAGATGCCGTACTGGTTGGGCTGGCTGGTGAACTCCTCGGCCGCGAACTTGGAGTGCGAGAAGCCCGCCGCCCACTTGCTGGTGTGGTACCAGATGAGGGGGTCACCGTAGATGTCGAAACCACCCGGCTCGGACTGCTGGGCGCCGGCGTTGAGGTAGTACAGGCTGCCGTCCAGGCCCTGGTTGGTCGTCCAGGAGTCGATCCAGGAGGCGCCGTCCTCAGTGACCACCTCGGCCACGCCGTCGCCGTCGGCGTCGAAGCAGGTCGGGGGCGCGAAGTCGGGCTTGATCACAAAGGCCAGCCGGAAGTCCTCGCCGTCACCGAGCCGGTCGTGGAAGGTGATCTGCAGGTCGCCTTCGCCGTTGATCAGGGCTTCGGTCCGCCAGGTCTCGATCGACTCGGTCAGGTAGTAGAAGCCGTCCCGCTGGAGGAAGTCGAAGTACTCCATCCCGTCGATCAGGTCGCAGTCGGCGTCGAGGGCCGCCTGGTCGCAGCTGGAGTCGTCGGGCGCGCAGGCCCCGCCGAAGTACTTGCCGGTGGCGTAGTCGTCGCCCGACCGGGGGCCGATGTAGCCCAGATCGAAGTCCTCGGTCTCGTCGTCCCAGCCGCGGCCGCTGCAGTCGATGATGCGGGCGGAGCGCTCGACAACGTCCAGCTCGCCTTCGGCGACCGTCCCGGAGTTGTTGGCGGCGAGCCAGACATGCCACTCGCCGGAGATCTCGGCGTGGTTGGGCTTGCAGCCCGTGAGGAGGAGGGCGAGCGCGACGATCATGAGTTCCTCGGCCGTTGTGCCCGGCATGGGCCGGACTTTCCGAGATGCTGTATAGGTTGTGTCGGCGGCCGGGTCAAGCCCCTCCTGCAGCGGATCCCCCGCCGAGGACGCTCTCCAGGCCAGCGATGGCCCATGGGTGGCGCCAGCGCATGCCCAGCTCGACCTCGATCTTCTTGACGCGCATCCCCGCGTCGTTCTGGAAGAGGCGGATGTTGTCGGTGGTGAAGACCGGCTTCCGCCCCAGGCGGGCCTGGAGCCGCTCGTTGAGGGCGGCCAGCCCGAGGTCCAGCCCCTGGGGAAGGAGCCCCGACCAGAACAGGGGGCCTCGCCCTCCGACCAGCCGCTGAACCTGGGCGTAGAAGTCGGCCAGCCGCACCGGCCGGGTGTCCGCGAGGTTGTAGATCTGCCCGTCTCGGCCCTGCTCGGCGACCCGCTGCAGGCCGACGATGGCGTCCTGCGCGTGGATCGTCGGGACGATGTTCTGGCCGGTGCCGGGGAGGAAGGACCGACCGCGGCGGATCGAGTCGACCAGCATGAAGGGGAAGCCCGGTCCGTAGACCGCCGCGAGGCGCACGATGCGGCCGGGGACCCCGCGCGCGGAGGCCTGCAGCAGCAGCTGCTCGGCGGCCACCTTGCTGCGGCCGTAGCGCGTGTTCGGCAGGGGGGGCAGGCTCTCGGCGAGCAGCAGCCCGTCGCGGTGGCCATAGACCGCGCAGGTGCTGGTGAACACCAGGCTGGCCAGCGAGCCGGTCCCGACCCGGTCGAGGGCCTGCAGCAGGTCGGCCATCCCCTGCCGGTTGACCCGGTCGGCGCTCTCCTCCGGTCGGTCGCCCCGCAGCCCTCCGGCCAGGTGGTAGACGATCTCGGCGCCGTCGAGCCCCTGGGCCAGGGTGTCGGCTTCGGCGAGCGAGCCCACCAGGCACTCGGCGCCCAGGGCGACCACGGCCCGCGCCTTCTCCTCGCTGCGTGCCAGGCCGATGACCTGCTGGCCCTGCTGGCAGAGGGCGCGCACCAGCTCCAGCCCGACCCGGCCATTGGCCCCTGTGATGAAGACGCGCTGCACGATCAGTCCGGGAGAGAGGTGGAGCCCAGGTGCTGTGTCGCCTCCTGCACCAGGCGGTGGGTCGGATATCCCTCCAGGCCGTGCCATGCGGCGTTCTCCGGGCTGATCCGGTAGTGCAGCAGGCGGGCGTGGACGGTGGCCCCCTCGGCGGGCATCTGGAAGGGGATCTCCAGCGTCCGCTCCTCTCCCGGACGCAGGCGGTCGTCGTCCAGCTTCTTCGCCACCGGCCACCAGATCCAGCGCTGGCCGATCCTCATCCGGCCTCCGGCGATGCTGGCCGTCTCGGTCCGGACCTCGACCTCGACCAGCAGGTAGCGCTCGGGGTCGCCGCTGGGCACGCGGTGACCGGCGCGCTGGTGGGCCAGCACCACCCGGGCCATGGCGCGCTCGCCAGCGGCGACCGGCGCGGCGGCCTCGATCCGGATCGCGGCGCCGGGGATCCAGCCCTCCATGGCCTCGTCGAAGCCCTCGGGGGCTGGGCTCGACTTGGGGATGCCGCTGCCCGGCCAGGTGTGGCGCCGGCTGAGTCGAGGAGGGGAGCCGGTGGCGACGGCGCGGAGGACCTCGGGCATATGGCACTCGGGGCAGGTCGCCGGGCGCCCCGCCTCCTCCCACTCCTGGCCGGTGGTGAAGTGACAGACGAGGCTGTCCTCGATGCGGGCGTCGGCCTGGTGGCAGCTCAGGCAGATCTCGCCGCTGGAGAACGCCTCGCTGGGGGTCACGGCGTGCGGGGCCCCGCTGGAGCGACCGGGGCCGGCGATGCCGCCCTCGCTCCAGTGGCAGCTCAGGCAGGTGATGCCCTCCTGCTGCCAGGCCTCGTCGAAGTCCGGGTTCGGGCTCCTCCGCGCCTGCCGCGGGCTCTCGCCGAGGACGGGCTCGATCCGCTCGGCCTGCTGATCGGTGGCCGGGGTGTGGCAGTTGATGCACAGCCAGGCCACGTCGGGGTCCTTGGAGAGCTCCCGTTGGAACTGGGCGTCGGTCCAGGCGGCGGCGTGGATCGAGGCGCGCCACTCGGCGGCGATCTCGACATGGCAGGACCCGCACGCCTCGGCGGTGCTGCCGGTCGTGCCTGGGATGGGCTCATGGGGAGGCACGCGAGGCCTCCACCAGGGCTCCTCGAAGGAGGGGGTGGAGGCCTCCACCAGCCGGCGAGGTTGGGCCGAGGCGACCACCGCTCCGGCCAGGATCAGGGCGGCCGGCAGGGCTCTCATTGATCCGCGGGCAGGACCGTCCGCAGCGTGCCGACGAGCTGGTTGCCTCGGCGGAAGACCAGCTCCTGGCGGCCGTCGCGGTCGTAGTCGGTCACCAGGACGGGGCCGTCGATGGCCTCGGAGGTGTACCAGCCCGAGGCCGGCCCCATCGCCCCGGTCAGGGTCGGGACGGCCGAGATGCGACCGGTGGTGCGGTTGACCGCCAGCACGTCGAACAGGCCGTCGCCGTCGAGGTCCCCCACCGAGATCGAGCCGGAGAGCCCCAGGTCGTAGCTGCTGTTCCAGCCCTCGACCAGGACCTGCGGGCCCCCCTGGACCAGCTCGTCGATCCCGTCGGCGTCGAGGTCCGCGCCGATCAGCTCGCAGTCGGTGGCGGCGCAGGAGTGGAGCTCGTCGAGCCCGTCGCCGTCCGTGTCCGCGAGGGCGATGGCCTGGGTCTCGCCCAGCTGCTGCTCGCCCATCACGCTGAGCTCGTAGGCGTAGATCGTGGCCGCCCCCGAGGTGGTGGCGACGACGAAGCGCTTCTCGGTGGTGGTCTGGGGATAGCCGCAGGCCAGCAGGGTCCCGGTCACGCTGCCGGAGTTCTGCACCACCGGGGCATAGCTGCCGTCGGTGGCGAGGCGGATGCGGAAGGCCTTGTCCGGCTGCGCCAGCCCCGCCGCGGCGTTGTCGCTGAGGACGTAGAAGTCGGACCCGCAGCTGGTCAGGGCGTGGACGCTCCCGCTGGCGTTGAGGGCCAGGGTGGCGGTCGCGGTGTAGACCGGCCCGTCCGCGGAGCTCCAGCCGGCCAGCCAGACCCGCAGCGCCTGCCCGCCGTCCTGGCTGATCACCCCGACCAGGTCGGGCAGGCCGTCCCCGTTGAGATCCTGAAGCAGGTAGTGCCCGTCCAGTCCGGTCGCCAGCTCGAGCAGGCTGGGCCGGCCGATGCTCCAGGCCCCCGCCTCGTCCAGATCGCCGATGTGCAGGATGATGCCGTCTTCCAGCACGGCCACGTCGGCGGTGCCGTCCCCGTCGATGTCTCCCGAGGCGATCGGCCCGGTGTCGGCCAGCCCGGAGAGGTTCTCGATGACGAAGCCCCCGACCACGGGGTCGTAGCGGACCCGGTGCAGGAGCCCGCTCTCCATCAGCAGCAGGTCCGCCGCCCCGTCGCCGTCGACATCGCTGACGTCGGCCTGGATCTCGGCGTAGGCTTGCTCGTACTTGTTGTCCTCGGACAGGATGTAGAAGACGGCCTTCTGAACGCCGCTGGACGGCCCCGAGATGCCGATCACGTCGCGGATACCGTCGCCGTTGAGGTCGGCGGGGGAGAGCAGGCGGCTGCCCAGGGGGAAGGCGAAGCTGTCGAGCAGCGAGGGGGCGTTGCCGGTCCAGCGGCCGTCGGTGCGGGTGTACCGGCGCAGCCAGCCGCTCTGGGCGTCGATCACCGTGACGTCGGGCCGGCCGTCCAGGTCCTCGTCCGAGGCGACCAGGTCCATGATCGGCGAGGTCAGCTCGAGCGGGGCGACGGCCTGGAAGCCCCAGACCCCGTCCCCCAACAGCATCTCGATGCGGGCGGCCTCGTCGTCGGTCTGGCCGACGACGATGTCGGCGAGCTGGTCGCCGCTGAGGTCGTCGACGCTGACCCCGACGACCTGCATGTCGGGGCTGGTCCAGCCGGCCCCCCAGGCGTAGCCCCCGGCGGGGCGGCCGCGCAGGACGATCACCGCCTGCTCGCCCCAGACGACCAGGTCGCGTACGCCGTCGGCGTCGACCTCGACGGCGCGGGTGCCGAGGATCTCGAAGTCGGCCTCGAAGACCTGCCAGCCGACCGCGCCGGGGGCGGAGGGCAGCCACCAGACGCTGCGATCGTCGACCAGGGCGAGCCCGCGGGTCCCTCGGGCCATGGCCCGCGCTTCGGAGAGGGAGGGCGGCCGCGGGAGCACACGGTCCAGCATCAAGGTGGGGGCGTCGGCGCCCAGGGCGATCCCGGTGGCCCGGGCCCCCGTCTCGGCGTCGTCCGATGAGCCGACCGCGGTGATCTGGAAGGCGCCCGGCTGGGGAGCCACCACCCGGGCGAGGCCGAAGCCCTCGGCGTCCAGGGTGATGGTGCTGGCCTGGAGGCTGAAGCCGAGCGTGTCCAGCGCGAGGTCGACGCTGCCGCCGGGGACGCTGGCGCCGTAGCGGTTGACCAGCCGGACCGGCACCTCGATCACGCCCACGCCTGCCGCGTCGGCGAGGGCCACGCGCACAGCCTCGTCCGCCTCGATCGCCTCGAGCGAGGAGCTGGGGTCGGTGTCGCCGCCGGTGCAGGCGAGGAGGAGGAGGAGGGCAGGGGAGGTGGACACGGTCGGGGCTTCCGGGGCTAGGCATCCGTAGGGGACGGTCGTGTTCGGACGAGGGGGAGCTTACCAGCTTGGCGGAGGCGCCGCCGGGGCCACAGGCCGTGACTCCGGGGCCACAGGCCGTGACTCCGGGGCCACAGGCCGTGACTCCGGGGCCGAAGGCCGAGCCACAGCAAGATGCCTGGCGCCAGGAGGGCGCCTCCCGCGCAGCGCGAGCCGGGGTCCAGCGGGGCCAGGCGGACCTTGCCCGCGCCCAGCGCGGGGTCGGCCTGGGCCCAGGTGGACCGGCCGTCCGAGAGGGTCTGGCCGCGGAGGCGACGGGCCGCCTCGAAGGCGTCGATGCCCGGGTCCTGGTCCATCAGCAAGGCGATGGCGCCGACGACCGCCGGGGTCGAGGCGCTGGTCCCGTAGAAGCCGGTCGGCCCGTAGACGCTGGTGCTGAGGCCGTTGGGGCCCGCCAGGTCCGGCTTGTCCAGCCCGCCCAGGGTCGGCCCCTGGCTGCTGAAGCTCTCGGCGTCGTTGTCCAGGTAGCCGTCGGCCCGCACGGCCCCCACCGTCAGGACCGCCGGGTGGGTGCCGGGGTCGGTCACGGAGCCTGCGGGCCTCCCCTCCCAGACCTGCCCGCCGCGGGCCAGGACGTCCAGCCGTACATCGTCGGCGCCCGCCGCCCGGCGCACCTCCAGGTAGTACCAGCCCTCGACCTCGGCGCTGACCCGCACCCGCTCGACCGGCTCGCAGCCCTCGCCCTCGACCTGGCGCCGCTCGCTGCGGCCGACCACGCGGCCGTCGGCGGCGTAGACATAGGTGTCCAGATCGGTGCGTCCGCAGCGGCCGAAGTCATCCCAGGAGAGCATGAAGCGGTAGGTCCCGGCACCCAGGTAGACCGGCAAGGTGCGGCGCTCGTCCGAGAACTCGTGGATGCCGTCTCCGTCCAGGTCGCGCAGCTCGCCGGACCAGTGCTGGGTCGAGTAGTTGCCGGCGCTGGTGACCATCAGGGCGCCCCCGGCGTGCAGGCGGTCCATGATCTCGGCCATCGGGCCGGTGCCGTCGTAGAAGCTGCTGTTGAAGAAGGACATCGACATCGAGACGACCTCGATGCCTTCGCGGCTCGCCCAGTCCACGGCGTTCTCCAGGGCCGTCTGGGTGCTGACCCGCACCAGGTAGAGCCGCACCCCGGGCGAGACCGCCAGGAGCACCTCGGCGCAGGCGAGGCCGTGGCCTCCGGACTCCCAGGAGAAGGCCGGGAGCAGGTCGTCGATGGCGGGCTCGCAGGAGCGGTGGATGTGGCAGTCGTGGCTGCTGATCTGGGGATTGCCGGCCAGCGGGCCGTCGGTGCCCGCCAGCGTCAGCCCCCCCCACTGCGTGTCGAAGATCGCCACCCGGACGGGATCACCGCCTCGGTTGCCGTCGATGCCGGCCTCGTGCCAGGGGCGGATGCCCATCGCGTCGAGGGCCTCCCAGGCGGTGCCGCCCTCCTGCGAGGCGGGGTCGGAGGTGGTGGCTCCTCCTGGGGGCTCTCCCAGCTCCTCGGCCAGGAGCAGGTCGGGCCAGGGGACCTCCTCGACCCGCCAGGGCAGGTCGGTCGGCGCCGCCGCCAGCACGCTGCCGGTGGAGCTGCTGACCAGGGCGTCGGGGTGATCGGGCTGATCGACGCGGACGAGGTCCCAAGGGTCCAGCCCTACGCTCCCCGGGTCCATACCTGCGCCGCCCGGGTCCAAAGCAGCAGAGGGCCGCGGCAGCGTGAGCAACAAGACGAGGGCCTGGGGAAACATCCGGCTCCGGCTGGCCCCGCGCGGGCTCCGACTCGGATAGCCGTGGGGGGTGAACGACACCTATCCCTACCGCCTCCGCCTGGTACACGAAGGGGGCCAGGGCTTGCGCCTGGAGCGAAGGGGGCCTTTGGTGCTCTTCGACCCCGTGACCCCACCCTCCAGCGGCGACATCGTGGTGCTGACGGGGGCCCGACCAGAACAGGTTGGGGCCACCCAACGAGCCATCGCCGGTGGCGCGCGCCCTCGGGTCGTGGCGCCGGTCCAGGCTCATGACTGGCTGCGTGCCGCGGGGCTGCCGACCGACCGAGCCCTGGTCCAGCTCACCGACACCGACGGCCTGGAGATCCAGCAGTGGGCCTGCCCGGAGTCCCCCGGGCCGCGCACGGAGGACGCGCCCGCCGCCCTGTTCGGCGCCCTGCTCCGACCCCGAGGCGCCCTGCGCCGGGCACTCCAGCGCCGAAAGGCCCCCGCCTTCAGCCCCCCCGCCTTCAGCCCACAGGTCACGCGGGTGACCCTCCCCGATGGCGGCCGGATCGTCCACCTGGGGCTGGCGCTCCGCACCTCGACCCCGGCCGGCTGGCTGGAGCCGCTCCTGCCCCAGCTGCGGGGCGCCGAGTGGCTGTTGTTGGGGAGCGACGTCGGCCAGCAGGACTCCGTCTTCCACCACGCCGCCTCCTTCCAGGCCCACCACCTGCTGCTGGTCGACCTGGTAGGCGACGCCAGGCGGGCCGCTGGCCTGCCGGTCGAGCTGTTGACGCCGCTCGCGGATCGCCTCTGCGCCTCGGGCCAGGATGCCTATGTCCTGCCCTCCGGGGTCAGCTACCGCTTCGAGGCGGCTTGATGGTGCGTCGTCTCGTGTCGAAGGTGAAATGATCGCCCGCGATCAACGAACATCCCGCGAACCCACCTCCTCCGAGGGAGCAGAACGATGAGCCTCTGGGACAGCATCAAGAAGACGGCCACCGAGCAAGCCAAGGCGCAGTTCCTCGACGTGATCGAGTGGCTGGACGACAGCCGCGACACCATCGTCTACCGCTTTCCGGTCTTCAACCAGGCCATCCAGGACGGCGGCAAGCTGGTCGTGCGCGAGGGGCAGGCAGCGGTCTTCGTGAACGAGGGCAAGATGTCCGAGGTCTTCGGCCCGGGCAGCTACGAGCTCTCGACGCGCACCAAGGCGATCGCCGGCTTCTTCGAGACGATCAAGTACGCCCTGAACTACCCCTACAAGGGCGACATCTACTTCGTGAACACCCGGCAGTTCGCCGATCAGAAGTGGGGCACCCCCAACCCCATCATGATGCACGACAAGGAGATCGGACCGGTCCGGATCCGCGCCTTCGGCAACTACGCCTACCGCATCACCGACCCCAAGCAGTTCCACACCGCGGTCAGCGGCACACGCGACCGCTACACCGTCGACGACCTCGACGGCCAGCTGCGCGGGCTGATGCTGCAGCACATCAGCGACGCGGTGGCGCAGAGCGGCATCCCGTTCCTCGACCTCGCGGCCAACCAGGTCGAGTTCGCCAGGCAGCTGCAGGAGGCCACCGCGGCCGAGTTCGGCGCGCTCGGCCTCGGCCTCGAGAAGGTGACGGTGCAGAACGTCAGCCTGCCCGAGGAGCTGCAGAAGATCCTCGACCAGAAGATCGGCATGGGCATGGTCGGCGGCGACATGGGCAAGTTCATGCAGTACCAGACGGCGCAGGC
>DDSR01000295.1 GCA_002343455.1 Deltaproteobacteria bacterium UBA2385 | reverse complement strand
GGTCATGGTGGGCCTGGGGTCGGGGCGGGGTGCCGGTCGGGGGAGGAGTCCTCAGCCCAGCCGGTCGCGCACCCGCCCCAGCAGCCCACGGGCCCGCTGGCTGGCCTGGCTTCGTACGCCTTCGACGTTGAGCGGAGCGTGCTGCAAGCGGAAGAGCAAGGGCACCTTCAGCACGACGTCGTGGTGGACGCCGTGCTCCCACAAGCCGTCCTCGCCCCAGGCGTCGCCGTGATCGGAGCAGAGGACGGTGTTGGCGTGGGCGAAGGACTGCAGGAGGTGGGCGAGCTGACCGTCCACCCACTCCAGGCAGGCGAGCTGGCGGCGGCGGCACTCGTCGGCGTCGTTGTTCTTGCCGAAGGGCACGCAGGGGTTGTCCTTGGACCAGGCACAGCCCTCGTGCCAGTAGGGCACATGGGTCTCCCCCACGTTGAGGAACAGGAACACACGCTGGCCATGAAGCTCGGCGAGCTGGTGTTCGATCCAGCGGAGCTGCTTGCCCAGGCTCATCACATCGCCTGGGTAGAAGAAGCGGTCGAAGTCGCGGGTCAGGTTCTGGCCGGTCAGCGTCTCGGGGTCGAACCAGCCCGCCGAGCCGACGCCCAGGGTGTGGAAGCCGATCCGCTTGAGCCCGTCGACGACGTTGTGGCCCTTGACCGTCAGGAACTCGGTCCCCTTGCTGGGGAAGCCGGCCCCGGCGATCTTGAAGATCTTCCCGAACTTGGGGTTGATCAGGGGTTCAGCCTGGGCCGCGACGCCGGGGGTGAAGCCCATGAACATGGCGGCGTGGCTGGCGTAGGTGAAGTTTCCGGGGGCCATGGCCCGATGCATGGGCCCCACGGCCTTCAGGTTTGGCGCCCGTGCCGCCTCGAAGGTGTCGAGGCGGCAGGAGTCCAAGGTGATGAAGAGGATGGAGCTGCGGTCCAGCATCGCAAGGCTCAGGGTCCGACCTCGAAGAGGAAGTACAGCGTGCCGGCGTCGGTGCCCGAGCGATCGCTGGCGAGGGCGCTGATGCCGATGGCGTCGGTGCCGAGCCCGCCGATGTCGCCGACGAAGTTGACCGGGCTGCCGGCCGCGTCGCTGGTGTTCTCGCCGCTGAAGCTGGCCATGGCCTCGGTCGTCGCCAGCACGCCAGTCACCGGCCCGCTGAACAGGTAGGTGAAGCCCGAGGCGGGGGAGCCGCCGTTGGGCGCCCCGATCAGCAGGTCGTTGACCGCGTCGCCGTCGAAGTCCCCGATGCCGCTGACCGAGGTGCCGAGCTGGTGCCCGCGGCTGGGCCCGTAGATGATGGCGCTGGCCACAGAGCTGACGGACGAGCCCCCGAGCGCGTCCGGGCTGCTGGAGCCCGAGAGCACGAAGACCGCGCCGGCGTCGCTGCCGATTGTGTCGTCCTGGGTGGCGCCGACGGCGAAGTCGTCGTAGCCGTCGCCGTCCTGGTCACCCAGGTAGCTGGTCGAGCTGCCCAGGCCCGCCGAGGTGGCGTCGCCGAGGAGCTTGGCGTCGGCCGAGGACAGCGAGGTCGATCCGCTGATCGGGCCGAGCACGATGTAGGCGGCGCCGGCGGTGCTGCCGACGGTGGAGTCGTTCGTGACCCCGACGATGAGGTCGTCGACACCATCGCCGTCTACGTCGCCGTTGATGTTGGCCGAACCCCCGACCTGGTCCGAGGCGCCTTCGCCGGTGATCCGGGCGGTGTAGGTGGCGTCGCGGACCCGCACCTGCCCGGTCGCCGTGATCGGGCCCTCGTAGATGTATATGGCACCGCCGTTGCTGACGCCGTCGTCGTTGCCGGTGGCGGCCATGAGCAGGTCGGCCTGGCCGTCGCCGCTGACATCGCCGAGGGCGACCTGGATGCCGAGGTAGTCGAAGCCGGTCCGGCCGTTGAAGCGGACGAAGGCGTCCGAGGCGCTGAGGCTGGTCGCTCCGATCAGATCGGCGCCCGAGAAGACGTAGGTCGTGCCGGAGGAGGAGCCGTCCTCGCTGTCGTTGGGCGCCGAGACCACGAGGTCGTCGATGCCGTCGCCGTCGAGGTCGGTGCCGCCCGCGACGGAGCGCCCGAACCGGTCGGATGCGCTGCCGCCGACGATGACCAGGTCGGCGGTCCCCAGCCCGGCGACCGTGCCGGAAGGCAGCGGTCCGTTGAAGAGGTAGACCGCGCCGGCGTCCGTGCCGGCCGCGTCGTTGTTTCGGGCGCCGATGACGAGGTCGTCGGAGCCGTCGCCGTCCAGGTCGCCGATGCCGGCGAAGGAGACGCCGGCGTCGTCCAGGCTGGACTCGCCGGTGAGGATCACGTCGGCCTCGGACAGGGACATCGTGCAGGAGGCGAAGGTGGCCTCACAGTCGTTGTCGATGCCGTCGTTGCAGATCTCCTCGGCGTCCGGGTTGATGTCCTCGTCGGCGTCGTCGCAGTCGTTGTCGAGGTCCGAGTAGTCGGCGGGCTCGGCGCAGGCGACGGTGGTCATGTCCGAGGTCCCGAAGCCGTCCCCATCGGCGTCGTAGTACCAGGTGGTGGCGTCGGTCGCCGAGGCCTCGTCGATGCCGGCCACGCAGTTGTTGTCGATGCCGTCGCAGATCTCTTCCGCGGTCGGATTGACGAGCTCGTCGGTGTCGTCGCAGTCGCCGCCGATGCGGACGTAGCCGTCGGGGGTCTCGCAGGCGAGCTCGAAGGAGCTGAACGAGCCGTAGCTGTCCCCGTCGGCGTCCTCGTAGTGGATGTCGCTGACGCCGAAGGCGGTGTCGTCGTCCTCGTCGTCGATCAGCTCGTCGCAGTCGTTGTCGATGTCGTCGCAGACCTCGCTTGCAGCGGGGCTGATCGTGCTGTCGTCGTCGTCGCAGTCCAGCGCGTTGCTGACGTAGTCGTCGGGGGCGTCGCAGGAGTCCTGGCTGTCGAGCGGGTCGCCATAGCCGTCGCTGTCGGCGTCGCTGTACCAGGTGCGCGAGCCGGTGGCGTCCTCGTCGACCAGGTCGTCGCAGTCGTTGTCGATGTCGTCGCAGACCTCCACCGCGCCCGGGTAGGTGTTGGAGCGCCCGTCGTCGCAGTCCTGGTCGTTGTCGACGTAGCCGGAGGGCATGTCGCAGGCGAGGGTCGTCGAGGTCGCCGAGCCGTAGGTGTCGCCGTCGTAGTCGAGGTGCCAGGTCGAGCGCCCGCCGACGCCGCTGTCGGCGTCGTCGATCAGGCCGTCGCAGTCGTTGTCGATGTCGTCGCAGATCTCTTCGGCGCTGGGGTTGATGCCGGCGTCGCCGTCGTCGCACTCCTCGCAGGCGGCGAAGCCGTCGCCGTCGCCGTCGTCGTAGCCGGTCGAGCCGTCGCAGTTGTAGTCGTTGGGATCGGCGCAGTCGGTCTCGGGCGCGCCGGGGTAGAAGCGGTCGTCCGCGGTGTTGCAGTCGCCGGCCAGCTCGGCGTAGCCCTCGGGCGTCTCGCATGCGGCCATGGAGACCGCGTCGTCGCCGTAGCCGTCGCCGTCGGTGTCCCGGTAGTAGACGGTCTGATCGACGGCGTCCTCGTCGACCTCGAGGTCGCAGTCGTTGTCCAGGCCATCGCAGAGCTCGTCCGCGCCCGGGTAGGTCTCGGTCGCGGCGTCGTCGCAGTCGTCGGCGTTGTCGACATAGCCCTCGGGCTGGCTGCAGGACTGAGAGGTGAAGCGGTCCGAGCCGTAGCCGTCGCCGTCGTAGTCGATGTACCAGTCGATCAGGCCGGTGACCATCGGGTCCTGATCGTCGATCAGCGCGTCGCAGTTGTTGTCCAGGCCGTCGCAGATCTCCACGGCGCCCGGGTAGACCGCGGAGTTGACGTCGTCGCAGTCCTCGCACGCGGCCCAGCCGTCGCCGTCGCCGTCGGCGTACTCGACGGTCCCGTCGCAGTTGTAGTCGTTGGGGTCGGTGCAGTCGTCCTCGGTCGCGTCCGGGTGGTAGCTGGCGTCGTTGTCGTCGCAGTCGCCGTCCACCTCGACGTAGCCCTCGGGCTGCTCGCACTCCTCGACCGTCTCGGCGCCGCCAAAGCCGTCGCCGTCGCCGTCCAGGTACCAGGTCGCTGGCATCGAGCCGTCGGCGCAGAGATCGGGGTCCGGCTTCTCCCGGCATCCAACGAGGGCGAGGCCGATGATCAGGGCGGGCAGGATGGTCATGAAGTTCTCCAGGGGCGGTACGAGCGCTCAGGTCTCGTAGTGGCCAGATGGTTCTAATTGCATCATGGCCTCGCTTGCGTCACCTTGCATCAAATCCCGACATCCGAGCCTCGCCCTGCCCCCTCCTCGCCCCCTCGTTGTCCTGCTGCCGAGCGCGCTGATCGCCCTGCCGATCATGCTGCGGGCGCTGCTGCGACCGGGTTTGGAGGTCTACGACCAGCGCGACGAGACCCTCTTCCACCTGCCGACCATCCAGGGCTTCGCCCGGGCGCTCCCCCTCCCGGACCTCTCGGACTACCCCTCGGCCACCGGCCCGCTCTACCACCTGCTGCTGGCCCCGCTGGCGGCGGCCAGCGGCGAGGACCTGCTGCTGTTGCGGCTGGCGACGCTGGGCCTCAGCCTGGGCCTGCTGGCCTTCGCCGCGCTGCTCCTGGCCGGCCGCGCCCAGGCTCCCACGCCGGCCCTGGGCCTGGCCCTGCTGCCGCTGGCCCTCTCGCCCTATGTGATCGGCCCGGCGGTGCGCCTCTCGACCGACAACGTCGCCCTGCTGGGCGTGGTCGCCTGCCTGTGGGCGCTCGACCGGGCCCCTCCGCCGCCCTCCTGGCGGGCCCTGCTCCTGGCGGCCCTCTTCGCGGCGGCCGCGACCCTCACCCGGCAGGTGCACGGCTGGCTGGTGGGCCTGCTCGTCCTGGCGGCGCTACCGAGGTCGGCGCTGCCGAGCTCGACGGGGCCCCGCCTCGCCCGCCTGCTCCCCGCGGCGATCCCCGTGCTGGCCCTGGCCCCGCTGGTCCTGCTCTGGGGGGGGCTCACCCCGCCCTCCTTCGCCGAGCACCAGGGCGGGCTGGACCCGCACATCGGGCTGACCGAGCTGGCCGTGCTGGGCGGGCTGGCCCTCCCCTGGGCGCCCTGGCTCTGGGCGGAGCGCTCGGCCCCGCTGGCGCTGGGCTCCCTGGCCCTGGGGGCCGCCCTGCTGCTGCTCTCCCCGATCCCCTGGGTCGAGGATCCGCTGCGCTACGGCGGCTCGCTGTGGCGGCTGGCCTCGTTCACGCCCGAGCTGCTCGGCAGCACCGGCCTCTTCTGGCTGCTGGTGCCCGCGGGCCTGCTGGCCATGGCAAGCCTGCTGCGGCGGGCCTGGCGGACCGGGGATGCGCTGCCGGGCGCGGCGCTGCTGCTCTTCTTCGTGGCCAACCTCGCCAGCGCCCGGGGCTACCAGAAGTACTACGAGCCCTTCTTCCTGCTGGTCCTGGCCTGGGCCTGCACCCGCGGGCCTCAGCCCGGGCGCTGGGCCTGGATCGGTCCGGCGCTGCTGGCGCTGGCCTGGCTGGCGGTGGCCCTGGTGCGCTTCGCCCTCTGAGCCAGCAGCAGCACCAGCAAGGGCCAGAGGATGGGCGGACCGGCGGGGGCCGCGGAGCAGCCCGAAGGAGCGTCGGTGAACCAGGGGGAGAGCCAGATGCGCTCCTCGCCCAGCAGCGAGGGGTAGCCGGTGGAGGCCTCGCCCCGCAGCAGGCGGACCCGCAGGTAGGTCCAGCTCTCGTCGGGCTGGGGCTCCCAGCTGTCGCCGAAGGCCTCGCCCGAGCCGAAGGAGACGATCCGACCGCCCGAGGCGATGCGCTCGATGACGACCTCCTCGAAGTCCTCCCAGCGGTGCTCGCCGCGGGGGTCCAGCTCGCCCAGGACCAGGACGAGGCCGACCGGCATGTTCCAGCGGGGGATCAGCTCGCCGGGCAGGTAGCGATCGCCGTTGCGGCCGACGGCCCAGGCGTGCAGCTCCAGGCGGGGGCCGCTGCTGGCGAGGGTGCGGCGTGCGCTCAGGGCCTCGAAGAGCCGCTCGCGGTCGAGGGGCTCGGGGGCGAAGACGCCGGTCAGGCCTCCGGGGGCGAATTGCTGGATCAGCTCGTAGGGGGCCTCGTCCGACCACTGGGCGACCCGGCTGGGGCCGTCTTCGACGCTGCCGGGGTGGCTGTCGTGGCTGTCGGTGCCGCCGACGAAGCCGAGCTGGAAGCCGCGGTCGAGGGCCGCCTGGACCGAGCCGCGCGGGGCGTAGCCCTGCTCGTGGTTGAGGGCGAAGTCGCAGCCCTCGGCCTCGGGGTCGAAGCACTCCGAGCTGCCGTGCTCGCTGTGGATCTCGACGAGCTGCTCGCGGTGAGGGGCGTTCTCGGGGTCGGACCAGTCGGTCTGCTGGGGGTTGAGGTAGGCGGGGTGGTGGGCGAAGCTGAGCCAGCGCAGGGGCTCGCAGCCGGGGGCGAGGATGGCCTCGTCCAGCGCCTGCCAGAGGGAGTAGGGCGAGGGCAGGATCGGGCGGTCCTCTTGCAGGAAGGCGCGCTCGCCGACCTCGGGGAGGTGGCCGTCGGGGGGGAGGGAGCGGCCGGCGACGCGGTAGGCCGGGCAGGCGCGGTCGGCCCCCAGCAGCACGGTCCGGTGGGTGCCCGGGCCGTCGGTGTTGCCGGCGTTGTGGTTGGCGGTCCACTCGTAGCCGAGCAGGGGGAGCACCGGGCCCCCCTCGGCCTGGACCACGCTGAGCTGCTGGCCCTGCCAGATGTCGAGGGTGGCGCCGGTGGGATGCAGCTCGTCGGCGGCGTAGCGGTAGAGGTCGGGCTCGGCGTGGTCGGTCAGGGCGGCGAAGTCCAGGCCGACGGCCTCGGCCCGCTCGAAGAAGGCGCTGGCCGGGCCCGCGGCGTCGTGGATGCAGTCCAGCTCGGGGTTCTCGCAGCCGTCGAAGGACCAGGCCGAGTGGGCGTGCAGATCGCCCCAGTGCCACCGAAGCTCGTCGAGCTCGGACTCCAGGACCTGGTCCAGGCCGACGGGCGCCGCCGTGCAGGCCGCGAGCAGCGGGAGGAGGCCGGCGAGCAGGGGGCGGAGGGGTCGGGGCAAGGTCTGGGCGCCGGGGACTGGGGCCGGGAGTGTAGCGCCGGGGCATTTCACTCGCCGCTGCAGCCGGGGCCGATGTCGGTGCAGCCGAGGCCCTCGTGAGCGAGGCTCCCGAGGAGCAGCAGGGCCTTGGGCATGAGCGGGCTCCGGGGTCCGAGCCTGGGGGACGGGTCCCCGCTATTGTAGACCGCCCACCGAGAGGCCGTCCATGAACCCCGTCGACCCCGCGCTTCGTCAGCAGATCATGCAGCAGTCCCAGGGCGTGATGTCCCTGTCGCTCGCCTATGTGGGCATCACCAACCACCTCTACAGCCTGCTCGACGCGCACGGGGCCTCTACCGTCGCCGAGCTGGCGGCCCTGGCCCGGGTCGACGAGGCCTACCTGCAACGCTGGGCGGACGCGGCCGCGGCCTTCGGCCACCTCGCTCGGGAGGGGGAGCGCTTCAGCCTGACGCCGATGGGGCGGGCCTTCCTGCCCGACGTCCCCGGCACGATGATGCCGGTGGCGATGCAGGCGGTCATGGCGGCCTTCATGGGCGAGCGGGTCTCCCGCTTCATGTCCACCGGCGAGCGCCCCGGCGAGCGGGTGCTGGGCGAGCCCTCCAGCATCCTGCCCTGGTTCGGCCCCATGCTGGAGGCCAGCTTCGGCCCGGTCTTCGCCGAGGCGGTGCTTCCGCGCCTTCCGGAGGTGGCGGCCCTGGGCGAGCGCGGCGGGCTGGCCGTCGATCTGGGCTGCGGCAGCGGCTGGTACCTGCGGCGGCTGGCCGCCCGGTTCCCTCGGCTGCGCGGGGTGGGGCTGGACATGATGCCCGCCAACATCGCCACCGCTCAGGAGGCCGCCGCGCGCGAAGGGCTGGCCGACCGGCTGGCCTTCCGGGAGGGTGATCTTCATCGGTTCGCGGTGGACGAGCCCGTCGACCTGGTGGCGATGAACCGGGCCCTGCACCATGTCTGGGCCGAGGGCCCCTCCCGGGTCATGAGCGGGCTGGCCGGCCACCTGGCGCCGGGTGGTCTGCTGGTCGTCTGGGAGCCCCGCTGGCCCGACGATCCGGCCGGCCTCGCCTCCGATCCTCGCCTGCGGGGGATGGCCTACCAGAACCTCTCCGAGCATGTGCAGGGCAACCACTTCCTGCGCCCCACAGAGGTCGAGGCGGCGATGCGGCAGGCCGGCCTGGAGCCGACCACGCACCTGTTCGCCGAGGGGACCGAGATGGTGGTGGTGGGGCGCAAGGCCGGCTGAGGCTCGAGCAGGGGAGTCCCAGACGGCAAAAGGCCCACCCGAATCGCTCCGGATGGGCCTCGTTGCGTGGACCCGGGAAGACCCGGATCCGCGGCGATCACTCGCCGGTGCAGCCGCCGCCGATGTCGGTGCAGCCCAGGCCGCCGTAGTAGCTGGTGTCGTAGCCCCAGATCCAGCAGGTCCCGGTGGACACCTCCTCCATGAAGTAGGTGTTGTTCAGCGCGGCGCTGTGGATGGTGGTGCTGCCCTCGACGATGGCGTCGAAGTTGTCGACGGTGCTGAGGAAGACACCGCTGGCCGAAGCCGGGTGGCAGTAGTTGTACGAGGTGCCGCTGCTGGCGACGTAGCCGTACACGCAGTCTTCACCGGTCCAGCACTGCCCGCCGCAGTCGGTCTCGGCGAGGCCGACCCAGTAGCCAGCGCTGTCGCCGCCGGTCAGGGTGACGTCGAGGCCGCCGCCGGCCCACTCGCAGTCCATGGTCAGGCCGGTGGTGCCGCCGTCGCTGCCGCCGTCGGCGCCGCCGTCGGTGCCGCCGTCGCCAGTGCCGGTGTCGCCGCTGTCCTTGCCGTCGGTGCAGGCCATCGCGAAGAGTACGGTGCCGAGGATCAGAAGGTTCTTGGTCATGAGAGGTCTCCTCCATCAGGAGCCGCGGAGTGCGGCGAGAGGAGTATATACCAATGCGTGTTCCCGCTCAACGCAATTCGCGTGGGCACACGGGAGCCGCTATGCGAAGGCTGCCTCTGGAGGAGCCGCGCATGTGGAAGATCGGACCCGTTGAGCTGGAGAGTCGCCTGATCGTCGGGACCGGCCGCTACGCCGACTACGCGACCATGCAGGCCTGCCACCAGGCCAGCGGCACCTCGATGGTGACGGTGGCCCTTCGGCGCGTGGACCTCTCGGCGCCCCAGGGGCAGGGCGTGCTCGACTTCATCGACCGCTCCCGGATCCACCTCCTGCCCAACACGGCCGGCTGCTACACGGCCGAGGACGCCGTCGACACCGCCCGCCTCGCCCGCGAGCTGCTGCAGACCGACCTCGTCAAGCTGGAGGTGATCGGCTGCCCGGACACGCTCTTCCCGGACCCCGAGGGCACGCTGGAGGCCGCGCGCATCCTGGTGCGCGAAGGCTTCGTGGTCCTGCCCTACTGCTCGGACGACCCGGTGCTCTGCCGGCGGCTGGCCGAGATCGGCTGCGCGGCCGTGATGCCGCTGGCGGCCCCGATCGGCAGCGGGCTGGGCATCCGCAACCCGACCAACCTCGCCATCATCCTGGAGCAGGCCACCGTCCCCGTCATCGTCGACGCCGGGGTGGGCACGGCCAGCGACGCCGCTGTGGCGATGGAGCTGGGGGTCTCCGGCGTGCTGATGAACACGGCCATCGCCGGGGCCCAGGACCCGGTGCGCATGGCCCGGGCGATGCGGCTGGGGGTCGAGGCCGGGCGCGAGGCCTTCCTCGCCGGACGCATCGAGAGGCGGCTGTACGCGACGGCCAGCTCACCCCTGCACGGGCTGCTGGGCTCCTCCTCCCGGTGAGGACCGGGGTCCCCTCGGTGAGGACGCTGGCGCTGCCCGCCGGCCTGGCGCTCCTCGTCTGGCTGCTCGCGGCGGCGCTTCGCCTGCGGGTGGTGAACCAGGCGGTGGTCGGCAGCGACAGCCTGGGCCCCTACCTGAAGGCGCTGGCCCTGACCCCGACGGCGCTGTGGGCGGGGCATCTCCCCCGGCCGCCCAACCCGGAGAGCGGGGACCTGCTCTGGCTGAGCGCCCTGCCGATCCTGCACCTCGCCGGGGATCTGCAGCAGCTCTTCACCCTGCGCTTCCTGGCGGGCGCGCTGATCGCTCCTTTGGGCCTGCTGGCCGCCTGGGTCTGGGCGGCGCCCGAGGGGCTGCGCTCGCCCGGAGAGCTGCTGGCCTCGCGCGCCCCTCGTCCCCTCGTCGCGGGCCTCGCCGCCGGCCTGGTGCTGGCCGTGGATCCCGGGCTGATCGACTCGCTGCTGAGCGGAGCCCGCGGCTACGGCGCGCCGGAGCTCCTGGCCCTGCTCTGCCTCGCCCTGGGCTTCGCCGTCCGCGGCAGCCGGCTGGGGGCCGCCGTCGGGGCGGTCGCCCTGGCCTTCGCCGTCGACCACCACCCGCTGGCCATCGGCGCCGCCCTGGGCGTGCTGGCCATGGTGCCGACGCTCTGGCGAACGCTCGGCGGGCGCGGCCTGCTCCCGGCAGCGGGCGTCCTGCTGCTGCTGGCCCTGCCGCGGCTGCTGCGCCTGCTGGCCCTGGCCCGCTGCGGCGACGACCCGCTGTCCTGCCTCGCCGCCGTCGCCCAGAGCAATGTGCACGAGGGCGAGCCCTTCCTCCTCCACCTGCGGGACGCCCTGCACGATCGCTTCCGGGTCGACCTGGACGAGCCGACCAGCCTGGGGCTGCTGCTGGGGCTGCTGCTGGCCCGACCCTGGCGCGTCTCGATCTCGGCTGGACCCGGCGCGCTGGCCATCGGCGCGCTGGCCATCGGCTCGCTGGCGGGCCTGCTGCTGGTCGCCGCCCTCAACGGCTACCTGCAGGGCTACCACCTGCGCATCCTGGCCGCTCCGCTGGCCGTCGCCGCGGCGGTGGGCCTCGCTCGCCCCGCGCCCCTCGCCCTGCTCTGGGCCGCGCTGGCCCTCTGGCTGGGCCTCCCCGCGGCCCCCGTGGGCCCCGATCCCGGCGCCGTCGCGCGCCACGACGCGCTGGCGACCCTGCTCGCCGACCGACCCGGCCCCCTGTGGGTCGACCGCCTCTGGTGGCGCGGTCAGCCGGTGCTGGAGCCCTCCGGCGTGGTGCTCTCGGCCTGGCTCCAGGGGCAGGAGGCCGCGCGGTTCCAGGTCGGCCCCGCCGTGCCGATGATCCTGCTCAGCGTGGGAGAGGCCTGCGGGACGCCGCTGGCCGAAGGTCGGGCCGAGGAGGCCGCCACCGACTGGGCGGTCTGCGCGCTGAGCCGGGAAGAGGCCGTGGCGCTGCGGGACCGCCATCCGGAGGCCGCCCCCATCCAGAGCGGAGGGGCCTGGGACTGGGTGGTGGCCCTGCAGCCGGGGCGTGAGGACAGCGAGGCGGCCCGGTGGTGAGGCACGGGCCTGTCCCCGGTGGATCTTGATACCATCGGCGGATGTCCGATGAGGAGATCGAGACCCCCGACGAGATCGGGCCGTTCAAGGTGGTCCGCGCCATCGCGCGTGGCGGCATGGCGGCGGTCTTCGAGGTGCTCGACCGCGAGACGGACGAGCGCTACGCCCTCAAGCTGCTGACCCAGCGGGGCCTCGCGCGCCCCCGCTTCGACCGCGAGTACCGGGCCCTGACCCGGCTGGACCACCCCAACATCGTCCGCGTCTACCGCTTCGGCTTCGACGTCGACAAGCGGCCCTACCTGACCATGGAGCTGCTCGACGGCGTCGCGGCCCAGGTCCACGCCAAGAGCAGCGGGCGGCCCGGCGTGCCCCGGCGCACGGCCGAGGTGACCCGCATCGTCGCCAGCGTGGCCGAGGCCCTGGACTACCTGCACCAGCGCGACATCGTGCACCGCGATCTGAAGTCCAGCAACGTGATGGTCCTGGGCGATGGCCGGGTCAAGCTGCTGGACTTCGGGACGGCGCGCCTGTCGGGCAACAGCGAGGAGATCACCCGCAAGGGCGAGTTCGTCGGCACCTTCGCCTACGCCTCGCCCGAGCAGCTCCAGGGCAAGCCCGTCGACGCCCGCGCCGACATCTACAGCCTGGGGGTGCTCTTCTACCGCCTGCTGACGGGCAAGCGCCCCTTCGAGGCCGAGAGCCCCCACGCGCTCGCCATGCTGCACATCGAGCAGGACCCGCAGCCCCCGCGGGAGCTCGCGCCGGGGCTGCCGCTGGAGCTGGACGAGCTCTGCCTGCAGATGCTGGCCAAGAGCCCCGAGCTGCGCCCGCGCTCCGCCCGTGAGGTGGCCGATCGCCTGCGGGAGTTCGCGCGCGCCGGGTCGGAGGCCAGCAGCCCGGGCCGGGCGGCCTCCCCGTTGCCGCCGACCCTGGAGGGACGCGAGGAGGAGCTCGGCGCCTTGCGCGCGACCATCGACAAGGCGCGGCCCGGCCGCATGCTGCTGCTGGTGGGCCCCTCGGGCAGCGGGCGGCGGCGGCTCCTCGACCAGGCCGCCCTGGACGCGCATCGCAAGGGCCGGCGGGTCTTTCGCGGCGAGATGCCCGGAAGCAGCGCCCTGGGTCCCCTGACCGAGATCGTCGAGCGCTGCGTCCGCGGCCTGGACGAGCTGCCCGAGGGCGGCAACGAGGCCGACCGCATCGGCCTGCTGCCCCGCGGGGCCTCGCCCTCCGCCGCCGAGCAGGCCACCATCTTCCAGGCGGTCTCCTCGGCCCTGATGCGCCGGCAGGCCGCCGATCGCCGCCCGCTGGTCCTGGTCCTCTCCGACCTGCACCGCGCTCCGCCCCTGGCGCTGCAGGCCATCCGCGCCCTGCGCGCCCACGCCGAGGAGCGGCACTGCCCGATCCTGGTCCTGGCCTCGACCGTTCCCGAGGCCGACCGGCCGGGCGCCCTGATGCGGCGGCAGTTCGCCGACGCGGTCCGGCTCAACCTCGAACCCCTCAGCCCCCGCGCCGTGGGCCGCCTGGTGGGCTCGATGCTGGGCCGCAAGCCGCCGCCACCCGAGCTGGCCCGGCGCATCCACGAGGCCACCGGCGGGCTGCCCGGCTACGTCGAAGAGGTCGTGCGCTCGATGGTCGAGGCGGGCCTGGTCAAGGGCCAGGGCGAGGGCGACGAGGTCGAGTGGGTGGATCGCTCGGCCGGCAAGCTGGTGATCCCCGCCTCGGCCCGCGAGGCGCTCAGCCTGCGCCTGCAGATGCTCGCCGGCCCTGCGCGGCGGCTGGTGGCGGCCCTGGCGGTGGCCGGCGGCGTCGCCGAGGTCGGGCTGCTCGCGCACGCCGCGGATCACGACCCCGAGCTGGCGCGCGCGCACCTGGAGACCCTGGCGCAGGACGGGATCCTGCTGACGCTGCCCGGCGGCGCCTGGGCCTTCCGGCTGGGCTTGACCGGCGACATCGTCGACGAGGGCCTGCGCCCCTCTCGGAGGCTGGTGCTGGAGCGCCGCCTCGCGATGAAGGTCGCGGACGCGCCCGCCTCGCCCTCCCGGATCCGCATCCTGCGGGCCGCCGGCTCGCTGAAGGAGGCGCTGCACGACGCCGTCCAGCTCGTCCCCGCCGACGAGGGCGCCACCCCTCCGGCCGACCTGCTGGGCGAGATGGAGAAGCTGGCCCTGGCGGTCGGGGAGGGGACCGGTCTGCCCGCCGGGCTGCTCTCCCGCTTCCTGCTGGGCCTCGCCTCGATGCTGATGGCGCAGGATCCCTCGGACGCGCGCATCGACCGCTTCCTGGACCGCGCCAGCGCGCTGGCCAGCGGCTGGACCCGCAAGACCGAGGTCTACCTGCTGCGCGCCCGGGCGGCCCGACTGCGCAGCGACAACGCCCGGGAGCGCTCCTTCGTAGCCCGCGCCCGCGCCCAGATGGACCACCTCGTCGACCCCGGCCTGCGGGGGCGGGTCCGCCTCGCGGTCGGCCTGCGGGCGATGTCCGACGGCGAGCACGAGTCGGCCTTGGACTCCTTCCGCCAGGCCCAGCAAGCCGCCGAGCAGGCCGGGGACGGGCGGGCCGCGCTGGAGGCGCGCATCCAGTCGGGGATCGCCCGCGTGGTGATGGGAGAGCTGCAGGCCGCCGAGCGCACCCTGGAGGGGGCGGTCGAGGCCGCCGAGCGTCAGCAGGACCTGCTCGGCGGGGTGCGCGTGCGGGTGGCGATGGCCGAGGTGATGCGGC
Organism: Deltaproteobacteria bacterium UBA2385; assembly: GCA_002343455.1. GTDB lineage: Bacteria > Myxococcota_A > UBA796 > UBA796 > UBA2385 > UBA2385. The sequence continues at coordinate 11,985 of DDSR01000295.1, read as the reverse complement.
TGCAGGCGCGCTTCTCCGAGGCGACCGCCCTGCTGCTGCCGCAGCTCGACGCCGTGCGCGCCTCGGCGCCGGCGACCCTGCACACCCGGATCCTCCTGCAGCTGATCGACGTCCTGCTGGAGCTCTTCCGCCTGGGCGAGGCCCGCGAGCTGCACGCCGAGCTGCAGGCCATCGACCCGACCAGCCACTCCGCGTCCCTGCGCGCCCGTCGGGCCCTGGCCACCGGCCGCCTGCTGCTGGCTGGGGACGAGCCCCTGGCCGCCCTGGACGTGCTCCTGCCCGCCGAAGAGGAGGCCGTGCGCGCCGAGCTGCCGGTCGAGCAGGGCCTGCTGGCCGCCTGGGCCGGAGTCGCCGCGCTGGAGGCCCAGGATCGGCACCTCGCCGAGGACCGCAGCCTGCGGGCGATCGCCGTGCTCAAGCGGGAGCGCCACCTGCCGGCGCTGGCCCAGGCCTGCGAGTGCCGGGCGCGGGTCCAAGGCGGGCGGGAGGAGGCCGAGAGCGTCTTCCGGCCGGTGCTGCGCTGGGTCGAGGGCAACGCCGTGCGCCTGACGCGGGTGGCCATCCTGCTGACCCGCCTGGATCGGGCGGTCGAGGCCGGGGATCTACGCGAGGCGCTGCTGGCCATCGAGCGGGTAGAGCGCACGCTGGAGGAGATCGGCTCGCGCCTGGACGCCATCGACCGCGCCGCCCTGCGGGTCCACCCCTGGCGGCGGCGGCTGGCCCGCGCACGGATCGAGCTGAAGGGGTAGGGGGGAGGCCCCCTGGGAGAGTTCATGAGCGCACGAGACGCCCATCACATCGCCATCGGACCCGAGGCCGTCGAGGGCAACGGCGGCCGCGGCCGGGTCTTCCTGCTGCCCGGCTCGCCCGGCCGGGCCGAGCGCATCGCCGGGATGCTGGAGGGGCGGGTCAGCCGGCCCAACCCGCGGCGACACGAGGTCCACACGGGCCGCTGGACCTGGCAGGGCCAGGGCGTCGACATCGGCGTCGTGGCGACCGGGATGGGCTGCCCCAGCCTGGGCATCATCGTCAGCGAGCTCATCGCCGTCGGCGCCCGGACCCTGCTGCGGGTCGGCACGGCGGGCACCCTGGACTCCGAGGCGGTGCCGGTGGGCTCGCTGATCCTGGCCACCGGCGCGGTCCGGGACGAGGGCGCCAGCGACGCCCTCTGCCCCCGCGAGGTGCCCGCCGTGGCCCACCCCGACGTGCTCGCCGCCCTCTCGCAGGCGGCGCTCGGCATGGGCCTGGGCGAGCGCTGCTTCCGCGGCCTCGTGCACTGCAAGGACTCCTTCTACGGGCGCGAGGTCGCCGTCGGGCCCCAGGCCCGGCAGAGCGTCGACTACATGGCCATGCTGAAGGCCTGCGGCGTGCTGGGCACCGAGATGGAGAGCAGCCACCTCTTCCTGCTGGCCCAGGTCCACGGTCCCGATCTCCGCTCCCTGGCGGCCCAGGCCCTCGATCCTGCGGTCATCCGCGCCGGCACCGTGCTCGCCGCGATCGGCGACATGCAGGGCTGGGGCACGCCCGAGCTGGCCGCCCGGGCCGAGGGCGAGGCGATCGAGCTCGCCCTGAACGCCGCGGTGGTGCTGATGGAGCGCGGGCGGGTAGAGGAGGGGACATGAAAATGGAGCCCCCATGTTCGAACGACTCTTCTCCCCCCGGATGGTGAAGGCCGCCGAGGCCCTGCCCGGACGGGCCAGCAGCGCCTTCCCCCTCCCGCAGAGCCACGCCCTCAACGGGCAGCCTCTCCAGCCGCCCTTCCCGGAGGGCAGCCGGCGCCTGGTCCTGGCGATGGGCTGCTTCTGGGGCGCCGAGCGCAAGCTCTGGCAGGTCGAGGGCGTCCGCGTCACCGCCGTCGGCTATGCCGGGGGTTTCACGCCCTTCCCGACCTACGAAGAGGTCTGTTCAGGCCGCACCGGCCACACCGAGGTCGTCCTGGCGGTGTACGATCCCCAGCCGAACACTTTGGAGCGCCTGCTCGTGGCCTTCTGGGAGGGCCATGATCCGACCCAGGGGATGCGCCAGGGCAACGACGTGGGCACCCAGTACCGCAGCGCCCTCTACGCCGAGGACGAGGAGCAGCTCGCCCGGATCCGGGCCAGCCGCGAGACCTACCAGCGTCGGCTCGTCGCTGCGGGGCTGGGGGCGATCACCACGGAGATCGCGCTGGCCGGACCGTTCTGGTACGCCGAGGAGTACCACCAGCAGTACCTGCACAAGAACCCGGGCGGGTACTGCGGGCTGGGCGGGACCGGAGTGAGCTGCGGGATGGGCGCGGGAGACGAAGCCGCTCAATTACGCTGAGGCCGAGCCGGCGCCGGCCACTTGTGAGAGGATGAAGGCGTGAGTCTCCTCCTCCTCCTCCTGCTCGGCTGCAGCTCCGACCCCGCGCCGACCACGATCGATCCGCTGGCGGTGCTCGATCCTGCGCCTCCACGGCCACCCGGCGCGGTCGAGGGCATGGCCATCGCCATCTCGGTGCCGCTGAGCGGGCCGTCGGCGGCGATCGGCAAGGCCGCGGTCCAGGGGGCGCGCCTCGCCATGCCCCAGGGCATCGAGCTGGTCGAGATCGATGAGCAGCTCGGGGATCCGGTGCCGCAGGCGCTGGCCGACCCCCGGGTGGTCGGGGTGGTGGCCCACGTCACGGCCGTCGGCGCGCAGCGCTGGGCGCAGGGCTGGCTGGAGCATGACCTCGCCGTGGTCCTGGCTGCGCCGGCGACGGTTCCGGGGCTGCCGCGCGTGCTGGCGGGCTCCACCCGACATGTGCGCTGCGCCACGGCCTTCCTGGGGCCCGGCAACGTCGTCGTCGCCCACGATGGCACGCCCGAGGCCAACGAGGTCGCCACGGAGGCCGATCGGGCCTTGTCCCGGCGCAGCTATGGGGTTCGGGGCGTCGACCCCCTGCTGATCGCGGGCGAGGCCGAGCGGGTGCGCTCGCTGGGAGCCGCCTGGCTGGTCTACGCGGGAGATCCCGGCCATGGGGGCAACCTGCTGCGGGCGGTGCGTCAGCTCGGCGGCGAAACGCGGTTCATGGGCCTGGGCCTGTACGACCCGCGCTTCGTCGCCGCCGCCGGCCAGGCGGGCGAGGGCGCCATCCTGACCAGCCAGGATCGGCCGGTGCTCAACCCCAAGGTGCGCAGCCGCTGGCAGGCGGCCTATGGCGGGGAGCCTCCCGCCGTCGCGCTCAACGCCTACGACGCCACCCGGCTGCTGGTCGAGGCCTGGGGCACGGCGACGGTGGCCTCCAAGGCCGATCTTCGGGGCGCGGTGCGGGGGCGGCTGTCGCAGGTGGAGATCGAGGGGGCGGCCGGACCGCTCAAGCTCGACGCCGAGGGGGTCGCCGATCCCTCCTGGTGTACGGCCTTCGTGGTCGCCGACGGCGCCATCGCCTGGCTGGGCGCCGCCAGCGTCAGCGGGGGCAAGGTCGAGCTTCTGCCGGCCGCGGACGAGGCCGAGCGTTAAGGGCAGCCATGCGCCCGCCCATCACCGACGACCTGATCCGCGCCCTCCCCAAGACCGATCTGCACCTCCACCTCGATGGCTCGCTGCGCCTGTCAAGCCTGGTCGAGATGGCGCGCGAGCGGGGGGTGACCCTGCCCTCGACCACCGAAGAGGGGCTCAACGAGCTGGTCTTCAAGGAGCGCTACGCCGACCTGGGCGAGTACCTGCACGGCTTCGCCTACACCTGCGCCGTGCTCCAGGACACCGAGGCGCTGGAGCGGGCCTCCTACGAGCTGGCCTGGGACAACATCGATGAGGGCGTGCGCTACATCGAGGTCCGCTTCGCGCCGCAGCTCCATATGCACCCCGGCACGACCTTCGACGAGGTCCTGATGGCGGTGGACCGCGGCCTGGCCCGCGCCCGCGCCGAGCACGAAGCCAGCGAGGCCGTGCTCCAGCGGGGCGAGCCTCCCTTCCGCTACGGCATCATCGTCTGCGCCATGCGCAAGTTCACCGCAGGCTTCTCGACCTGGTACGCCCAGCTCTGCGGGGTGCTCCAGCACGCGCCCTCTCGCCAGGTCTACAGCATGGCCAGCCTGGAGCTCGCCCGGGCGGCGATCCACTGCCGGGACAGCCTGGGCCTGCCGATCGTCGGCTTCGATCTCGCCGGGCAGGAGGACGGGTACCCCGGTCACGACCACCTCGCGACCTACCAGCTCTGCGCCCGCTCCTTCCTGATGCGCACCGTTCACGCCGGCGAGGCGTATGGACCGGAGAGCATCTTCGACGCCATCGCCCACCTCCAGGCCGAGCGCATCGGCCACGGCTACCACCTCTTCTCTCCCGGGCTCTGCGGCCCGGACGTGGCCGACCCCCAGGGCTATGTCGACGACCTCGCCGAGTACATCGCCGACCGCCGCATCACGATCGAGGTCTGCATCACCTCGAACCTCCAGACCAACCCCGCGATCGGCTCGGTCGAGAACCACGCCTTCCGCCAGATGCTGGAGCGGAAGCTCTCCGCGACCATCTGTACGGACAACCGGCTGGTCAGCCACACCACCGTCAGCCAGGAGCTCCGCCTCGCGGTCGACGCCTTCGCGATGAGCCCGGGGAGCCTCCGCCAGACGCTGATCCACGGCTTCAAGCGAAGCTTCTTCCCCGGAAGCTACCTGGAGAAGCGCGCCTACGTCCGGCAGATCATCGACTACACCGACCGGGTGATGGCCGCCCACACCGGCTGAGGCGGCGCAGCTACTTCTTCTTGCCGAACAGTGAGGCGAAGAAGCCGAGCTTCTTCTCTTCGGTCTCCTTCTTGGCCTTGCCGCCCTCTCCGTCCAGCCGACGCATCTCGCGGGAGGCGTCGTCGTTGGAGGGGTTGATGCGCAGGGCCTGGATCAGCGCCTTTCGGGCCGCCTCGAGCTCGCCCTTCTCGCGGCAGGCACGGCCCAGCAGCACCCAGGCGAAGTCGAGCTGCCGCTCCTGGCCCTTGTTGCGCTCCAGCACATCGCGCAGCCGGCCCAGGCCATCTTCCGCCAGCGACGGGTTGCTGCTGCGGTTCACCGAGAAGGTCGTGTAGCCGAACCAGGCCTGGAACTCCAGCTCGTCGGGCTGAGCTTCGGCGGCCACCCTGAACAGATCGTGGGCCTCGCGGACCCGACCGTTGCGGAAGATCGTGATGCCCTTCTTGAAGGCCTCGTCGGCGGCCCAGTAGGCGTCGAGCTGCTCCTGGGCGAGCTCCTCCTCGGTCTTCTTGCCGTGGATGGCCACGTCGATGTAGGCCGCGCGGGCCGCGTCGTTGCCCAGCACCTCCCACGCGGAGCGGATCGAGTCGAACAGATCGGTTGCCTGGTCCCGCAGGGCGTCCGGCGCGTCGTGGTAGCGGTCCGGGTGCAGATCGCGGGCCAGGTCCGTGTACGCCTTGCGGAAGTCGGCGGGATCCGAGTCCCAGGGCAGCCCCAGCCGCTCGAAGTGGTTGGAGGCGCCGCCGATCTGCTGGGCGAGGCGGCGCAGGCGCGGCGCCATGGGGTGTTCGGGTGGAGGCGCGTGCGGCCTGGCCGCGGCGGCCGGAGGGGCAGAGGGCTCGGCCGGCGCCGAGGCGATCACCTCGGCCAACAGCCCGCTGACGTCCAGGCTCTCGGACTCGGGCTCGGCCGGGCGCAGCTCGGGGGCGGGAAAGCGCCCGGTCGTGCGCTCCTGGAAGGGATCGCCGGCGGCCACGGCCTTGCCGTCGGCGTCCAGGGGCAGCACCGTCGCAATCCGCTGTCGGGAGGGCGAGAGCTCCAGATCGCCGAGCAGGTGGATCAGCCAGAGCGCCGCCAGCACCTGCTCGGGGGGCGAGGGGGCGAAAGAGACGACGTCGCTGCCGATGCGGCTGCCGTCGACGTCCTGGAGGTAGGGCTCGAGCACGGCGTCCAGGCCCAGGCCGCCGACCTCGCCCGCGACCCGAGGAAACTCGCGCAGGATGCCGCTGGCCCGCTCGGTGAGGCCCTCGTAGCCGTAGGCCTGGATGACCGCCTCGCGCAGGCAACGCAGCACGTTGACCGGCGTCACCTGCGGGGGGTGCTGCCCCTCGTGGAACTGGTGCGTGCCCTCGGTCAGCCGACAGATGTTGCGCAGGCGCCGGGTAGCCTGCAGCCGGAAGAGCTCGCTCTGCGTGACCTCGCCCGCCTTCTCGCGGACCGCCTCGAGCTGCTCGGTCTTGAGGTTGCTGCGGCTGAAGATCAGCGCCCCTCCCGAGAAGAAGAGCAGCCAGCGCTTCTGCCCCTGGTTGATCTCCAAGCAGCCCGTGGCGCCGCTGGACACCAGCCGGGCGATCACCGCTTCCATGGGTTCCGACAGCGCTGCGGGCGACGACACAAATCCTCCCGGGGGGCCCGTGATTGTAATGCAGGCGCCCGCCTTGCGTCGGGCTACGATGAGATCGTGACGCTTCCTCTCTTGCTGCTGCTGCTGCTGAACCGCGCCTGGGCAGCGCCCGTGCGGGTGCCCCAGGACGCTCCCGGCTTGGAGATCGCGCGGGCGATGAACCAGGCCTTCGTCGAGGTGGCGCGCGCGGTGACGCCAGCGACGGTCTACATCGAGGCCATCAAGGGCGACAGCACTTCGCCGGGCCTGCTGGAGCTCAGCAACGAGTACCGCCTGCCGCTCCCGGGCGGCCGCGGCGAGACTACCCCCAGCAGCGGCAGCGGCGCCTTGATCTCGGCCGACGGCCTGATCCTCACCAACCACCACGTCATCGCCGGGGCCAAGGCCGCCGTCGTCACACTGCACGACCAGCGCAGCTACCACGCCGAGATCGTGGCGGTCGACGCCCGCACCGACCTCGCCCTGCTGCGCGTCAAGTCCGAGCAGGAGCTGCCCTGGGCCGAGCTGGCCGAGAACGACGACCTCGCCGTGGGTGAGCTGGTCGTCGCCGTCGGGCACCCCTTCGACTTCCCCTTCACCGTCACCACCGGCATCGTCAGCGCCCGGGGGCGGCGCAACCTCTTCCGCAACGAGATCCAGGACTACATCCAGACCGACACCGCCCTCAACCCGGGCTCGTCGGGCGGCCCCCTCTTCAACCTGCGCGGGCAGATCGTCGGCGTCAACACCGCCATCTTCACCCCTCCCGGCAGCGACGGGCAGTACGCTGGCGTCTCTTTCGCCATCCCCTCACCGATGGCCCGGCGCATCGTCGACGAGCTGCTGGAGGCCGGGCGGGTGGCCCGCGCCAGCCTGGGCCTCAGCACCCGGGATCGCCCCGCCAGCGGCGCCCAGCCCAAGCCCGGGGTGGAGGTCACCCGGGTCGTGCCCGGCGGCCCGGCGGACAAGGCCGGCCTGCGCGCGGGCGACGTGGTGCGGCAGGTCGACGGCGAGAGCATCCTCGGCAGCGAGGATCTGCGGGGCCTCGTCCTGGCCCGGGGGGTCGCCACCAGCCTGGAGCTCTCCTGGGAGCGCGGCGGCCGCACGATGTCGGCCCGGGTGCGCACCGGGGAGGAGGTCGAGGTCCTCGCCGCGAAGAGCCCGCCGCCCTCGGGCGCCATGGCCTGGGCGGGGCTCCGCCTGGTCGCGCTGAACGAGCAGGGCGCCTCGGTCTTCGCCCTGCCCGCCCCCCTTCCCGAGCGAGGGGTGCTGGTCTGGAGCGTCGACCCAGGTTCTCCTTCTGAGATGGCCGGCGTGCGCCCCGGCGATGTCCTGGTGGGGGTCGGCCCCGAGCCCCTGGGCCTGCCCGCCGAGCTGCTGCTGGCCGCCGCCAAGCGTGGCACCGTCAGCCTGCGCCTGTGGAGGGACGGAGAAGAGCTCTGGGCGGTCGTCGCCGGCCTGCGCTGAGCGCGGCTCAGGCCGACCAGGTGTAGAAGCCCTGGCCCGACTTCTGGCCCAGCTCGCCGCGCTCGACCTTCTCCCGCAGCAGGGCCGGAGGGTTGAAGGCCGGGTTGCCCAGCTCGCGGGCGAGGTACTCGCCGATGTTCAGCCGCACGTCCAGGCCGACGAGGTCGGTCAGCCGCAGCGGCCCCATCGGGTGGCGGTAGCCGAGGACCATGGCCTTGTCGATGTCTTCGGCGCTGGCCACGCCCTCCTCCAGCATGCGGATCGCCTCCATGCCCAGGCAGATCCCCAGCCGGCTGGTGGCGAAGCCGGGGCTGTCGCGGACGACGATGCACTCCTTGCCCAGGCCCTCGCCCCAGGCCTTGACCCGGGCCAGCACGGCCGGATCCGTGCCGGCGTGGTGGACCAGCTCCAGCAGGGCCATGATGTGGACCGGGTTGAAGAAGTGGGTGCCGAGCAGGCGCTCGGGCCGAGGCACGACCGAGGCGATCGCGGCGACGGAGAGGCTGCTGGTGTTGGTCGCCAGCACGCAGTCCGGGGAGACCAGCGGGGCCACCGAGGCGAAGAGCCGCTGCTTCAGCTCCAGGCGCTCGGGCACGGCCTCGACGACGAGGTCGGCCCCCTCGCAGGCGCGGGCGAGGTCGCTCTCTCCCGAGAGGCGGGCCCAGGCCTCGTCGCGGCTGGCGGCGTCGAGCTTGCCCTTCTCCACCCCCTTGTCGAGGTTCTTGCGCACGGCGCCGAGCCCCCGCTCGACCGCCTTGGGGTCGAGGTCGAAGAGGCGGACCTGCTGGCCGGCCAGGGCCGCGACGTGGGCGATGCCGTGGCCCATGGTGCCGGCGCCGATGACGGTCACACGCGAAAACGACATGGAGACTCCAGGCTCAGACGGCCTCGACGAGGGTGGTGACGCCCTGCCCGACGCCCACGCAGAGCGAGGCCATGCCGATCGTCTTGCCGTGGCGATGCAGGGCGTGCACCAGGGTGGTCAGGATGCGGGCGCCCGAGCAGCCCAGCGGGTGGCCCAGGGCGATGGCTCCGCCGTGCACATTGACCCGCTCGGGGTCGAGGTCGAGCTCCTGGATCACGCCGAGGGACTGGGCGGCGAAGGCCTCGTTCAGCTCGACCAGCTCGACCTGGTCCAGGCGCAGGCCGGCCAGGGCCAGGGCCTTGCGAGTGGCGGGCACCGGGCCGAGTCCCATCCGACGGGGATCGACCCCGGCGGCGGCGCTGCTGAGCAGGCGGGCGAGGGGGCGCAGGCCGAGCTCGCGGACCCGGGCCTCGCTGGCGAGGACAAGGCAGGCCGCCCCGTCGTTCAGCGTCGAGCTGTTGCCGGCCGTGACGCTGCCCCCCTTGCGGAAGGCGGGGCGCAGGGCGGCGAGGCCGTCGAGGCTGGTGTCGGCCCGGGGGCCCTCGTCGCGCTCGAAGCTCCCGGTTCCCTTGCCTCCGGCGGGGCCCTTGCGGCCGGGGACGGCGACGGCGATTCGCTCGGCCGCGAAGGCGCCCTCGGCCTCGGCCGCGAGCGCCTTCTGATGGCTTCGCAGGGCGAAGGCGTCCTGCGCTTCTCGGGTGATCCCGTGGGAGTCGACGATGTTCTCGGCGGTCTCGCCCATGGCTTCGAGTGGGAAGAGGGCCTCCATCGCCGGGTTCGGGTAGCGCCAGCCCAGGCTGGTGTCGTAGATGGTGGCGTTGCCGGCCTTGGGCAGCTGCGGCCCGCGCGGCATCGAGTAGGGCGCCCGGCTCATGCTCTCGACCCCGCCGGCCAGGCAGAGGCTGGCCTCGCCGCTGCGGATCGCCCGCGCCGCCTGGTTGACCGCCTCCAGGCCGCTGGCGCAGAGCCGGTTGACGGTCACGCCGGGCACGCTGTGCGGCAGCCCCGCCAGCAGCAGGGCCATCCGGGCCACGTTGCGGTTGTCCTCGCCCGCCTGGTTGGCGCAGCCGGCGAAGACGTCGTCGATCAGCGCCGGGTCGATACCCGAGCGGGCCACGGCGGCGGCGATGGCCTGGGCCAGCAGATCGTCGGGCCGGACCTCGGAGAGGCCGCCCTGGAAGCGGCCGATCGGCGTCCGCAGCGCCTCGCAGACGAAGACCTGGTGCATGGCGGGCTCCCTCAGTTGGTGTCGACCTTGACCTTGTTCTCGCGGCCGGTGACGCCCTGCAGGGCGGCGACCGCGGCGGCGGCGGCCTGGCGGATCTCCTCTTCGGAGCCGCCCAGGTAGACGCGGCCGAAGGCGCCGATGGACTGGAACTCCAGCACATCGATGCGGGCGGCCTTCTCGGCCTCGTTGGTGGCGAAGAGGGCGTAGCCGGCGGGGTGCGTCTCCAGCACGTAGAGGACGTAGCCCTCCTCGATGAAGTTGCCGTGCCGCATCCGGTTGACGATCTGGCTGTGGTAGCCGGTGATCCCGGTGATGGTCTCCTCGCTGACCACGACGGGCTTGAGCCGCTGCTCCACCTTCAGGTCCAGGGCCGCCAGGATGGCCTCGCCCGCGGCGCGCACCTGGCCCTGGTCGTAGTCGTGCAGCTCCAGCACGCCGAAGTGCCGCTCGACCACCATCATCGAGGGGGTGCAGGTTGTCTGCTTCAGCGCGATGTCGCTGACGATGTTGATGTCCATGCCCGGCGCCACCTCGATGAAGAGCGAGGCCTGGCCCTTGAGCGGGTGGTAGCCCTGGCTGACCGTGCCCAGGAAGCCCGCCGTCTGGGGCTGGAGCACGTCGATGTAGGTGAAGCAGCGCAGGTCGATGGGGGCCTTGGCGTCAGCCATGCGGGACCTCGGGAGAGCAGGGGGGGAGCCTTCTACGCGACCGCCGGGGCCTCGGCAAGGCGAGCCAGAGGAGCGAGCCGAAGCAGCCCGGGCATGCTACCGTGCGCGGGTCTTCGAGGGAGTGCCTGGAATGCTGCTTCTGAGCCTGGTCCTGCTCTCCGGCTGCGAGTCGGAGTGCCAGAGCGACACCCGCATGAACGGCAGCTACGCCACCAACTCCTTCGTCAGCTCGCCGACCGAGGAGATCTCGGGCGAGAACGTCGCGTACTACCCCTGGCCCCGCATGTTCTTCAACGGCTGGTCCCTCTGGGACCTCGAGTACGTCGGCGGGCAGCAGACCGTCAAGGTCAGCATCGACGGGCAGCCCTTCGTCGCCGACTTCGTGCGCGAACCGGAGAACTGCTCGGACTTCTCGCTCTCCTTCGCCGGGACCTACCTGACCAACCAGGGCTCCACCCACGCCTTCGTCTGGGAGGGCGAGATGTTCTACCAGGGCCCGCATATCGGGGGGGTCTGGTCCTACCAGGACACCTGGAACGACAACGCCCTGGGGCAGTCGGGCACGATCGACATCCCCGAGGGCACCGTCTCGCTCAGCAAGCAGTAGGTTCCCCGGCTGGGGGGCTCGTCGGTTAGCTGCGGGCGCATGTACAACCTCCTCATCAGCCTCGGCCTCTCCCTCCTCGGCTACGCCCTGGGCGCGCTGGTCGCCGGCTGGTTGGCCGGCTTCCTGCCCGCCATCATCGTCCTGCTGACCGCCTACTTCTTCCTGGCCCGCCGCACCGGGCGGCAGCTCGAAGCCCTGATGAAGCAGGCCGGCGACGCCTTCCAGGCCCAGAAGCTCGACCGCGGCCGCGAGCTCCTCCAGCAGGGCTTCGCTCTGGCGAAGTGGCAGTTCCTGGTCGCCGAGCAGATCCATGCCCAGCTCGGCGCCGTCGACTACCTCCAGCGCAGCTGGAAGGGGGCCCGCGAGCACCTGGAGAAGTCCTGGAGCCGCAACTGGATGAGCCAGGCCATGCTCGCCTGCCTGGACCACCGCGAGGGCAAGCCCGCCGAGGCCCTGGCCCGGATGGAGAAGGCCACCGGCCCCGGCGGCGGCGACCCCAGCTTCTGGGCCGTCTACGGCTGGCTGGCCTTGGAGTCCGGCGACCGCGACAAGGCCGTCGCCGTCCTGGCCCAGGGCTTGAAGAAGAACGAGGCCAGCAAGCCGCTGGCCGAGTTTGCCGACGCCGTGCGCAACAAGAAGCGCATCCGTCCAGACAAACAGTTCGCCGGCTTCGCGCCGGGCTGGTACCAGTTCTTCCCCGAGCACATCCCGCCGCAGCAGGTCGCACAGATGACCGGACAGAAGGCGCCGGGGTACAGCTACCCGGCGCCGCGGGGGTTTCGACGGGGGTAGTTCCCCATGGCGCCGTAGACGGGCGCCCTGAGCCATGAAACAGGCTGCCCCCCCCTCCGGCCCTTCGGGC
>DDSR01000039.1 GCA_002343455.1 Deltaproteobacteria bacterium UBA2385 | reverse complement strand
GGGCCAGCCGGTGGGGCTGCGCCGGGTGGAGGTCTGGCACCAGGCGGGGCAGGGCTACGGCACGCTGACCGTCTCGCTGGACGGGGTCGAGCAGCATCGTCAGGCGGCGGTGGCCCCCGAGACCGAGGATCGGGTGCTCTCTTGGACGCCCGAAGCCCCGGTGGGAGAGGTCCGGGTCGGCTCGGTCGGAGGAGTGGTGCCTCTGTACGGGCTGGTGCTGGAGACGGGCGCTCCCGGCGCTACCTGGGAGACGCAGGCGGTCAGCGGCGTCGGCAGCCGCAGCTTCTCCATCTTCGCCGGCGAGGCGCTGGCCGAGCAGGTCACACGCCGGGACCCGGATCTGATCGTGGTGATGTTGGGCGGCAACGAGGCGGGCTACCCCACCCTGACCGTGAACAGTGGCCGCGGCTACACGCCGATCTTCCGGGAAGGTCTACAGACGATCCTGGCCGGCAAGGGCGACGCCGCCTGCCTGGTCGTGACGCCGCTGGACCAGGGCTACATCGAGCCTCCCCCCGAAGGCTCGGGCGAGGAGGTCAAGGGCACGCCGATGAGCCGCAAGGGCATGCCCAACATGGTCGCCCGGCAGCGCGAGGTGGCGAAAGAGGCGGGCTGCGCCTTCTGGAGCGCCTGGGAGGCGATGGGAGGCGAGGGCAGCGCCCTGGTCTGGGGGCGGACCCGCGGGCTGGGTACGGGCGACTACGTGCACCTCTCGGGCAAGGCCCACGAGCGCATCGGCGATCGGCTGGCCGAGGCCCTGCTGCAGGCCTACGACGCGCGCTGAGGAGCGCCTCTCAGCCCCCCGCCGCCGCGACGAGCAGGTCGAGCAAGCCCTGGACCTCGTCCGGGTCGGAGAGGTCGTGCTCGGTGAGGTTGTAGACGCCCACGAGCTCGTTGTCGCCGTCGAGCACATAGGTGTCCCGCCACTGAGCCTCCCACCGGATCCAGACCTGGGCCTTCTCGTCGTCCTGGAGCACGGGCAGGTCGGTCGCCTCGTAGAGGTCTTCGAGCCCCGACTCGTAGCCGATGGCGTTGATCACCAGCAGCTGAACCCCCAGCTCGGGGTGGTTCAGGTCCAGCTCGTCCTGCAGATCGCTGAGGTAGCCAGCCTGGCTACGACAGTAGCTTCAACTCGCGTGGGTGAAGTACCACCCCGAGACCTGCTCCAGGGTGTCGCGGGGCGAGACGGTCTGGCCGTACAGGGGCGAGTTCGGGTTGAGGTCGACCAGGGCGAAGTCGGGCAGGCCGAGGTCTTCGGTGCCCCCGTCGCCGGTGGTCGTGCTGCCACCACCGTCCCCCGAGCCGCCGTCACCGGTGGTGGTGCTGCCACCCCCATCCCCCGAGCCGCCGTCACCGGTGGTGGTGCTGCCACCCCCATCCCCCACGGTCCCACCGGAGTCCGTGGGAGGCGAACAGGCCAGCAGGAGCAGGAGGGGGATCATGCCCTCAGCATAGCAGGGCTCAGCGGCCCGTCCGCAAGCTCTCGGGGCACTCGGCCTTGGTGTCGACCCGCAGCCAGCCGATCTCGTCGGCCCAGCCCTCGCCCTCGTAGGGCCAGTGGCGGTAGCCCTCGCGGACCCGAACGGCCCGGTCGACGGTGGCCTTGGCCTTCTCCATCGCGCCGGTGTTGGCCGCCCGCTCGTACATGCGGCTCTCCATCTGGAGGATGTCGAGCTTGTTCATCTCGATGCTGGCCAGCATGGTCGAGAGCTCCTCTTCCATCGCCCGGGCGCGGGCCAGGACCCGGCCGCCCTCGGCCTGCACCAGCTCGTTCTTGCGGGCGCTGAGCAAGGAGCGGGCGGACTCGGCCCACGGCCCTGAGGCGCTGCCCAGGCGGGCCAGCTCGGCGTCGAGGGCCTTGGCGGCGCCCGCGGCGCGCTGGAAGCGGGCCTCGCCCAGGAAGAGGTCGGCCACCATCGGGGGCAGCCCGGCGCCCTGCTTGCTGGCGATCGACTCGAAGGCCTGGGCCGGGGTGAGGCTGCCGACCTTGGCGAGCTCGGCCTGCATCGGGGTGAAGCGGCTGGCGAAGGCGTCGATGCCCTTGCCGGCCGCCGGGAACTTGCAGAGCAGGAAGAGGCTGTAGACCTCCAGCATGGCCGCTTCGGGGAAGTAGCGGTCGGCGTACCAGGCCGAGCTGTGGGTCGAGAGCAGGCCCAGCGTGCCGTTGAGGTCGTCGAGCCGGAAGTGGGCCCAGGCGCGCTCGAACTGGGCCTGCGACCACCAGGGCGAGCTGCGCGGCACCTTGGCGAAGTACTCGATCGCCCGGACGAAGTCGCCGGCGCCGTAGTAGGCGCGGGCGACGTCGAGGTTCATCACCGTGACCCAGCGCTCGGCGTCGGGGCGCTTGACCCCGGCGGCCATGGCGACCTGGAAGGCGGCGATGGCCTCGGGGTAGCGGCCGGTGTGGGAGAGGACGACCCCTTCGAGGGCCTTGGCCTCGGCGTAGGCGGGCGAGTCGGGGGCGACCATCTTCAGCAGGCCGACAGCCACGGCGTGGCTGTCCTGGGCGTGCGCATAGCGTGCAGCCAGCAGGGCCATCCGGCCCCGGGTGGTCGGGTCGACGTCCAGGCCGACGTTCTTGCCGAAGATCGGCTCCAGCAGGGTCAGGTCGCCGACCTGCTCGGCCAGGCGCAGCGCGTCTCCGGCGCTCTTGCCGGCGGCCAGCGGGTCGGTCGAGATGGCGGTGCCGTAGAGGACCAGGGCGGCGTAGGGGAAGCCGGCCTTCTCGGCCTCGGCGGCGTGCCCGACGAAGAGCGTCCCGACCGTCGAGGCCTCGGCGGAGACCTCGGCCCCCGGCTCCAGCACGCGCGGCCCTTCCTCCTGCGCCCAGGCCGCGCCCGGGCCCATGACCACGAGGGCGGGGACCAACAGGGCGAGGATGGTGCTCACTTGCGCTTCCCAAGCAGGGTGATCCCTGCGGTGATGGAGGCGTTCTGCTTGATGAAGAGGCCCTGGCTGTCGGCGGTCTTGCTGCGGAACTGGGCCAGGATGTCGTCCTTGAGCTGGACCCGCAGGGTGGCCTTGTCGCTGAGGAAGAAGCGCATGCCCACGCCCAGCCCCACGGTCGGGGCCACGGCCATGGCGTTGTCGGGCAGGATGGCCTGCTCGATGGTCGCCCCGGCGGTGGCGGTGCCGTAGACGTCGTGGTGGACGACCTTTCGGCCCAGCCAGTTCATCTTGGCGTAGATGGGGGCCCACTGGATGCCGCCCCAGGCGCTGCCCAGGTAGCGGTAGGCGTCGGGCGCGACCGCGTAGGCGGGCCCCTCCAGCTTGCGCATCGTCCCGTTCTTCAGACCGTAGCCGCCGCCCAGGCCGATCTCCCAGCCCAGGCTCTCGCTCATATGGCTGCCGAAGGTCAGCGCGCCCATCGGGGTCGTCGTGAAGGCGTCGAAGGGCATCCACCCCAGGTGGACGCCCAGCTCGGTCCGCTTCGCCTTGGGGAAGAGGATCTTCTGGACCACGCTGATGTCGGAGTCCTGGATGACGCCGATGTCGACGGTCTTCAGCTCGGGCTGCTGGCCCCAGGCCGTGGAAGAGGCCAGGGCCAGGGTGAGGAGGGAGGCGGCAAGGAGTCGCATGGAGAGCTCGGCGGAAGCGGGTTCAGCGAGATGAGGAAGCAGGCTTCAGAAGGGCAGGACGCGCGGCTGGCCGTCCAGGGGACGGTAGTAGATCTGCACGTCGGCGTTGTAGTCGGGGACGGCCGTGCCCCAGAAGACCACGGCGTTCTGCGCGGGCTCGTAGGTCCAGCCGTTGTCGTAGAGGGCGTCGCCCTCGCCGTCATCGACCCGGACGGCCTCGGCCACCTCCTCGCTGTCGACGAAGACGCGGATGGTGGAGGGGTCGGGGACGCTGCGCAGCTCGAAGGCGTTGACCAGGTTGACCAGCAAGGAGCCCAGGTTGTCCAGGTGGACCGAGAAGTCCGAGACGGTGCAGTCGGTGTCGCCGCCCTGGGTGATGTCGGCGTAGAACCCGCCGGTGGACAGGGCCGCCGTGTGCAGGCGCTTGACCGACCAGTAGGGCACCGTGTCGCGCTCGGTGGAGCCGCTGGCGCAGGCGGTGGCCTGCAGCCCCTCGGTGTCCAGGCGCGGCCCGATCGCCGCCAGCCGCACCTTCTGGTCGAACTGGGCGAAGGCGTCCAGGTAGGGGCTCGGGTCGTCGTCGCCGTTGCTGAGGTACTGGCTGCTGTTGTCGCCTTCATCGGTGACGATGGCGATGACCGTCGTGGCGCCCTCGCGGATCAGCCCGGCGTTCATGCCGATGTGGTTGTCCTCGAAGGTGCCGATGTTGCGGCCTTCGCTGTCGGTGGCGTCCGAGGAGGCGTAGCTGTGGAAGCAGACGTCCGGCGGGTTCTCGACCGCGCGGCACATGGCCAGCAGGGCCGCCTCGAGCGGCTGCTCGGTGCCGCCGCCCTGGTTCGTCTCCCAGGCGCCCTCGCCGCAGAGGCAGTCGAGGTACTCCTCGCTGATGAAGGCCGGGATGGCCTCCTGCCCGCACTTGAAGGCGTCGTCTTCGTCGGGCAGGTTGGTCTGGTTCCAGTTGGTGGTCTCGCAGAGCAGCTGGCCCAGGAAGTCGGGGACCACCTCGGCGGTGCCCCGGCTGATGACCGGGCCGATCAGGGTGCCGGCCTCGCCGGGGTCCATCTCGGTGGCCGTGCCGCGCGAGCTGTCCACCGTGGTGGTGGTGATGCCGAGCTGGTAGTCCAGCACGCTGCCCCGGACCGTCGTGTAGGAGACGTAGTTGTCCACGGCGTCGGAGAGGGTCTCGGTCACGACGCCGCCGGCCGTCGGGTCGGCCAGGGCCTGGATGAAGAGCTGGAAGTTCAGGCCCAGGGCCGAGGCTTCCTCCTCCATCGAGGGCGAGTTGTCGATCACGAAGATGACGTCGGCGTCGTTCTGGAAGCTGGCCTGCTCGTAGCCGGCGAGGGCGAAGAGCTCGTACTTGTTGCAGCCGGCCAGCATGGGCAGGGCAAACAGCAAGGCCAGCCGTGCCTGCGCTGTTCGACCGTGGGCGTCCGTGCTCATGCGAGGCACTCCGCGAGGGGAAGGGAGGGAGTCGAAGTGTAAGGGCCTTAGCCCTCTCGCGGCAAGCGAGGCGCGGGGGGGCAGAGGGGCTTTACAGCTTCCGCACCAGCGAGTTGATGGTGTTGAAGGTCGTGGTGACCTGGGGCTGGATGCGCATCCCCCGCTTCTGGTGGAACTTCAGGAGCTGGTTCCAGATCTCGGTGATGTCGCTGCGCACCCGCCCGTAGTCCCGGGCCTCGACCAGGTCCTTCAGCCGGGAGACGGCCGGGGGCATCTCGGTGTGCAGGTAGCAGGTGACGATCTTGCCGACGGTCTCCTGGATCTGCCCGTGGATGGGGTCCTCGGCCGGCTCGGGGACCAGCTCGGGCTCGGGCTCGGGCTCGGGCTCGGGCTCGAGGATCGGCTCGACGCTGCCGGTAGGGACCTCGACGTCGATGTCAATCTCCATGTCCAGGTCCTTGACCGCGTCGGGGGCCACCACCTCGGTCAGCATCTGGTCGGCCCAGCCGAAGAGGTCGTACTCGCCCTCGGCCTGGACCTGGATGGAGGGCCCGGGGGAGGAGCTGACCCGGACCGAGGCGCTGCCCTCTTCGATCGCGTCGATCTCGCTGACGTTGCTCAGCTCGATCAGCGAGTCCAGGGCGCTGCCGTGGTCGATCCCGTTGGTCGGGGAGTCGGGCTCGTGGTCGAGCATCTCGTCCAGCGTGCGGTCGTCCTCGGCCTCGATCGCGGCGTGGACCTCGGCCGCGATGGGGCCGATCGAGGCGAGCATGGAGTCGCCGGGGTCTTCGACCTCGACCTCGACCTCGACCTCGCGCTGGGGCTCGGGGGCAGGGGGAGGAGGAGCGGCCGCGGCCTTCGACTTCCGGGTGCTGGCCCGGGCGGGAGGAGGAGGCGTCGCGCTGGCGGTGCGAGGGCCGTAGCCGGGGTCTTCGAGGCCGCGCTCGGCCAGGAACTGCTGGGAGTTTCCGAAGAGCTCCTCCAGGTCCTCCAGGCTGAGGCAGCCCTTGACCCGGCTGGTGCCCGGCTCGGTGCCGCTCTCCAGGACGCTGATCCGGCCGCCGGCGGAGGCGTCCATGGTCACGGTGGGGGCCATGACGATGTCGGACTTGATGGTGATCGCGCCGAGGTGGACGGAGCGGGTCGCCGCCAGGATGCGGACGTTGACGTCGCCCTCGTCGATGCGCAGATCGCCGCCGTCGATGCGATCGGCCCGGATGTCGCCGCCCAGGCTGAGGCTCTCCCGGCCGACGATGGTCGCCGCGCTGACCCCGCCCGTGGCCTCGAGGCCCTGCACGGAGATGCTGCGGGCCTGCAGCTGGCCCGAGACGGAGGCGTTGTCGACGATGAGATCCCCTTCGACCTGGAGGTCGCCGCCCACCTCGATGCTGGAGCCGCTGAGGTCGCCGCCCGTGTGGAGGCTTCCCGCCAGCTCGGCCCGGCCGATCTTCAGATCGCCGCCGATGGAGGCGGTGTCCGCGGCCAGCACGCCGACCTGGGCCCCGCCGACCGATGCCAGCTCGCCGCTGAGGGTCAGCTCGTCGGCCTCGAGGTCGCCGCCGGCGCGCAGGGCCGAGGCGCGGCCGCGTCCCAGGCGGGTCTGGCCGGTGGTCTCGACCTCGCCGCTGGCCTCGAGGGTGCCGACCCGCAGGGCGCTGCTCTGCACGCTGCTGGCGCGCAGCTCTTCGGCGTCGAGGTCCCCACCGCAGGAGACGCGACCGCCGGACTGGATGGTGGTGGCGCGGAGGTCGCCGCCCACCTGGACGCTGCCCGCCTCGATCCGCTCGGCCCGCACGTCGCCCTGGGCCCGCAGCGCCCCGGCCGACTTGATCTGACCCACCTCCAGGGCGGCGTTGAGGATCACATCGCCGCCGGTCGAGTTGAGGAGGGCGATGCGCCCGCCCAGGGTGGTGCTCAGCTCGATGTCGCCGTCGTACTCGACGACGAGGCCATCGTCCTCCTGGCGCAGGACGAGGCCCTCGGGCAGGATGAAGGGGGTGCGGCTCATTGAACGCTCCAGAGAAGGGCGGTTACTCTACCGGCGTCGGAGCCCTCTGGTCAACTGGATTGACCCCCGGCCGAACGGCTGGATTCAGCGCCCGACACGCCGCGCTCAGCGCCCGACCCGCCGGAGGCCGTCCTCGGCGGCGGGGTGCCCGGGGCGCGCCTCGAGGGCCCGCTGCCAGGCCATGCGTGCCCGGTTGAGGTCGCCGCGGGCCTCGTAGGCCAGCCCGAGCGAGGTCTGGGCGCCGTAGTGCGTGGGCCGGAGCCGGGTGGCGTACTCCAGGGCCGAGACGGCCACGTCCAGGTCGTCGGCGGCCAGGGCCAGCTGGCCCAGCGCGGTCCAGGCGATCGCGTTGCAGCGATCGACGGTGACGGCCGCCCGGTAGGAGTCGGCGGCCTCGCGGTGCTGGTCGTTCAGGCGGGCCTGGTCGCCCTGGTCCACCAGCCGGGTGGACTCGCTCTGGAGCACGGGCATGGTGACGCAGCGCTCGCCGGGGGCCGGCGGGAGCTCGAAGCCGAGCACCAGGGGCAGGGGGCCCTCGGCGGGGAGGTGAGGCCCGTAGGCGCTGCCCTCCGTGGGCTCGATCACGACCGAGCGGATCGGCTCGGTCGGGGTCGGGCTCAGGGTCGGGGTCGGGCTCAGGGTCGGGGTTGGGG